>JAOPYO010000069.1 GCA_025964575.1 Actinomycetes bacterium
TTGCCCCCGTATCCACCCGGCGTCGCTTTCAACTCTCCGTGACCACTTCCGGAGTGCGGTCTGACCCGCATCAGGCACCTGACCTGGGGTTTCTCGTTCAGGGAAGCGTCAAGATCGGCTTAGCGGATGACCGAACGTGTCCGGCTCCCAGTGGCCGCCCACGGGCAGCAGGGCAGCCGGTGGCAGGGCATTGACGGAGACCGCCCGGTAGCCCCCGGGTGGCATCCTCAGCCCTCTTCGGCCGCACCTTGGCGTAGGGATGAACAGAGACACCCGTGACCCGGGCATGAAGGTCTGCCCCGGCCCGGAAAGATCCAGGACCGGATCACAGCCGGCGGGGGTTCCGGCCCACCCCGACGCCAGGCAGCCTGGATCTGACCGCTCCACCCACCGGCCACCCCCATCCCATGACCGAAAAGTTCCTATATATGAGATAGGTCCGGATACACCCCTGACCGTGGCCATCGGCCCGCGAGGTGGGCACTCGGCTCGTACCGACCAGTCGGTATGTGCATGTTAATGTGCACGCGTTGCCTCGTTGAAAGGACATGTCGAACGGACGTGGACACGGAGGCGGTGCCACCAGCTGACTCGACCGAGGAGTGAATCCATGACCGACACCAAGATCGCTGTCGTCACCGGCGCGGCCCGTGGCATCGGCGCGGCGACCGCACTACGCCTGGCCCGGGACGGATTCGCCGTGGCCGTCTGCGATCTGGACGAGACCACCTGCGCAGGCACCGTCGAGACCATCGAGAAAGCAGGCGGACGCGCCTTGGCCGTCGGTGTGGACGTCACCGACGCCACCCAGGTCGAGACCGCCGTCGCACGGATCACCGCAGACCTCGGCGCTCCGCTCGTGCTGGTGAACAACGCGGGCATCATCCGCGACAACCTGCTGTTCAAGATGACCGATCTCGACTGGGACTCGGTGATCGCCGTTCATCTGCGCGGCGCGTTCCTGATGAGCCGGGCCGTGCAGACGCACATGACCGCCGCGGGCTGGGGGCGGATCGTCAACCTCTCGTCCACCTCGGCGCTGGGCAACCGTGGCCAGGCCAACTACTCGGCGGCCAAGGCGGGACTGCAGGGCTTCACCAAGACCCTGGCCCTCGAGTTGGGCAAGTTCGGCGTGACGGTGAACGCGATCGCCCCGGGCTTCATCGTGACCGAGATGACCGCCGCCACCGCCGAGCGCATGGGCGTGGACTTCGAGGCGATGCAGACGGCGGCCGCCAAGCAGATCCCGGTGCGACGGGTCGGTCAGCCCAACGACATCGCCGCCACCGTGGCCTTCCTCGTGGGCGAGGAGTCCTCGTTCGTGTCCGGACAGGTCATCTACGTGGCCGGCGGCCCGCAAGGCTGAGCCGCGGGCATGCCGAATCGGCAGAAAGCCGCTGCGGCCGAGCTCGTGACTACCGCGGCGCCCGGAGCCCGCCCAGAAGCAGATCCACGTAGTACTCGCTGACGGCATGGGCGCCCAGCCTGCCGCCGGGGTGGTACCACGTGCCGATCTGATGCAGCGCGCTGAAGAAATAGTGGACGGCGATGTCCGCCGGAATATCGGCCCGGAAGATCCCTGCCTGCTGACCTTCTTCGACGAGTGAGCGGAACCGGTCGTGATAGCGGCGCCGTTCCGCTCGTACGGTCGATTGCTTCTCCTTGGGCAGCATGTGCATCGACCGGAAGAACACCACGAACTCGTCGAGATGGCGGAAGCTGGTCTCGATCACATCAGTGGCAGCCGCACGGAGACGCTCTTCGATGGTTCCCGGACCGCCCGCCAGCCGCTCCAGCCGCTTCATCTGCATGGCCAGCAACCGATGGTAGATCTCATACAACAGATCATCCTTCGACGCGAAATAGTGGTACATCGCACCCTTGGTCACACCTGCCGCCGCCACGACCTCCTGGACCGATGTGCTCTCAAAACCGTTCTCCGCGAACAGGCGGGTCGCCACCAGCAACAGCCGTTCCGGGACGGCCGCCGCGCGTTCCCGGTCCGAGAGGGAGGTACCTGCCATGACGTCGCTTTCCCCTTACACCCGCGAGCCGGCCCGTTCGTGCCCACTCCCGGCCAACCCTACTCACCATCGTGCACTGCGGGACTCGTCGCCTGATTGACGATCCTCCCATCAGTTTCTAATATGCACATACCGACCAGTCGGTATGAATTCTCGCCGATACTTCTCCCGAGGAAGAGCTGCCGCCTTGAACGCAGTACTGACGGCTACGTGCTCAACGGGCGTAAGTGGTGGTCGACGGGTGCGCTCAGCCCTGAATGCACGATCCTCATCGTGATGGGTGTGACCGATCCCGACGCCCCGCGCCACCGCAGGCAGAGCATGATCCTCATGCCGAAGGACACCCCCGGCGTCACGGTCCGCCGCGGCCTTCAGGTGTTCGGGTACGACGACGGTACCCACGGCGGTCACGCTGAGGTCTCGTTCGAGGACGTGGGGGTGCCCGCCGAGAACCTCCTGCTCGGTGAAGGGGAAGGGTTCCGGATCGCCCAGGAACGTCTCGGGCCCGGCCGCGTCCACCACTGCATGCGGGCACTCGGAATCGCCGAACGCGCCCTGGAGCTGATGTGCCGGCGGGTCACTAGGCCATGAACCAACCCGACATGGAGAGATCATGAATCTGTTCGACCTGTCCGGTAAGGCCGCCGTCGTCACCGGCGGCACCCGCGGAATCGGGCTGATGATGGCGCGGGGCCTGCTGCAGGCCGGTGCGCGGGTGTACATCAGCTCGCGCAAGGCGGACGGCTGCGCCGCCGCCGAGCAGGAGCTCAAGGAGTACGGGACCGTCACGGCGATCCCCGCGGACCTGTCCACCGCGGAGGAGTGCCTGCGGCTGGCCGGTGAGGTCGGCGAGCACGAAGGATCCCTCCACGTGCTGGTCAACAACGCCGGTGCCACCTGGGGCGCCCCGATCGAGGAGTTCCCGGCCTCCGCGTGGGACAAGGTGGTGGACCTCAACCTCAAGGCCCCGTTCTTCCTGACCCAGGCCTTCCTGCCCCTGCTCGAGGCCGCCGGGACCCGCGACGATCCCGCGCGGATCATCAACGTCGGCAGCATCGACGGCCTGCACGTGCCCTCGGTGCCGACCTACTCCTATTCCGCCAGCAAAGCCGGCCTGCATCACCTGACCCGGGTGCTCGCCCGCGAGCTGGGCCCCCGCAACATCACGGTCAACGCCGTCGCCCCCGGGCCGTTCGAGTCCAAGATGATGGCCGCCACCCTCGAGACGTTCGGCGACGCGATCGCCGAGATGGCACCGATGCGACGGATCGGCCGTCCCGACGACATGGCTGGCGTCGCGGTCTATCTGGCGAGCCGGGCGGGCGCGTACGTCACGGGCGCGGTCATTCCCGTGGACGGAGGCCTCGGCACCACCGTCTGACCCCTCGCACGGTCGCCGACCCGCTGTACGCGGCACCCGCGCGGGTGGGTGCCGCCTGACGGCCGGCGGGAGCGCTATCGCTTGCGACCGACTCCCCCGGCGGCGCGCCCGGTGTGGCTTTGCGGGGTGTTTCTAGGTTTCTTTGAGGACCGCGCTCAGCATGCGTCTGGTGGCGGCGGTGGTTTCGGCCTGGACGCACAGCTGATCCATGATGTTCATGTAGTCGTTGACGTGCTCGCGTTTGTCGAGGTAGAGCGCGCTGTTGAGTTGTTCGAGGTAGACCACGTCGGGCAGGTCCGGTTCGGGGAATCGCAGGATGGTGAACGGGCCACCGGCTGCGGCGTGGGCGCCGGCATGGAACGGGACGATCTGAAGGGTGACGTTCGGCAGCGCGGTGATCTCGAGCAGGTGCTCCAGCTGGGCGCGGATCACCTTGGGGCCGCCCGGGGGACGCCGCAGCGCCGCTTCGTCCAGCACGGCCCACAGCCTGGGGCCGCCCGTCTGGGTGAGCAGCCGCTGGCGCCTCATCCGGAGGTTGACGCGGCGGTCGACCTCACCGTCGGGTGCATTCGTGTTGGCGAGCAGGGTGACCGCGCGGGCGTAGCCTTCCGTCTGCATCAGGCCATGGACGAACTGGACCTCATAGCTGCGGATCATGGAAGCGGCCGCTTCCAATCCGACGTAGACCTCCAGCCAGCTGGGCAGGATGTCGCTGTACTGGTGCCACCAGCCCGGGGTGCTGGCCTGCCGGGCGAGTGCCAGCAGCGCCTCGCGTTCCTGCTCGTCCGTGATCCCGTACAGGGTGAGCAGGTCAGCCACATCGCGTTGTTTGAAGCCGCTGCGACCCAGCTCCAGGCGGCTGATCTTGGAGTGGGTCGCCCGGATCGCTGCTGCGGCCTCCTCGCGGGTGAGGTGTTTGTCCTCACGAAGCCGGCGCAACTGGGCACCGAGCATGATTCGCAACGCCGTCGGTCCGCCGCGTGCACCGGTGAGCACCCCTATGGTGGACGCGCTGTTTCCCACCTGACCCGCGCTCATGGATGCTCCCTGGGGCGGTCACGTGTCGCCGGGGTAGACCCGCTCAAGTGTCTCACTCTCCGGTTCCAGTTGCACAGCCGGTCATATGTCCTCACGCCGTGCTCGACCGCGTACCGCCATCCTGCGCTGAGAGCCGGGCACGACCCTGCTCGATCCCGCAGCGCCCATCGCTTCGATAGTGCCGTTGATATCACAAACGACGCATCACTGGCGCTGTCGGATCACAGCGGTCTACCCGGGCCGAATGAGGAAGGTAGTACTAGCGGATCAGGTAGTCGAACTCGCCGTCCTTCGCTCCCAGGAGGAACGCCGTGATCTCCGCCGGGGTATAGATCAAGGCAGGACCACCGGGATAGCGAGAATTACGGACGGCGACCGACCCATCAGGCAGCTCGGCCACTTCCAGGCAACTCCCGTTCGGGTTGCTGTGACAGCTCTTATGCCAGGCGACCCCCTGCAGCCCGGAGGCGGGCATGCCGTTGTAGGTCTGCAACTTCGACCCCCTCAAATCTGGTTCCTGTCGCTTCTGCAGAAGCCTTCCGATCCGCGACGCCATGGCTGTCGGCAAGTAGGCGAGCTCTTCCTTGCTGCGAACTTGCTGCGAACGCCCTCACGCCTGGTCCTGCCGGATCCGCCCCACCTCGTTCGCCCCGTTATCAGTGATGGCCTCTCCTTGCACGATAGCGCCTGCACGTGCATCCGTACGTGCATTTGTTCGTTCTTGCGATTGTTCTATCAATTGTGCTTGCGCCTGAAAGTTCGGCAGAGCAGGATGGTCGGCACGCGCCATGATTCACCAGCTCTGCGGAGATTCCGATGCCAGCAGGCCCCGGCACCCTCGAGGGTGGTTGGCGACTCACGAGCGGGGTGGCGGTGACCTGCGCTCCAAGGGTGCCGGCGCGGCGGGCCGCGCCCTACCTGAGCCCGCCGGGCAGCAGCCGAACCGGGACGGGCTCGGGCGAGCCTGATCTTTCGCCCTGGATCGGTGCGGGCCCATCCCCCCTGCCTTCACCCAGTTCTCGCAGGGTCCGTGCTCACTGGCTGAGATCTCCATCCGCAGGAACCGCACAAGCGTCGTGCAACTCCCCTCACCACCGTGGTCTGACCGGCGGAAGGTCGGCATGCGATATCTCAAAGACAGCGATCAACAAGCCCTCCGGCTCGCTGCCGACCTGCAGAGAGCAATGCAGCAGTGGCTCAACCATCGCGGCTTGGACGACTCCTGCACGATCTCCCCATACGTAGACGCAACGGGCCAGCCCGCTGTGCTTATCAAGATGAATGCGACCGTGGCCTACGCCATGGTGGCCAGCCTGAATGAGCAGCACACCCGCTCCACCGAACAATGGCCCACCCACGGCGACCCCCGGCAACTCCCCCCATGAGCGCCGCACGGTCATCGCCATGTCCCGGTGACAGCCGTCCTGGCCGCCCCGCCGCAAGGGGCGGTGCAGGGCAACGTCCTTCCCTCTTTTCGTGACCAAGGCGGGAGAATCGCATGAGAGTTAACTCGGCGGTCCATCTCGACCGGCTGGCCGTCGCGCTGGGCGAAGTCGAGTACGACTGCGTGCGGCGTAGCGATGGTGGCCTGCTGCGGTTGCGCGTATGGCATCCGACCTTGCCGGTCCTTGGGGAAAGTGTCAGCACCGTCCCGGGCCCTGGGAGCACCCCCGGCGCGTTGGTGTGGTGGTTCCGCTGCTCGTCAGGCAACCTGCTCGCACCCTGCGGCGACGTGAACAGCGCGGTCACGCAGATCCTGCGGCTGCTGGCGCCGTTCGTCCCGCGGTACGGCGCCATCGACGCGATCGGCCCCAAAGATCCCGGCCACGCGATCGACGGTGAGGAGCTTCGCGTATGGCACGACGGACATCATCCGGACCACGGGCTGTTCCCCCTTGGCGGCCGACCCATTGATGCCACGCAGAGATCCGCGACCCGGTGATCCCGTAGTCCAGGGCACGGGCGGGGCTCGTTCCACCGCGGATGACATTCCTCGGCGCACGGCACCTTGATCTTGCCTCTGCGGAGGTCTTGTGGCTGAACCGTCACGTAGGGTGGAGACCCTCTGCCGATGCCGGTGCGGCGGAGAGCCCCCTTCCTCCCCCTACCGGCGTCCGCCAGGACGCCCCGGCCGCCGTGCGAGCTCCACCACGGTGGCCTGTGCTACTCGCACCTCGATCAAAGGAGCACACGTGGATCAGCTGAGCCTCGGGGTCATGTCACAGTCGGGCAAGGAGAACGAACGCCGGCTGCCGATCCATCCGCTGCA
>JAOPYO010000087.1 GCA_025964575.1 Actinomycetes bacterium
GCTTGCGGACCGAGCGCTTGGCGTCGATCAGGTCGTACATCAGCGGCTGGGTGAACGAGGGGTTGTCGGCCTCGTTGTGCCCGCGCCGCCGGTAGCAGACCAGGTCGATGACGACGTCCTTCTTGAACGCCTGCCGGTACTCGAAGGCGAACCGTGCGATCCACGCGCACTGCTCGGGGTCGTCGCCGTTCACGTGGAAGATCGGCGCCTGGATCATCCGGGCCACGTCGGTGCAGTACACGCTGGAGCGTGAGTACTCCGGCGCGGTGGTGAAGCCGACCTGGTTGTTGACCACGACGTGCACGGTGCCACCGGTGCGGTAGCCGCGCAGCTGCGACAGGTTGAGGGTCTCGGCGACCACGCCCTGACCGGCGAACGCCGCGTCACCGTGGATCAGGATCGGCAGGACCGTGAAGCCCGCCTCACCGACGTCCAGGATGTCCTGCTTGGCACGGACGACGCCCTCGGCGACCGGGTCGACGGCCTCCAGATGCGACGGATTGGCCACCAGAGACGTACGGATCTTCGCGCCGTCCGGAGCGACGAAGTCGCCCTCGGCGCCCAGGTGGTATTTCACGTCACCGGAGCCCTGGGCGCTGCGCGGGTCGAGGTTGCCCTCGAACTCGCCGAAGATCTGGCCGTAGGACTTGCCGACGATGTTGGCCAGCACGTTGAGCCGGCCGCGGTGCGCCATGCCGATGACGACCTCGTCGAGATGCCATTCGGCGGCGCTCGTGATGACGGAGTCGAGCAGCGGGATCAGCGACTCGCCGCCCTCCAGCGAGAACCGCTTCTGCCCGACGAACTTGGTCTGCAGGAACGTCTCGAAGGCCTCGGCGCTGTTGAGCCGCCGCAGGATGTGCAGCTGCTCCTCACGGTCCGGCTTGGAGTGCGGGATCTCGACCCGCTCCTGGATCCAGGCCCGTTCCTCCGGGTCCTGGATGTGCATGTACTCGATGCCGACCGTACGGCAGTAAGAGTTGCGCAGCACCCCGAGGATGTCGCGCAGCTTCATGGTCGGCTCGCCGCCGAAGCCGCCGGTGGCGAACTCGCGCTCGAGATCCCACAGGGTCAGGCCGTGCGACTTGATGTCGAGGTCGGGGTGCTTGCGCTGGTTGTACTCCAGCGGGTCGGTGTCGGCCATGAGGTGGCCGCGCACCCGGTACGCGTGGATCAGCTCGTGCACGCGGGCGATCTTGGCGACGTCCTCGTCATGAGACGCCGTGATGTCCTTGACCCACCGTACGGGCTCGTACGGGATCCGCAGTGCCTCGAAGATCTCGTCATAGAAGCCGTCATCGCCGAGCAGCAGCTGGTGGATCCGGCGCAGGAAGTCACCCGACTGGGCGCCCTGGATGATCCGGTGGTCGTAGGTCGACGTCAGCGTCATGGTCTTGCTGATGCCGAGCCGGGCCAGCGTCTCGGGGTTGGCGCCCGAGTACTCCGCCGGATAGTCCATCGCGCCGGCGCCGATGATGCAGCCCTGGCCGGGCATCAGCCGCGGTACGGAATGGACCGTGCCGATGGTGCCCGGGTTGGTGAGGCTGATCGTGGTGCCCTGGAAGTCCTCCAGCGTCAGCTTGTTGTTGCGCGCCTTACGGACGACCTCCTCGTACGCCGCCCAGAACTGGCGGAAGTCGAGGGTCTCGGCGGCCTTGATGCTGGGCACGACGAGCTGCCGCTGACCGTCGTCCTTCTTGACGTCGATGGCCAGGCCGAGATTGACGTGCTCCGGCTTGATCATCACCGGCTTGCCGTCCACCTCGGTGTAGCCGGCGTTCATCTCCGGCATCGCCTGGAGCGCCCGCACGATGGCGTAGCCGAGCAGATGCGTGAACGAGACCTTGCCACCACGACCACGCTTGAGGTGGTTGTTGATGACGATGCGGTTGTCGATCAGCAGCTTGGCCGGCACCGCTCGCACGCTGGTCGCGGTCGGTACGGCCAGGCTGGCCTCCATGTTCACCACGGTGCGTGCGGCCACGCCCTTGAGGCGCACCTCCTGCGCGCCGGCCGGAATCGGAGGAGCCGCCGCGGCGGGCTTCGGAGCCACGTGGGCCGGAGCCTTCGCCGGTGCGGCGGGCCGGGCCGGTGCGGCCTGCCGGTCCGGCGCTGGAGGCGCGGCTGTCGGGGGAGCCGCCGCCGCACTGGCGGCGCCATTGTTGGCCGGAGTCGGCGCAGCAGTGATGGTCTTCGCGACCGGCCGGGAGTCCGGCTGGTAGTCGGCGAAGAAGTTCCACCAGGCCTGGTCAACGGTGTTCGGGTCTTCGAGGTACTTCTGGTACAACTCGTCGACCAGCCACTCGTTGGCGCCGAAATCTGTGTGCTTGGGGTCGGCACTTGTACGCGACGACTCTGTCGACACGGCGGAGATCGCCCTCTTCCGCAGCTCGCAAGGGTTTCTGGAAACCAGTCAAGGCTACTCGCTGGCCCGCGCCACTGAGGCACGCCTCGGGTGACGAGAGCCATCTACGCTTGATTATCGAGGACCTTGACCAATAACCGCTCAACGTTTCGGTAAGATCCTTTAATTCTCACTCTACGGCCCTGAGCTGGTGAGATGTGTCACCCTGGCCGCCGATGACACGTCAAGTCGTGTCCTGCGGCGGCGGCCAGAAGAGCCGCTCGATATCAGTTATGGCTGTGCGTCGGCACGGTCGGGCCCTCGCTGGCCTGGATGAGCACGAAGCCCTGACCCTGATAGGCGAGCTGCATGGCCTCGCCGCTGCCCCGCCCGATCAGCGGGGGGCCTTCTCTCAGCTGTCTGTCGTACGAGGACGGGCAAGCATAGTGACGGGTGGGACCGCCCGGTGGTTCCTTGGAACCAACCATCCGCAGGTCTGAGCGGGTGACCCCCATAGGTCTGATGTGGTGGTCCGGCCGCGCGGATACGATCGGAGCCACGGAGCCGAGTCCTGGGGGTTGATCAGGTGTCTGGAATCACCCACTTTCTATTGGGACTCCACGGACCGGTGATCTATGCGGTGGTGGCGGCGCTGGTCTTCGGCGAGGCGGCGCTGTTCTTCGGGTTCGTGCTGCCGGGTGAGACCGCGATCGTCGTCGGCGGGGTACTGGCCAGCCAGGGCCGGGTGTCGCTGCCGCTGCTCCTGCTCATCGTGGTGGTCGCCGCGGTCGTCGGGGACTCGGTCGGATACGAGATCGGACGGCGGTACGGATCTCGGCTGCTGGAGACCCGGGCCATGCGCAAATACCAGGGCAAGGTCGGCAAAGCCCAGGACCTGATCCGGCGACGCGGCCCCCTCGCGGTCTTCATCGGCCGCTTCACCGCGCTGCTGCGAGCGCTGATGCCCGCACTGGTCGGCAGCTCGAAGATGCCCTACCACCGCTTCCTGATCTTCAACATGATCGGTGGCATCATCTGGGGCACCGTGTTCACCCTGGGCGGCTACTACACCGGACAGGCCTTCGAGCACACCGCCAAGCTCGTCGGCCGCTGGGCCGCGGTCGCAGTCGCGATCATCGCCGTGGTCGCCCTGGCCGTCTGGGGCATCCGCAAACACCGCCGCGAAGCCTCCGACGAACCCCTTGCCGCACAAGAACACTCCGACGAACGGCCGATCACAGGACAGTCGCTGAGCGAAACCCGCACTTCAGAGGTGGCGGCGACCACCAACGATGCGCTCTGACCTCAGTCTTCTCCTACACGTTCCTCCTCTCTCCATTTCTCGTCGTTAAGCGGACGTACCGGTTGCGCAGGGGCGGATACCGAGCAAGATTCGGTTTAGTGGTACCACTGGGTAACACCATGAGGGTCGCTGCCCGGCGGCCAGGCCGGCGGCCCCGGGCATGATGCCGTTGAGCCGGTTGATGTGACGATGACGAATGAGGAGACAGGGCATGACGGAACTGCGGTTCGACGGGCGGGTCGCGATCGTCACCGGTGCGGGCCACGGCCTGGGCCGGCAGCACGCGCTCGAGCTCGCCGCGCGCGGCGCGAAGGTCGTCGTCAACGATCTGGGCGGCGACGTCAAGGGCGACGGTGCCTCCAGCGGCCCCGCACAGGAGGTCGTCGAGGAGATCAAGAAGGAGGGCGGCGAGGCCGTCGCCAACGGTGGCAACGTGGCGACCGAGGAGGGCGCGCGATCGATCGTGCAGAGCGCGCTCGACACCTTCGGTAAGGTCGACATCGTCATCAACAACGCGGGCATCCTGCGTGACAAGTCCTTCAGGAACATGAGCGCCGCCGAGTTCGACGGGGTCATCGCCGTGCATCTGCGCGGCTCGTTCCTGGTCGCCCAGGCCGCGTGGGAGCACCTGCGCAACCAGGCGTACGGCAGGATCATCAACACCTCGTCCCCCGCGGGCCTGTTCGGCAACTTCGGCCAGGCGAACTACTCGACCGCCAAGATGGGTCTGGTCGGCTTCACCAAGACGCTCGGCATCGAGGGCGCCAAATACGGCATCAAGGCCAACGCGATCGCCCCGGTGGCCTACACCCGGATGACCTCTGACCTGTTCCCGGCCGAGTTCGCCGACAAGCTGGGCGTCGACAAGGTCACCCCGCTGGTGGTCTTCCTCGCGCACGAGAGCAACGAGTCCACCGGCGAGACCTACACGGTAGGCGGCGGCCGGATCGCCCGCGCGTTCGTCGCGGAGGGCCCCGGCTGGGTCAAGAAGGACGAGCTCAGCGTCGAGGACGTGGCGGAGAACTGGACGGCCATCAACGCCGAGGCTCCGTACATCGTGCCGGCCAACCCCGGCGAGCAGATGGGCCCGCTGTTCGAGGCCCTCAAGTAATGCGGAACGCTGTGTCCGGAAGCGCGGGGGGTGCCGGGGAGGGTCCCCCCGCGAGTGACGTGCTCTTCGAGCGGCGGGACGGGGTGGCGATCGTCACGCTGTCCCGCCCGGAGCGGCTCAACGCGGTGACCCCTGCGCTGGTCGAGAACCTGCACGCGATCCTCGACGAGCTGATGGTGGACACCGAGACGCGGCTTGTCGTGCTGACCGGCGCGGGCCGGGGTTTCTGTGCCGGGATGGACATCCAGGGTGGTGACCCGTCCTCCATCGAGTCGTCCGAGGGACGGATGCAGCGTATTTTTCGCGGCATCTCCCGCGGCGGTGAGGCAGTGGCCAAGCTCCGGGAGATTCCCCAGCCCGTGATCGGTGCCCTGCACGGCCCGGTCGCCGGAATGGGCATGTCCATCGCCCTTGCCTGCGATCTGCGGGTGGCCGATCCGACGACGAAATTCGTTTCGCCGTTCACCGACATCGGGCTCTCCGGTGGCGATGTGGGGCTGTCCTGGCTGCTACCGCGGGTGATCGGTCCGGCGAAGGCCACTGAGATCCTCTACCGGTCGCAGACGCTCAGGGCCGAACAGCTCTACACCCTCGGCATGATCACCGAGATGGCCGACGAGGGCACCGACCTGGATGCCGCGCTGTGTCTGGCCGGTGAACTGCTCACCAAGTCGCCGTACGGGCTGCGGCACACCAAGGAACTGCTCAACCTGTCGATGGGCGCACCCAGCCTGCGACAGCACCTGGCGGTGGAGAACCGGACCCAGACGATGGCCTTCTTCACTGAGGACTTCGCCGAGGGCCTGATGGCCAACGCCGAGAAGCGCACCCCCAAGTTCAGGAACCGTTAACCGTCAAACCCACCGTGATCATGCAATAGTTTTCATAACCATTGCGTGATCACGGTGGGGAGGTCGGGGGATCATGGAGCGGGAGATCGCTCTCGAGGGTTGTGCGAACTTCCGGGACGTCGGAGGTTATCCGGCAGACGGCGGGCACATCGCCTGGCGGCGGCTGTTCCGCAGCGACGCGCTGCACGAGCTGACCCCGGCCGATGTGGCCCGGCTGGCGGAGCTCGGCCTCACCACCGTGATCGATCTGCGCTCGGACTTCGAGCGCGGCCACGACGGGGTCGCGGTCCATCCGCTCACCGCGCTCGGCTCGCACGGCGGCGACCTCCGTGCACACGCCGATCATCCTGCGGTGACCTTCGTGCATGCACCGATCATCAACGGGATCAACGGCGCCTTCATGGCCGATACCGAGCTCACCCTGGCACAGCGCTACGCCAAGATCATGGCGTCCACGGGCACGGCGCTGGCCGACGCGATCACCGCCATCGCGGACAGCCCCGGTGCCGTGGTGTTCCACTGTGCGGCGGGCAAGGACCGGACCGGCCTGGTGAGCGCCGTCGTCCTCGGCGCGCTAGGCGTCTCCGATGAGGACATCGTCGCCGACTATGCGATGACCGGCCGGAACCTCGTCGCCATCGACGCCCGGCTGCGGCGCCATGCGGCGTACGAGAACACCTATCAGTACGTGCCTCGCGACGCGATGACCGCGGACGACGAGACCATGCGCGACCTGATCACCCATCTGCGCGCCCGGCACGGCACCATGACCGCGCTGCTGCGCGAGGCCGGTGTCAGCGACGACGTCCTGACCCGACTGCGCACCGCCCTCGTCCGGGCCTGAACCCCGTCCCCTCCGCGATCATTGGTCGTGCCTGAGGCACGCACGGCGAGCACAGCGACGTGGCGTCGATTGCGTGATCACGGAGGGGACGCCTATTCGGCGGCCCAGGCGCGCTCAAGGGCTTCGGCGTAGCGAAGCGCGATGAGCTGGACGAGTGCGGGATGGGCCCCGATCGGCTCGGCACACTCCGCACGGGCCTCGGTGGCCGCACCGGCGAGCAGCCCGAGATCGACCTCGGGCCCGATGACGCACGGCGCGATGGCGACTCTGGCCGAGCCCGAGTGCCGCAGCTGTGCGGCCGCCGCGGCGATGCCGCTCCCGCCGTCGAGCAGGACGGGGACCACCGGCACGGCCAGCCGGGAGGCGAGCAGCACACTGGTGATCTCGGCGTCGTTGACGGCTGTATCGCCGCCTGTGACGGCGACGATGACCCCGTCGGCGGCGGTGACCATGGTCAGTAGCCGGACCCGGTCGGCGCGGGCGAGACCGGCTTCGGTGAGCCGTCCATGCAGAGCCTGGGCGATCGTCGGGTGCGGGCCCAGGGGCTGGGCGACCACTGCGGAGACGGTGGCGGGAGTTCCGGCCACCGCCTTTCGCAGAGCCTCCTCGAATTCCGGATGCGGACCGGTCACCAGGGGCACCACCACGGCGTTGACGCCGATCTCCTGGCCTGGGACGGACTCCGCGCCGAGGGCGGTGAGAACGGTCACCAAGCCCTCGGCGTCGCTTCCCACCTGGGCGGTGCGGATGGTGAGGCCCGGGTGCGCGGCCTCGGTCAGCGCGGCGAGGTCGGCGACCACCTGAGCCCCGGAGGTGCCCGGGGCCAAGTAAGGGGCCCCGTAAGCGGCGAGGACGAGGGCCGGGGCATCCGACGGCATGGCGAACGACTCTCCGCCGCGATGGCGGCCGCCAGGGCGAGTGCGGCGCCGTCGGGCCGGCAGTGGCTGGGGAACATCGTTGTCGGGGGTCACGATGGAGATCGTAACCCCGTCTACGCGTGACTTTCCGGTGCCTTCCGCCTTCACGGCCAGGTGTCTAAGGTGGGACGGTAACGTCAGTGCAACGATCAATACCCGATATCGGCGGAAGATCACGTTAATTCGTGAGTTGCGTAGTAAGATCCAGCTCGCTCCCGCTGTCGCATCACACTCGGGAGTCCCCCCTGTATCCGTCCCGCGAGGTGTGATGGCGTCCCGCCAGCAGTCGATCAGAGTAAAGATCATCTTGTTGCTGGTCGTGCCACTGGCAGCCCTCCTGGTGCTGTGGGTGTTCGCGGCGAGCGGCAGCTTCGGTGACACCAGGCTCCTGCTGAAGGCCAAGAGCCTGGACGCGAAGCTCATCAAGCCCACACAGGCGCTGGTCCTCGAGCTGGGACAGGAACGGCGTCTCTCCCTTGAGGCCCTTGGCGTCGGCCACGAAGCGGATCGTTCGTCTCTCACCGTGCAGCGTGCCCGCACCGACGTGGCCCGGATGACCTTCCAACGCAACGTCTTGGACGGCGGGCTGCGGAACGGCCTCCCGTCCGAGTTGAAACAGCAGATGGACGGTCTCTCGGGCCGCCTCGGCGAGCTCGAGGCCATGCGCGGAGCGGTGGACGTCACAGGCATCGCGCGGTCGACCGTGCTCAGCGAGTTCAACTCGCTTGTCGACGGGGCCTTCGCGATCTACAACGCGGTGTCGACGGGCAACGCGGAGATCGCGCGGCAGGTACGAACCCTGACCGCACTCGACCGGGCCAGGGAGCTGCTCTCCCGCGAGGACGCCCTGGTCACCGGCGCGCTGGCGGCCCGCAAGATCACGCCCATCGAACGCGACACGATCGCCGAGTTCGTCGGCGCGCAACGGTTCCAGTACTCGGAGACCGTCCCCCTGCTGGCCGTGGCAGACCGGACCCGCTTCCAACAGTTCATCGACTCCCCCCAGTTCCTGCGGTTCAAGGAACTCGAGGACTCTCTCGTACGCGGTGGTAAGACCGACCGCCCGACCGTGAGGTCGACCTCGTGGGACGCGGCGGCTCCTGAGATCATCGCCAAGTTCCACGATTTCGAGCTACTGGCGCTCGACAGCACGGCCGAACGGGCCCAGAGCATCGCGATCGGCGTGCTCGTGCGGCTCGCTCTGACCGGTGGTCTGGGACTCATCGCGTTCATCGCCTCGATCGTCATCGCGGTCCGGATCGCCCGCAAGGTGATCAGTGAGGTCACGACCCTCGCCGGAGTGGTCGGCGACTTCACCACCGAGCGGATGCCGGAGCTCGCCGAGCGGGTGCGGCAGGGCGAGGTCATCGAGGACGACATCTCGCCGGAGCTGGAGTTCACCGTCTCCGAGGTCAGCCGGCTCTCCGACGCCTTCGACGGGGCCCGGCTGGCCGTCGTCGACGGGGCCCGCAGCGAGGTCGCCGCCCGCAAGGGAGTCAGCGCGGTCTTCGTCAACCTCGCCCGCCGGAACCAGGCCCTGCTGCATCGCCAGCTCGGGCTGCTGGACTCGATGGAACGACGCGTCGAGGACTCGCAGGAGCTGGACGAACTGTTCCGGCTGGACCACCTCGCCACCTGCATGCGGCGGCACGCGGAGGGCCTGGTCATTTTGGCCGGCCGGTCCGCCGGCCGGACCTGGCGCACCCCGGTACCGCTCATCGACGTGGTCCGGGGCGCGGTCGGCGAGGTCGAGGACTATACCCGGGTGCAAGTGCAGCCCATGTCGCGTGTCGCGCTGACCGGTACGGCCGTGGCCGACACCATCCATCTTCTCGCCGAGCTCATCGAGAACGCCGCGATGTTCTCCCCGCCACAGTCGCCCGTCCAGGTGACCGGTCATGCGGGGCCGAACGGATTCGTGATCGAGGTCGAGGACCGCGGGCTGGGGATGAGCGCGGAGCTGCTGGCAGAGCTCAATGGGCGGCTCACCGAGGCGCCTGAGTTCGACCTCCTCGACAGCGCCCGGCTCGGCATGTTCGTCGTCGCCCGGCTGGCCCACCGTCATGACATCCAGGTCTCGCTGCTTCCGTCCCCGTATGGCGGAACCACGGCGGTCGTGCTCATCCCCACCACGCTGATCGTGAGCGAGGACCGGGTCGTTCCGGCGCCGGTGGCCGAGGCGCCCAATGGCTCGGATGGCCTGAAGGCCATCGCCATGGCACCCGACCCCGTGGAGGTCGTCGACGCGGTCGACTCCACGATGCCGTCGTTCATCGTCGACGCTTCCCGCAGGCCCGCGGACCGTACGCCTGTGAGCCGCAAGCCCGCAGACCGACCCGCTGCCGACGTGGGCACACACAAGGGGATGCCGCGACGCAAGCGCCAGGTCGGCCAGGTAGCCCAGCTGCACGGAGAGCCGAACGGCGCCGGCACTGGAACGGATGACCAGAACACCCACCTGGGGATGCCGAAGCGCACTCGTCAGGCCAGCCTCGCCCCACAGCTGCGAAGCGATTCATGGGAGCCTACGGAGGTTGAAGTAAACGATTCGGGATCCGACCGAACACCCGAAGCCCTACGCGCGAGGATGGCTGCCATGCAGAGCGGCTGGCAGCGCGGGCGCGTCGCCGAACCGACGACGGACCCGGCGGCCGAGCAGGCAGCCGATCAATCTGAGGTCCCGGTGGGACCTGCGGTGCGACCGGCGAAAGAGGAGGACTCGCTATGACAGAGGTATCGAGCGCGACCGGCGAGCTGAACTGGCTGCTCGACGGGCTGGTCGACCGGGTGGCGCACGTACGGCACGGACTGGTGCTCTCCAGCGACGGCCTGCGGATCGCCTCCTCCCGCGCGCTGAGCCGGGAGGACGCAGAACATCTGGCCGCCGTCGCGTCCGGCTTCCAGAGCCTGGCTCGCGGTGCCGGACAGCAGTTCGGCGGTGGACCGGTCCGACAGACGATCGTGGAGATGGAGTCGGCCTTCCTGTTCGTGACGGCGGCCGGACAGGGAGCCTGTCTCGCCGTCCTGGCCGACGCCGACGCCGACGTCGGGGTCATCGCCTATGAGATGGCCATGCTCGTCACCCGGGTCGGCCGACACCTGTCAGCACACCCGCGGACCGCCGAGCGTGGTGGTGAGTGACGATGCCGTCGCCGGAACACGAGTGGATAGACGAGGCGGCCGGCCCGGTCGTACGTCCGTACGCTGTGACCGGCGGCCGGACCAAACACGACGCCGGTGACTTCGACCTGATCGCCATCGTCGAGACGGCAGACGTCCCGTTGCCGGACTCGCTGGTGCTCGGACCGGAGCAGGAACGCATTCTGCTGCTCTGCCTGGCTCCGTTGTCCGTGGCCGAGGTCGCCTCGGAGGTGGACCTCGCCGTGGGCGTCGTCCGGGTCCTGCTCGGCGACCTCCTCGACCACGAACTCATCCTCGTACGTCAGCCCGCGCCGGTGGCTCAGTTCCCCAACGCGGGCGTGCTCAAGGAAGTGATCGATGGAATCCATGCGCTCTGACCCGAACGCTTCGCTTGCGGTCAAGATTCTGATCGCCGGCGGCTTCGGTGTCGGCAAGACCACCTTCGTCGGCTCCGTCAGCGACATCCGACCGCTTCGTACCGAGGAGCGGCTCACCGAGAGAAGCATCGGCATCGACGACACGGCGTTCGTCGAGCAGAAGACGACCACCACCGTGGCGATGGACTTTGGCCGGGCCTCGCTGCGTACGGGCCTCAGCCTGTATCTGTTCGGCACGCCGGGCCAGGACCGCTTCTGGTTCATGTGGGACGAACTCGCCCAGGGAGCCCTCGGCGCGATCGTGCTGGTGGACACCCGCCGGCTGGGCGACTGCTTCGCGTCCATCGACTACTTCGAACGTCGTGGGCTGCCGTTCATCATCGCGGTGAACTGCTTCGACGGCGCGGCCCGCTTCGACCCCAAGGACGTGCGCATCGCGCTGGACCTGGAAGGGGACGTGCCGATCGTGCTGTGCGACGTACGGCAGAAGGAGTCCGCCAAGCAGGCGCTCATCACGCTCGTCGAGCACGTCATGAGCTCGATCAGCCGCCGATCCGCCCCGGTGTCCTAGCGAGGGCGTGTCCCGTGGATCTCGTCCGTCGCGAGGCGCCGCCAAGGCGCCGCGCCGCGTGATACAGATCTACGGAACATGCCCTAGACCACCCGGAAGTCGGTGAAGTCGAAGCCGGGGGAGACGACGCAGCTGACGAGGACCTCCTCGTCAGCCGCGGGCCTGGCGGCCTGCCAGACGCCCGCGGGTACGAGCGCTTGGGGCTGTTGCCCTTGCTCGACCTCGGGGCCGAGCGTGATGGTCCGTACGGAGTCGTCGCCCGTCCTCGCCGGGGTCTCGCCATCGCCTCCGAGCAGGAGCGTCAGTGGGCCGCCGCGATGCCAGAGCCATACCTCATCGGAGCGCACCACGTGCCAGACCGACTCCTCGCCGGGCGGCAGCAGAAAGTAGATGCCGGTGGCGCTGACCCGCTCACCCGGGTATCCCGGCGGGGTGAACCGCGGATGGGTCGCCCAGGTCTGGCGGAACCAGCCGCCCTCGGGATGCGGCAGCAGATCCAGTATCTCGGCGACCGCGGGCCGGCGTAGCAGCGCGACATGCCGCCCCCCGGGACTCCGGCGGGCGTAGCGCACCTCGGTGACCTGCGTGCGATCGATGACGCCCGCAGGCTTCGGCACCGGATCCAGGGTCAGCACGACGGCCTGGACCCCACCGTCAGCGAAGACGTCATCGGCGATGGCGAGCGCCGACTCCTCGTCGGGTGCCCAGGCGGACTCGTCACCGAGAACGAACCGGGTCTCGGGATGGGAAAGCCAGGCGTCGAGCGTCGTGAGCAGCAGCACCCGTCCAGCCTAGCCGCGCCGATCTTGCCGGGTGAGCCGAGCCACGCCGCCCTTGGCCGACCGGCTTTCAGTACCAGTCCGGGTGGCCGGCGTCCGTGGGGCCGATGGGCTGCGGGTCTTTGCTGCCATCGGCCTTGAGAGCCCATATCTGGGGATGAGCCACGTCACCACGGACGAAGGCGAGCCATCTGCCCTGAGGGGACCAGCTGGGGTCCATGTCGTGGGCGCCCGCCGTCGCCGGTGTGAGTTGCCGGCCGTGGCTGCCGTCGGCGTCCACGACCCAGATGTTCCGGTCGTTCTTGTTCAGCGCGTTGGTATAGGCGATCTTCTTACAGTCGCGGGACCAGGCGGGGTCGCCGGCACCTATCGGTGCGTCGGTCACCTTCGCCCAGGCCGCGCTGGGGTTGGTGACGTCGAGCGTGTAGATCTGCGACGAACCCGTCTTCTTGCTCCAGAACGCGAGGTGGTCACCGCACCAGGCCGGATCGTCCTTGTCGTTGGGTTCGGTGGTGATGTGCGTGGGGTTCGGCTGGCCGAGGGTGATCACGAAGATCTGCCTGACGTTGTTGACCAGGTCCATGCCCGCGATCTTCTTGCTGTCCGACGACCAGGCCACCCGGGTCTTGCCGGTGACGCCGATGAGCTTGTGCGGGTTGGAACCGTCCTTGCCCACGATCCACAGTTCGGAGCCGGCGTCCGTGACCCGGGTGAAGGCGATCTGCGTGCCGTCCGGCGACCACTGCGGGAGTATGTCGCACCCGTTCGCATTGGGGAGGAGCGTCGTTGCCCGATCCGCCTGGGGAGTCAGAATGCCGATGTTCCCGTGGCATTCCTTCGGCCAGCCTGGCGCCTTGTCCACGCGTACGAGCAGCGGGTTGGTCGGCAACGCCGCGGCGTCCGCCGCGGTGGTCTGTGCGGTGGCGGTGGTCCGTGCGGGCTTCTTCTTGTCCCCCGAGGCGAGGATCAGCCAGCCGGTCACCGCTCCGCCCGCGAGGATGACCGCCACCGCGGCCGCCAAGGCCGCACGGCGAAGGCCCCCGCCCGGCGGGCGTACGGTCGGCGGACCTCCATAGGACGGTCCCGCCGGCAGGGTCGGGGCCGCGACAGGACTCGCGGCGGCCACGCCATGGCTCGGATGTGTGCTCGGATGGGTGGAGGCTTCGACGGGCTGTACCGGCTCGGCGGCCGGTGGCCCATAGGCGTCCGACGCCGGAGTCGGGGCCGAGGCCGGCACCGGGAAGGGCACGGGAGGTGAGGAGTGCGCAGAGGGCCTCGACGAGGTGTGTCGCTCCTGGGTCGGCTCGTCCGCTGGGCGCGTCTCACTCCGCAGCGGAGGTGACGCAGGCGGCTGCCAGGAGGGGGTCAGCGTGCCCAGGACCGCGGCTTCGGTGCTCTCACCACCGACCATGGTGAGCAGCAGGTCCTTGGCGCTGGGGCGCTTGCCCTGATCCTTGTCCAGCGCGGCCAGAACCAGCCGGTCCAGTGGGGCGGGCAGCGAGCCGACCTGAGGTTCACCATGAACCAGCCGCGCCGACACGACCGAAAAGTCACCCCGCCCGAAGGGGTTGATCCCGTTCGCCGCATATGCGACCAGACAGCCCCACGCGAAGATGTCGACCGCCGTTGTCACCGGCTGCTGCAGGATCTGCTCCGGCGCCATCCAGCCGGGGCTACCCACCAGTTGTCCGGTCATCGTGTGCACGGTGGCCGCGTCCAGCGCCCGGGCGATGCCGAAGTCGATGACCCGGGGCCCGGAGAAGGACAGCAGCACGTTGGCGGGTTTGAGATCGCGGTGGATCAGCCCGGCGGAATGGATGGCGACCAGCGCGGCTGCCACCCCGACCGCCACGCCTTGCAGCATCCCCGGCGACAGCCCACCGTTCTCGTTGACGTACTCCAGGAGTGAGATGCCGTCGATGAACTCCGTCACCATGTAGGCGCGGCCGTCGGACTCACCGTGGTCGAGCACCTGGGCGGTGCAGAAAGAGGCGACGCGCTGGGCGTTGGCCACCTCGTCCTGGAAGCGCGCGACGAACCCGGCGTCTCGCGCCAGTTCTGGCCGGACCACTTTCACCGCGACGTTGCGGCCGTCCGGCCCGCGGCCGAGATAGACGGCTCCCATCCCGCCCTCGCCGATCCGCCCGAGGATCGTGTAGGACCCCACCCTCGTCGGATCGTGGGATAGCAGAGGTCCTGCCGCAGACCCCATACGCCGCTGACTGTCCACCTACGGGTCCACCTCTCCATGCCACTTTGACCGTATCGTGCCGAATCCCGGACTGACAGTGGCGCGTAAGCCGCAAACGCGGCCTGTAGTTGTTATCAAGGGATGCCCCCGGTCGTGGTGTCCAGGAGCCCGGCCTAGATCTATGACGTGCCCTCGCCGCGCGGAGTTCACCGATCGGAGCCGTCACAACCAGCCGGGCACCTCAGCGTGGCGGCCCGGTGCTGGAGGCCCGGCTTGGGAGTTCACTGCATGCAGTCTCCGTGGCGCGGAAATGCCCAATTTGAGGTATTTGGGGGAGTAGTGGCGGATGCTGGGTAGAGAGCGGTAGGCCACCTGAGGAAGGACATCCGTGAACGTTGAGGTGCCGCCGGGAACGCGGCCGCTCTTGCTCGAGGATCCGTCCTCGATCGGCGGATACCACCTGCTGGGCCGGTTGGGGATCGGGGGCATGGGGGTGGTGTATCTGGCCTACGACCCCTCGGCCGGTCAGATGGTCGCGATCAAGACTCTGCATCCCGCGCTCGCTGATGACCCACCATCGCGGCTGCGGTTCAGAGCCGAGAGGGACTTCGGGCGGCGGGTGTCCTCGTTCTGCATTCCGCGAGTCGTGGATGACGGCATGGACGGGCCCCGGCCTTACATCGTCACCGAATACATCGAGGGTGCGTCGCTGGCGCAACGGGTGAAGTCCCGAGGTCCGCTGACGGGGGGCACCCTGGAGGCCGTGGCCATGGCGGTGGCGGCGGCGCTGATGGCCATTCATGCCGCCGGGCTGGCACACCGTGATCTCAAGCCGGCCAATGTGCTGCTGTCCCCGGACGGCCCCAGAGTGATCGATTTCGGTATCGCCAGTGACCTGGACGCCGCGGGCGGGCTCACCCAGAGCGGTGTGGTCATGGGCAGCCCAGGCTGGATCGCGCCCGAGAGACTGATCGGCGGGCCCGGCTCCAAGGCCTCAGACGTGTTCGGCTGGGGATGCCTGGCGGCCTTCGCCGCGACAGGGTGCCCCCCGTTCGGCTCGGGCACCGCGGAGGAGCGTACCGAATTGATCCTCAGCGATCGTCCGGAACTCAGGGGCCTGTCCGAGCCATGGCGTGGCCTGGTGACTCTCGCCTTGGCCAAAGACCCGGAGGTACGGCCCTCTTCAGAAGATCTGCTGCGGGCTCTGCTCACGGAGCGGGGCAAGCCCGCTGGCCTGCAATCGGCGGCCGAGACCATTGCCGAGCTGTGGGCCGTCCCAGAACCGGCGGAGCAAGCCGCTCCGCAGCCTCGGTCGTCGTTGCCATCACCGCCACCGCCACCGCCACCGCCACCGCCACCGCCGCCCGGACGCCGGAGCACGGTCGTCGCCTGGGTGGTCACTGCGGCCGCCGTGACCATCGCGCTGGCGGCGAGCATCGGCGGTGCGGCGAATCCGGATTCCCCGGCCGGACCGGGTAAAAGCTCCACTCCCCGCACGGAGAGGACATCGACCACCCCCACCGAGCCGGATCGCACCTGGACCGCACCGCCTGATCCAGCGCCCTCGGGCGGGAACCGCCCCGTACGGACCTCGGCGCGCTCGGCCGCAACGACCCAGCCGGCCCCTCAGACGACTTCGCCCGCGAGTTCGGTAAAAGTGAAGAAGCCCAAGAAAGTTAAGGCCCATGGGAAGAAGAAGAAGTGATTCCTCCTGGTGAGACTGCTCGTGACATGCGGTCCGAATTGGCGCTGATTCCGATCGCCTCCGTGCCGGCGTAGCGGAATCAGTTCCGGCGGGTGAGGAGGCGTGTGATGGTTTCTTCGAGCGCGCGCATCTGCACGGAGTCGCCGGCGAACGTCCTGATGACGGCCAGGAGTTCCTCCAGACCGTCAGGGAAGTCCAGGCAGGTCCGCACGATGGAGTGCGCGTCCAGATTGGCCTGGCTGCTTCGCGGGATGCGTACGGCCACTTCCCTGCGCAGGTAGCTCACGACCTGCTGCCGTCCCTCGCTGGTACCCATGAGGGGGACGGCGAGCAGTCGCTCCGCGATCTCGATCAGATCGAACGGTTCGAACGGTGGCGGCTCCTCCTGGGCCGTGCCCTTGAGATGCGCGGCCCATGCCTGCCGCGTCACGTCCGCCTTGGCCGACTCGAGTTCCTGGGACAGCGGTGGCTCGGCGGGACCGTCGCCGAAGATCCTCATCCAGGCGATCGTCTCGGTCTCCTTGACCTGAACCCGGACGGGCACATAGTCACCCGGGTCGGGGAGGCCCGCACCGGTCCGGATCACCGTTCCGTGCACCTCTTCGGAGACGATGAGGCCGAGGAAGGCGGGCGAAGCGCTGAGCGCGTCCTTGAAGCGTGGCGCCTCGAGCAGCCGGTTGACGTGGTTCACCGCGGTGCCGATGAGGCCGACGTCGTCGGTGTGCACCTCACCCACGTGCAGTGAGACCCGGAGGCGGATCTGGGCGACCTCGCTGGACACCTCGTTGTACTGGCGGAGCTCGGACCGCAGCCAGTCGACCAGCGGGGACACCAGCACAGCCGTGTCGATCTCCGAAGGCACCACCACGATGGCGCCGTCCCCGCGATCTTCCCAGTAGCACGTGTCGAACGGTGCTCCCGAGACGTCGAAGCTCTTGCGGAGCAGGCCGTAGAGGGTCTTGCGGAGGTGTCTCTGAATGCCTTGGTGACGGGCGAGATTGCCGTACGAGACGATGTCGCAGACGAAGATGGCGCAGTGCCCGGCCGGACGCCACCCGTCCGGCGGCGCGTTCGAACGTTCCTGCATGCCCACGTCGACTCCCGTGTTAAAGGCTCGGGATGCGTTCACTGTGACGTGTCACCGGACGCGCCGCAAGGGGCTCAACGTGCCGTCGGACACAGAACGGAACGCGCGGCTCGATTATCGTGAGTGTGACGCTAATGGTGTCGCCCGCTGGACACCCGGTCGGCGAGACGTGCGGCTCCTCGGGAGGTGACGGGTGAGCGACCCGACCGTGCCGTCCGCGCGGGGTGACGGCCCGGCGACGGGCCCGCCTGCGGGCGAGGCTCTTTTCGTCCTGGTGGAGGCCCTCACCGAGCTGCCGTCTTTGCGGGACGAGTCCGGCCGGTCCACACTCATCCGCCTGCTCCGACCGGCCATCTCCGCCGGTGTCCACCATGATTCCCGGGCCAGGATATTTTTGTTCAACCTGGTGGTGACATGCCTTGAGCACCAGGACGGCTTGTCAGAAATGCTCGCCGCCGTACATTTCATTGAGGGCTCATCCCGGCCGATGCAGCGCGTCCTCAGAACGGCCGCCGCCCTGCCGGACGGTCGGGCGAGGATCGGGGAAGACAACGGTGGATGACGCGAAGAACCCACTGGCGCTGCCACGGCAGCCGCTGAGCCGCGGTGGGGAGTTCACACTGGAGCTCGCCGAGGCTCTGCTGGAGATCCGCGATCTGCACGATGGTGCCGGGCGCGCGACCCTGGTGCACGCCATCGGTGAAGCGCTCGGCACCCCCTTGCTGTTGCCGGCCTATGACAGCCCCAAGGTTTTTCTGTACAACCTCGTCGTCACGTGCCAGGAGTTCCCGTCAGGGTTGCAGGCGCTGGTGCGGGCGGTCGATTTCCTGGCCGGCCACACTTCGGTGGCCGCCCGGATACGCAGGCTGGCGAGCCCGGTGCAGGGCCTGCTCGAATCCTCCGCGGAGAGCCGGATCCAGGAGCTTCTGGACGGATTCACTGTGCCGTCGCTGGCCCGGCTCTACTACGAGGCCGCCGGTGGCAGCGTCTCCGCGATTCCGCGTCATCTAACTGACGCGTGGGACGCGTTCTCGATCCTGCTGGATGCCAACGCCGGCCCCGGCAGCCTCCCGCCTCATCTGGTGTTCGTCGAGTTGCTCATCCAGGTGATGCGCCGCCGGCACGCGTCGGGAGCGTTCACCGCACAGGAGGAGTGGCGGCTGGCCGAGCTGCGGGACTGGATGAACGTCCAGGTTGAGAGGTTGCGGGCGGCCGGCGGCGTCAACGCCGCCAGCCAGCTCGACCGCGTCCGGGACCGGCCGGTACTGCACCCGGTCAGCGAGGATCAGCCGATCTACCTGATCATCCAGCTGGAGCGAGTACCGGACCTGGCCGAGGACCGCGAGCTGTGCAGGCTCTCGCACTGGCGCCAGTTCCACCCCCTCGAATGGCGGCCGGAACCCGGTGACGACCGGGTGGTCTCGCTGGACGAGGTGCCGACGCAGGTCGCCGAGCTCATCCACGAGGCCGAAAGCGGCTGGGCCTACGAACTCGACGACTCGCTCGTGCTGGAATTCGTGCTGCCGCTCGACCTGCTCAACATGGCACTGGACGAATGGACGCGCGACCCGCCGGGCACGCCCTACCCCACTCCGCTGGGCACCGAATACGAACTGCTCGTCAGAAGTCGCGACCGGCTCCGCTCCCATGACCTGCACCGTGCCTGGCGGCAGAGATGGCGGGTGCTGGCCGACGCGATCGAATGCGCCGCCCACTGGGCGGCCTCGGAGGGGCCCGCCGACCCGGAGCGGCTACGAGACTGGCTACTGACCCGCAAAGATGTCGTGGCCTGTGTGCTCAGCTGCCCACCCGACAGGGAGCCGGGCAGGTCGGAGCTGCAGATGGCCCTACGCACCGGCGTCCCGGTCGTGCTCTGGCCACGCGACGAGACCACCCCCGCCGAGTTTCGCGACGCTCTGGGCGGGCTGGTCGAACGGCACGACCTGCGCAGCCTGCCGAGCGACATCAAGTTGCTCAGAGGCAACGCCATGCTGGGCAAGGACGGCACCGCCCGCGCCGCTCTGCGGTTGACACTCCTTTGGGACGACCCGACTCACTTTCTGGACGGTGTGCAACCTCTCCAACCCCCGGGACGGCAATGACTTTTAGGCGAAGTGCCGAATTTTAGTATCGGCTACACCAATACCGCAGACGACTTGAAGGCGATCGGCAATGGGAGGATGCTCGACACGTTAGCCAGCGCACGAATCCGCTTGAGAATCAGTCATGTTGGGTATACCAGAACGGCACCATGACAGAAGGGTACGTCGCGATGAGTGCTGACGGGCTATCCGGGGCGTCGACCCCCGACGGTACTGGTCAGCACAGCAGCCTCCCCGATGATTCGGCGGACCGTAATCGGCCGGCATGGTGGATCTATCGCGGCACAGGTCGGCCACTTCAGGACATTGAACTCCGTAAGCTACTCCCGCCACCGCCGCCTTGGCGCAACTTCACCGGTCAGCCTTTGCAGCCCTCGCCACCGCATGACGACGAGGATCTCGAACGCAAGCTGGGCCCAGTGTCGGGCCCGCAGCCGCGGCACGCCGACCGGCGAGAGGTCGACGCGGTCAACGCGGTCCTGTACCTGCGCCGCCCGCTCTTGGTCACCGGCAAACCCGGCGTCGGAAAGTCCAGCCTCGCCTATCGGATCAGCCGTGAACTGCGACTCGGTCGCGTGCTGAGATGGCCTATCAGCAGCCGGAGCACACTTCGCGAAGGCCTCTTCGAGTACGACGCCATCGGCCGGGCGCAGGACGCCGCGGCGGTGCGGGGGACCGTCGGCAACGGAGACGTTCCCGACCCACCGGCCGGTACCGGCATCGGGGAGTACCTCCAGCTCGGTCCGCTGGGCACAGCCCTGCTGCCGTACGAGGTCCCGCGGGTGCTGCTCATCGACGAGCTGGACAAAAGCGATATTGATCTGCCCAACGACCTGCTCGATGTTTTCGAGGAGGGCGTATACCGGATACCGGAACTGGTCAGGGTCAGGGCCCGCGAACCGCACGTTCGGGTGCACACCGCGGATCCCGAGGAAATGGCGACCATCCATGGCGGCCAGGTACGCTGCCGTGCTTTTCCTCTCATCATCATCACCAGCAATGGTGAACGAGAGTTCCCGCCCGCGTTCCTGCGTCGCTGCCTGCGGTTCACCATGCACGAACCCGACGAGAACAATCTGGCCGACATGGTCACCGCCCATTTCAAGAACAGCCCTGACGAGCGGGCGACCGTGATGATTCGCAATTTTCTGGAATACCGGGAAGTCCACTCCGGGCTGGCGGCGGACCAGTTGCTCAATGCCGTGTTCCTCGCCACCTCAGGAGCGCAGACGCTGGATTCCTCCTGGGAGAAGCTGCTCGACCTCGTCTGGCAGCGCCTGAGTGCCGAGGCGGCCCCTGAGTGAACGGGCGGCCGGTCACCCCTGCGGCGCCGAGCGCGAAAGGCTCCGGCGCCCCCGAGGACCGTCCCACTTCACACGAGGTCGCGGACGCGCTGTGGCTGGCGAGCCTGCAACTCGCCGCAGACCGCCAGGGGCCCCCGGCACCCGCGCGGGACCGGCCACAGGGGGACGCGGGGGACCGGCCACAGCGGCACACACCACCGGACGCCTCCCGGCCCGAATCCGGGCTCACCCCTTCCGATGAGCGCAGGCCTCCGCCTGAACCGCCGCGGCGCCCGCGTCCCACCGGTGCCGAGACAGGAGGCGAGGCCAGCCGGCCCATCGAACCCAACGGCACCGCCGAGCAGGCCCGTTTCGCCGCGACCAGCTGGCCCGTCGCGCCGCCGTTCGACGACCTTTTCGCAGGCGTGCCACCGCTGCTCGATCAGCGCCACATCACCAAGGCACTTCGTCCGTTCAAACGCCTGGTGGACTCACGCCGGGGTGAACGGGAACTGGATGAAGAGGCGACCGCCGAGCGCGCCGCCCAGGATCGCTTGTGGCTGCCCCAGTGCCGACCCGCCCGTGAGCGCTGGCTGGATCTGGACGTCGTCATCGACGACAGCCCGTTCGCCAGCCTGCACCGTCCGCTCGCCGACACGTTCGTCGAGAGCATCGCCGCCGCGGGCGCCTTCCGGATGATCCGGGTACACCTCATGGACACCGACGTCGACGAGGCCCGCGCGCTCACCCTGCGTAGCACGGCCGCCGATGGACCGTCGATCCCCGCCAGTTCGCTGACGAGCTTCGGGCCTGCTGGCCGGCGACTGATCCTTGTGCTGACCGATGGCGTCGGTGACGCCTGGCACGCCATGGCCGCACAGCAGATTCTCGCGTGCTGGGGACGGCATTGTCCGGCCGCCCTCGTGCAGTTTCTCCCCCGCCGACAGTGGCGTCGCACCGGCATCGTGTCGCATCCCGCCAAGTTGCAGGTCCCCAGCCGGGCCGCGCCAAATCACCGATATCGCATGACCAATGGCGAGACTGACGACGATCGGGTCTGCATCCCGATGCTAGAGATCAAACCCGGGCAACTTGCCGATTGGGCGCGTTTTGTCACCGCGACACAGAAGGATTGGTACGGTGCGGCCGCCTTCTGCGGAACGACGGGAGCACAGCAGCCCGTCGACCCGGATCCCTGGGATCACTTCGCGCAGGCCGCCGAGCCGGACGAGGCAGAACTCCTCCGTACTCCGGCCGACCTGGTCTGCCGCTTCCGGGCGGCCGTTTCCCCGACCGCGTTCGAGCTTGCCGTGCATTTGGCCGCCGCCCCGCTGAACCTCCCGGTCATGCGACTGGTCCAGCGCACGATGCTGCCCGGTTCCCGGCCCGCCGATCTGTCCGAACTGGTGGGCAGCGGTCTTCTCCAGATCGTCGGCCCAGATCAAGGGCGTGACATCAACGCTGTGGACAAGGTGGCCTACGACTTCTTCCCCGGTGTCCGGGAGGAACTGCTCGCGGCAGGGCGTCGATCCGAGACGACCAAGGTCCTGATAACGGTGGCACAGTATCTGGGAGATCGAGTACACGTGCTGCGGGACGTACATAACATGCTCATGTCCCCGCACCAGTCCGGGACGCCGGCAGTGACGCCGGATGCCGTTCTGTTCGCCGCGCCCGCACTGCATGCGTTCCGAGCGTTGTCCGGACCGTACCTCCGGCCCGCTCACGACTTGCACGTGGCCCTGCAGACAGCGGTGGCGGCGAGAGAGAGTCACCCGATCGCTACTCAGAGAAATGAACAGCCCATTACTCGGAGCGGGACTGATGTAACGACCGGTCCGGGTAGATCACCATCCATGACGACACTAGACGAAACTCGCCTTATCGAAGATATTCAAGATATCCAAGATGGCGCGGACGACACTGCGAGGCACCCCCTTCCCCCTTCTGGAGTCGGCGTGACAATCCGGACCATACCCCCAGCGCCAGAACGCCGTCCCGCCGACCCACCGCCCGTATGGGGCAATGTCCCTCCCCGGAATATCAGCTTTACTGGGAGAGGGGATCTCCTGGACGAGCTGCACGCGAGACTTTCACAGGGAACCACCGCCGTGCTACCCGAAGCCCTCCATGGGATGGGCGGGGTCGGCAAATCCCAAATTGCCATCGAATATGTCTACCGCCACACTCAGGACTATGACCTGATCTGGTGGATTCCCGCGGAACGTCCAGGCCAGATTCAGCAGGGTCTCGCCGAGCTCGCCGCCCAATTGGGACTTAAGGTGAGTCAAGAGGTCAACGTCGCGGTTCCGGCGGTGATCGAAGCACTTCGCCTGGGGCTGCCTTACCGGAATTGGCTGCTTGTCTTCGACAATGCCGAGCAGCTCGACGAGGTCAGGGAATTCTTTCCGACCAACGGCCCGGGGAAGATCCTGGTGACCTCACGGAACCAGGCGTGGACCAGTGTGGCCAGTTCGCTGGAGGTCGATGTCTTCGCCCGCGAGGAGAGCATGCAACTGCTCCGGCTGCGTGGCCCCGAGATCAGCGACTCGGATGCGGACGAGCTCGCCGAGATCCTTGGCGACCTGCCGCTCGCCATCGAACAGGCCGCGGTCTGGCTGGCCGAGACGGGCATGCAGGTGGAGGAATACCTCCACCTGTTCCGAGAGAAGCACGACAAGGCGGCCGAACTGCTGCGCGACGCCGCTCCGGTCGCCTACGAACTTCCGGTCGCGGCGGCCTGGAACGTCTCACTCGACCAACTCAGGGTCAGCGATCCGGCCGCTCTCCAGCTGCTCCAGGTCTGCGCGTTCTTCGCGCCCGAGCCGATCTCCCGGCGGCTGCTGGTGGGCACCCGGAACATCGACGGTCCCGCCGAGCTGATGGAGGCGCTCGCCGACCCCATCAAGCTGGGCCGCGCCATCCGGGCGATCAACCAGTACGCTTTGGCGAAGATCAGCCATCGGCACAACACCATCATGCTGCACCGGCTGGTCCAGCGGGTGCTCGTCGGGCAGATGAGCCCGCAGGAGGCGGCGGAGCTGCGCCACTGCGGCCACCAGTTGCTGGCCAAGGCCGATCCCAATGCCCCGGACCTGGCCGTGCACTGGCAGCAGTACGCCGATCTGCTCCCGCACGTGCTCTACTCCGACATCATCGACTGCGACGATGCCTGGGCACGTCAACTGGTGCTCAACGAGATCGACTTCCTCTACCAGTGGGGTGACCACCAAGGCTTCCTCGATCTCGCGCAGAAGGCGGTCGAGGTCTGGACCCAGAAGCTCGGCGAGGACCACGAACAGACGCTCACCGCGGGCCTGCATCTCGGCCGCGCGCTGCGGCTGCAGGGACGGTTCTCCGAGGCGTACGAGCGCCATGTCCGGGTGCGTGACATCCTCGCGGAGGACCGCGGCATGGAGGATGAGCGCACCCTGGAAGCGCAGCTCTACGTGGGCGGGGACCTGCGCTATCTCGGCGAGTTCCACCAGGCACTCGAACTCGACCAGCAGTCCTTTGAAGTCCTGCAGCGCAGGTTCGGCCGCGACGACCCGATCACTCTGAGCCAGGCCCATCTCTACGCCATCGACCTGCGGCTCACCGGGGACCCCGAGCGCGCCCTCGAGATCGACCGCGACACGTATCAGCGACTCATCACCCTCTTCGGCGAAGACCACGCGAGCGCCATGGGCTCGCTCGCCGGGATCGCGGTGGACGAGATGGAGAGCGGCAACTATGTCGAGGCACGCGAGCTCATGCGCCGGAACGTCCAGCAGATCCAGGACGTGTTCGGGAGTTCCTTCGCGGGTCTCGCCGAAGGTTACAACTCGCTGTCGGTGATGGAGCGCAAGGCCGGCGACCATGAAAAGGCCCTCGAACTTTCCACACTCGCCCTGAAGCTCTTCGAGAGCCGTTATGGACAGGCCAACCCGGGTTCGGTGGCGGCCGCACTGAACCATGCGGTAAACCTGCGGCAAACAGGCAAGTTGCCGGAATCCATCGAGCTCGCCAGAGCGACGATCGACAGCTACCAGGTAATGTTCGGTCCCCGTCATCCCAACACTCCGACGTCGAACGTCAACCTGGCGGTCGCCCTCCGGTTGAACGGGCAAGCGGTCGAGGCCAGGAAACTCGACGAGGACGCGCTCGCGAAGCTGACCGAGGTACTCGGCCCGGACCATCCGCGGAGCATCGTCTGCTCCATCAATCTGGCCAGCGACCTGTTCGCGCTCGGCGACTTCCAGGGTGCTCTGGACCTGGATCGGCATACGCTGGAGCGGGCGCGCGACGTCATGGGTGAAGACCACCCGACCACGCTGGCCTGCGCGCTGAACCATGCGCTCGATCTGCGCGCGGTGCATGAGGAGAGCGAGGCCGAAGAACTGCTCGCCGATGCGATCGCCCGACTCCGCCGCGTTCATGGCGACGGTCACCCGGCGACGCTCTCAGCCCGCCAGGGCATCCGCGCCGACTGCGATATCTATCCCATTCCGGTATGACGATCGATCCGATGGGAGCCTCGCCATTGGCGGGGCTCTCGTTGGTGTCTCCGGCGAAATCCACGCCTCTCGACAGCAGGGGAAGCGGGTGTCATTTTTGGTTGCTCAATTACTGCTATTTCGGGCAAGCAGCACTGCACTCTCGCGGAAGAGTCGGTCTTGATCTGGACAAAGCCTTACTGTCAACGTATAGTAAAGGGGCAAATTTATGTCGAATGCACTTTTCTTTATCGACGATTAACGGCAATCATGCGAGCGTCTCAGGATGGATAGCGACTTAACCGTAGCTAATGGGGCTTGTGGATAGCTTGGTCCATCTTAGTCCGAGTCAACCATGACACTCCGTAGAGCGGAAGAGGTAATGGTCGGTCGAGAGGAGCTGAGTAATGCGTCATGGCGCAAGAGTAGTAAGTCCGGCGGCGATTCGGCGACGGGCTGTGTGAGCGTTGCGCTATTGAGCTCGTGTAGTGTGATACGGGACAGCAAGGACCCTGATGGCTTTATGATTGTTGTTTCGCATGCTTCGCTGATCGTCTTCTTGCGCGAAATAAAGCAAGGAAAATTCGACTGACAGTCGTAGGTTCATATCCTGGACGGAGGCGCAGCCGCGCGGGTCACACCACGCCTCCGCCAGTACGACCTGATGTCAGTACGACCTGACGTCAGACTGGCCTAGAGCTCGAATTTTTCGCTCTTGATGCCGCCGACGAAGGTGCGCCACTCGGCGACCGTGAACGAGAGCTCGGGGCCACTGGGATTCTTTGAGTCCCGGACGGCACGCCGGTCGTCGATGGCGGCGATCTCCACGCATGCGGCGATGGACGGGTCGGAGCTACGGCTGGCTTTGCGCCAGGTCGGCTCGGAAACGTGAGAGCGACTCACTTATCCTCCTTGGTTTCGGTCGATGGCGCGCCGCGACAGCGGCGTGATCTGCAAGAAATGAGAGTTGCCGCGCGCCAACTTACCGTAACCACCTTTTTCTGTGGAGCTGAACGGCAATTCGTCTTCCAAGCTCTGTCATTGTCAATAATAAAGCTTTGCCAAAGGGGATATTTGTCATAAATTTCCGGTCCTGTCGCATTTCAGGTGGAGGCGCGGTGGATGACGCAGAGCGTCTCGGCGTCCGGGCGGGCGCCGGGGTCGTCTCCGGAGAGCGCCGCGATCACGTATGCGGCGACGCTGCGGCCCACCTGTCCGGCGTCCAGGGTGATGGTGGTCAGCGGCGGTGCGGCCAGCCGGGCGGCGGCGATGTCATCGGCACCGATGACGGCTAGATCGGCCGGGGCACTCAGTCCGTGCTTGCGCATTCCGGCGAGTACGGCCAGGGCGACCTCGTCATTGAAGGCGCAGACGCCCGTCGGCGCCTTCGACGCAGAGAACCAGCCGTCCACGATCTGGGCGGCCGCTTCCGGATCGAGCGGCACGGTGGCGACCATGGGCTCGGCGATCTCCGCCTCCCGGCAGCCCTTGCGGGCACCGTTGAGCCTCTGACGTGCGATGTCCTGGAGTCGTGGATCCCCGGGCAGCGCATAACAGAGCCGGTGCAGCCCCCGCTCGATGAGATGCTCGGCCTGAAGGCGTCCGATGCGAAAGGACCAGGACGACTCGCCACCGCGTATCTGCGCGGCCTGGCCGTCGGACGGCACGATGACCCCGACTCCCGCGCGCCGCATGTCCGCCGTCTGCTCCGGGGTGAACAGCATGCCGCCGACCACCGCCGCGGGGGCGATGGCGTTCCAGACTCCTCTCGGCGAGCGTTCCGTGGACAGATGCGTGACCAGGGTGAGGCCACTCTCGGCCAGGGCCTCCGCCATCTGCTCGACCATCGCGTGCCCCACCGGACCCTGTGGACGGTCGGGCAGCACCAGCAGCACCACCTCGCTGCGCCCGCTGCGCAGCATGCGTGCCGGAGCGTACGGCGTGTAGCCGAGGCGTTCAGCGGCCTCCAGCACCCGGCGCCGGGTCGCCTCCGGGATCGCCCGGTCCGGTGAGTCGTTGAGCACGTAGCTGACCGTCGCTCTCGATAGACCGGCCTCGCGCGCGACATCGGCACTCGTCACCCGTTTCCTCCGGTCGACCATCGCCGCGCCCTCTTTCCTGCTCGTGGTCGGACCAGAGTACGAGGCGCGCGTCCCCGCGGTCCCCTCCGTGATCAAGCAATTGTTCGACCTGGTCACGGAGGGGAAGGACAGCGGAGAAGTCTCGAAATCAGAGCAAAAGAGGGTTACGATACATCTCGAGTCTGGGTGGAGCGCCCGGATCGAATGGCGGGTGCCCGAGCGCTACAGTGCCCTGATCTACAAGGGCGCCTGCCAACTGGATCTACGGGCGGCGGAGCTGGACGGTCCGGTCACCACGATCTTCGCGGTGGCGTACAAGTCGGAGATCGAGATCATCGTCCCGCCGGGGGTGCGGGTGGAGCTGGGCGGCTTCGGCACCTCCGGTGAGGTCGATGGAGATCCCGGCCCGAACGCCCCGATCATCGTCGTGCGCGGCTTCGCCCATAAGGGCTCCATCGAGGCGCGGACCAGCCCCTCTCACCCCTGACGAGCGCTTTCCGAAATCGCCAATGATCACCATCGGTTCTTGTGGCGGTACGGGCCGGTCTGCGAGACGATTTGCTGCTGATCAAGCAGATGGGCCACGGCGATCAGGGCCGGCGCGCTTTCATGGACACAGAGGCCTCCTCACGGGGAGGTGCGGTGGGGAGGGCGGCGTAAGCGTGAGCATGACAGAACAGCAGGAGGGATTGAGCCCTCCACGGCGGCAGAGCAGCCAGGAGGAGCCGCTACCGGTGGGCTCAGATACCGCTCCGCGCCGATCACCGGTGCCTCCGCAGATCACCGAGACCAGAACGCCCCTGATGCGCAACGCCTCGCCCTGGCAGCGCTCGCACGCGGTCTGGCAGGCGGCCGGTATCGACTGGGCTCACGCCGGCCCTGATGCCGAATCGACCACCGAGCCGCAGGAGCCTCTCGGGACACGGAGCGCGCCGCAGCGTAAGTCTCCGCGCATCGGGCGAGCGGTGCCGATCGCGCTCGCCGTTCTGCTCGTGGCCGGCGCCGGGACGTACGCCCTGCTGAGTGGCGGTAAAGGGGAAAAGGGCGCGCCGAAGTCGCCGGTGGCTGCCGCTGCCGACCGGATCTTCGCCCTCGATGCGGCGGCCACTACCGACGGTCAGGTCCAGCGGTTCACCGGCGTCGCCGCCGCCGGATCGACGGTCGTCGCGATCGGTTCCGAACAGGGCGACTCTTCGCGGAGCCGATTCGTCACCTCGGTGGACGGCGGACGGAACTGGCGGGTCGGGCAGGTACGCGCGGCGGACGGTGATGAGCCGGCGCCGGGACCGGTTCCGACCCGGATCGCCGGCGGTAACGGCGGCTGGCTGGCCCTCGGCGGAGCGGCCGTCTGGACCAGCCGGGACGGACGCGCCTGGACCCGCCGGGCCGACGTGCCGGCCTCGATCTTCGGACCGACCGACCAGGTGTACGGCATGGCGCGTACGGCTTCGGGCTTCGTGGCGGTCGGGACCACCGGACCGGCCGGCAAGACGCAGGGGGTCATCTGGACCACCACCGATGGCGGGACCTGGCAGCGCAGCGGCGCGGACCAACTCAAGCTCGGCACGGTCGTGGCGATCGACCGGCTGGCGGCGCATGGGAGCACCCTGATCGCGCACGGCATGGTCGCGCAGAGTGTCAACCGGGCGGTCAAGAAGAAAGGCAAGAACAACAAGGCCTCGGCCACGGTGCAGTCGGGTGCGTTCTGGCGGTCCGCCGATGGCGGGTACAGCTGGACCGCAGTGAACGTCCCGCAGCCACAGGGGGCCCTCACCGTGCCGGTCCGGCTGGTCTCCGGCCCCCTCGGGTTCTTCACCGCATACGAAGTGTCGCGCGCCGTAGGTCCCAAGAAGCATCAGAAGACCGTGCAGTCCGCGGTGCTCCTCAGCTCGCCGGACGGCACGACCTGGTCGGAGACGGGTCAGATCGTCCAGGACGACTACGCCGGACTGGACCGGTTCGGCGGTTCCGGCACGGGTCTGGCCGCGTTGGTGAAGACCACGGGCGGGAAGCCGGCCGTGCTGCGCAGCGGCGACGGCCGGACCTGGCAGCGGCTCGGCGACGGCACTTTGCCGGCGGCCCTGGCCAAGAACCTCACCGGACTGGCCGTACTGCCGTCGGCGATCGTGGTGGTGGGGCGCCAGGGCACCGGCGACGCCTATCTGTCGGCGCTCGGCGGGGCCGGGGACATCGACCTGGCAAAGATCCCGGGCATGCTTCATCCGGATCGTACGATCGCCGCGCTTGCCTCCTCGGGTTCACAGATCGTCGCAGTGGGCGGCAGCAGCGGCGATGCCGCGGTGTGGACCACGCAGGACGGCAAGACCTGGCAGCGCGCACAGACTCCCCGCGGTAGCGGGCCGCGGCGGCTCAGCGCGGCCGTGCACGGCTCCCGGGGCTGGGTCGCGGTCGGGCACTCCGGCGGCGGGTCCGAACCAGCGGGCGCCCTCCCGGCACTGCCGCTGGTCATGATCTCGAGTGATGGAGCGACCTGGCAGACCGCCGGCGGTTTTCCCGGTGGTGACGGCGTCGCGCCGTCCGCCGTGACATACGGCCCGGCCGGTTACGTCGCGGTGGGAAGAGCGGGCAACAGGGCCGCCGCCTGGTGGTCGGCTGATCTCAAGACGTGGCAGCGGGCCGGCGGAGATCTCGGCGACGGACGGTGGATGAGCAGTGTCACGGTGACCTCCGCGGGCTATGTCGCGGTGGGCGGCCGCCAGGTGGACGCCAAGACGAAGATCGTTCAACCGGCCGCGTGGACCTCGGCGGACGGCAAGAAGTGGACGGCCGTGGCATCGCCGACTCTGCCCCCTGGAGTGGGCGCGGGTGCTTTCACCCAGATCCTCTCGCGGGGTGGGGTGCTGGTCGCGGCGGGATCGGTGACCGTGGGCGCTCAGTCGCAGGTCGTCTCGGCGGTCTCCGCCGACGGTGGCCGGACCTGGCAGCCACAGCTGTTGTCTGGAAGCGGGGAGCTCACGACCGCCACGCTCACCGCCCGGGGTTTCCTGATGGCGGTGGTCACCGGTGCGCCTGGACGAACCGACGTCGAGCTGTGGACCTCGCCGGATGGCCGCAGCTGGCGGCGGAGCAAGCCGCACGGGGCCGGTTTGGACGGGCGCGGCGCGCAACGGTTGACGGCCCTGACCACGATCGGCGCCGATCTGCTCGCCGTGGGCGTCAACGGGGACTACCGGGGTGACGCGACCACGCTGTGGCGGACATTGGTTCCTTGACCGAGGGAGCCTCCGAGGAACGACCCTCCCCTCTGTGACCCCGCAATGGTCTTCGAAGGCCATTGCATGATCACGAAGGGGAGGCGGCGCGGTCGTTCATCGGTCAGGCGTGAATGTGCAGGTCGACGCCCAGCAGCACCAGGAACCAGAGGAAGATGGCGAGTAGCGCGCTGGCGAACTTCCGGACCAGGTCGACGTTGATGTAGCCCCTGTCCCAGGCGATGAAGACACCGACGATGATGTATATGAGCCCGATCAGGCTGATGCCGCGGCTGCGAAAACCGTACGCCATGGCAGCGTTTCCTCTCGATCATGTGAGATTGACGCCTGCCAGATGCCCTGCGCACAAAAGCCCAAACTCGGACTAGGTTTAGGCCAACCACTAAAGGGGCCCAGAGGGCAGGCCTTTACCGAGTCGCCAGGCCAGGTCCGGCACTCAGCCGAGACGGAGCCGGACGATGCTGGGGTCGTGATCACTGACCTGGTCGGTGAAGTCGGCGTTCATGTGAACGATGTCGTAGTCGTACGGCAGGCGGGCCAGCCCCGGGCTCAGCAGGATGTGGTCGAGCACCTGGGAGTTGCCCTCATAGTCGTAGGTGTAGCGCTGGTCCACCGGCAGCTCGGCCGCCAGATCACGCAGTCCGGTACCGGCCGTAAGGGTCTTCAACGGGGCGGAGAAGTCCGGGTCGTTGAGATCGCCGGCCACGATGACCTGGGCGTTCTTGTCAATGGCGCGCGTCGACGCCACGAAGTCGGCCACGACCTTGGCCTGTGCCTGCCGCTGTGTCCCGCTGGGCAGGCGGGGTGGCTGGTACCGGCCGTACAGCGGATCGTCCCCGCCCTTGGAGTTCCAGTGATCAGCGATGACGATCACCCGCCCGCCGTGCCACAGGAACTCTCCGGCGAGCGGCTTGCGTGAGTCCGCCCAGGCCGGGTTGAGCGGGTCGACCCGACCAGGGCTCAAGGTGAGCCGGGCATGCCCGGTTCCGTCGTCCACGGCGGCCACCGGGGTGGTCGCGTCGCCGCCGGGCCGGTCGACGAAGCTGAGCCCTCGGTCGGTGCGGAACAGAAAACCGACCCGGATGTTGCCGCCGGGCTCACCACCGTCGGCGTTGTTCTGCGGAGGGATCGATCGCCAGTCGTACGCCGGTCCGCCTGCGGCGCTGATGGCTGCGATCAACTGGGCCACCGTCTGGTCGGCGGCGACGGTCCCGTCGTTGTCGGGACCGCTGTTGTCCTGGACCTCTTGGAGAGCGAGGAGGTCGGGGGAGTTCAGGCTGCCGGCGATCTCCTGGGCGAGGCCCTGGAACTTCGCCGGTGGGTCGGACGGGTCGAGGTTCCCCAGGTTCGCCGTCGCCATCGCGAACTCGTCGGCGCGGGCGGGTCGGGCGGACTCGCGGGCGATATCACCCGTGGCGACCTGGGGGGTCGCAGTCAGAAAGAGCTTGAAGTTCCCGAAGCTGTAGTCCAGAACGCCGATGGAACGGCCGGGAAAACGATCGCCGACATTGACGCTGGGGATGCTCGTGAGCGCGTCGTCGACGATCAACCGCTCAGGGTTGGCGTCTGCCTGGCGGAGGATCAGACCGCCGCGACGGGACCGTACGGCCGCTCCCGCGCCGCCCTCGGGCAGCACCGGAACCTCACCGAACTGGGACCTGGGACCGATCGCGACCGCGTCGTCCACGGCGACCCGCATGCCCTCGAGCGACTCGTAGAAGTCGATGCCGTCCTTGCCTGGGTCGAACGTGCCTGACGTTTCCACGTCGCCGGCGGCATCATCCTCGATGACGGCGCTGGGAGGTCTGCGTCCGTGCGGTCCGACGACCACGGCAGGCGGCAGCGGGACTCCGTGAGCCGCCACAGTGACGGCGGTCGCGTCCAGCTCGGTACGGGTCAGGTTCGTCGAGGTGGCGCCGCCGGGACGGAACTCGTTGACCACGCCGTCGATCAGGACCGAGTCGGCGACCACGACCGTGGGACTGCTCTTGGTGAAGACGAAGATGCCCTCGGAGGTGGCCTCGTTGGTGTCGGGCAGCGGGTCCTGAGCCCAGAAGCCGTTCCCGGTGACGGCGGTGACCACACCCGGCACTTGACCGACCTGCCTGCCCGCCAGCGGAGACAGGTGGGCGGAACCCTGGATGTCGTGAATGCGAGGTGCTGTCGGAACGGACTCGGCATTGCTGGTGGTGACAGAGAGAGGGAGCGCCGCGAGGGCGGCTCCCAAGGTGGCGGCGAGCAGACGGTTCGCTCCGCGCCGACCAGGCCATGAGTGAGTCACCGGTTCTCCATGATCGACTCAAGAGAGTCCCATTGGAACACGAAGAATGCTGACATGACAGTAGATCGACCTCTGTCGGTTCGATAAATTCGCTCAGGGCGAATGTCACATTTATTAAACGCAAACGATCACGATAACATCACGGGTCCCGGTTTGGGCAAGAGCGGCCGCGATGAATCAGGGGTCCCCTCTCCTCGCTGCCAGAGCGAGGTGAGGGGACCCCTGTGAGGTCACCAGCGCGCGGTCAGGGAGTCCCTGACGCCTCGAGTCAGTCGAACAGGACGACCTGGCGAATGACATCGCCACTGGTCAGGGCCTGAACGGCGTCGTTGAGCTCTTCGAACTTGATGCGCCGGGTGATGAGGCTCTCCAGGTCGAGCTTGCCGGCCCGCCACAGGTCGACGAAGAGCGGGATGTCGCGCTTGAGGTCGCAGCCGCCGTACAGCGAGGCCTTGAGGCTCTTTCCCTCGAACAGCAGTGAGAAGGCGTTCATCTCCCAGTTGTCCTCGGCCGCACCGGCACCGACCACGATCACGTCGCCGCCGCGGCGGGTGGCCTGCCAGGCGGTCTGGATAGCGGCGGACTTGCCGACCACCTCGAATACGTAGTCGAAGCCGCCGCCGGTGAGCAGTCCGGTGGTCTCGGCGAAGTTCTCCAGCGTGGCGGTGTGGGTGGCGCCGAACTGCTTGGCGATCTCGTGCTTGGCCTCGTTCGGGTCGATGGCCAGGATGGTCGACGCACCCGCGATCTTGGCGCCCTGGATGACCGACAGGCCGACGCCGCCGGCACCGACGACGGCCACCTTGGAGCCTGGGGTGACCTTGGCGGTGTTGAACACCGCGCCCACTCCGGTGGGGATGCCGCAGCCGAGCAGTGCCGCGTACTCGAATGGCACATCGTCGGCGACCTTGATCGCAGCCTGGTAGGGGACCACCATCTCCTCGGCCCAGGTGCCGACGCCGGCCATGCCAAACGCCGGGCTGCCGTCACCCAGCAGGAAGCGCGGGCTGGTGAAGGCCTCGCCGATGAAGGTCATGCAGAGGTACGGCTCGCCACGCAGGCACTCGGGGCAGGAGCCGCAGTCGGGGCTCCAGTTGACGACGACGTGGTCGCCGACCTTGACGTTGGTCACATGGTCGCCGACCTCGACGACCACGCCCGAGCCCTCGTGACCGATGATCGACGGCGGTACGACCGGCAGCACCCCGGTCATGGACGACAGGTCGGAGTGACAGACGCCGGTCGCCTTGATCTTGATCTTCACCTGGGTCGGGCCCGGGTCGATCGTGGTGACGTCGTCACGCAGGTCGAGTTCCTTGTCGCCGACCTGGTGCAATACAGCGGCTCGTGCCATGGGGTTCCTCCACAGGGGGGACGCCGTCCTGGGGGCAGGGCAGGCGTCAGGGGTGGGTCGGTGCCGTGCCCGCTACTCGCTCAGGCTCAGGGCCGCTTTGGGGCAGGACCGGACGGCGTGCCGCACTCGATCGGCCATTTCTGCCGGCGGATTCGGCAGCAGGATCTCGAGGTTGTCGTCGTCGTCCAGTTCGAACACCTCGGGGGCGAGTCCCATGCACACGGCGTTGGCCTCGCACACCAGCGGGTCTACTCGTACTTCCATCGGGTGCTCCTTGATCACGCGAGCTTGCGGTGGTCCCATGACGCGACGCGAACGGGCTCCACCAGATACGCGAAGCGCTTGGGCGCCGTCTGCTCAACGAAGGGCCTGATGGAGTCCTCGTCCTCGATGTTCATCATGCGTCGCACCACCTGGCTGCCAACATACCGAACCCGATTCGGATCGGTCACGATCTCGGCCTTGCCGTAGATCATGGCGCCGTTCAGCTCGAAGTAGTCCTCGCCTGCCTCGATCAGGCAGGTGACCCGCTGATCACGCTCGATGTTGCGGGCCTTCTGCGAGGACCGGTACGACCAGAACGCGATCTGGTCATCGACCATCGCATAGAACATGGTCACCATGTGGGGAGTACCGTCCGGGTTGATCGTTCCGAGCTGCAGCTTGCGCGCTGCTCCGATCAGGCCCGACACCTCTTCCTCGGACATGGAAATGCGCTTACGCTCGCTCACTGGAAAAGTAGAACACGTTTCAGTCTGAGGCGGCAAGGGCAAAGGCGCCCCGATGTGATCTAGTCGACAGCGCTCCGGGCCAGGCGTGATCGTTCTGCGCGATCATCGTGTTTCCCCGGTGGTTGGGCCGATGTTCCTCCTTTGGTCAGGCCGAGTTCGGCTGGCCGGGAGTGCATGCGGGGGATAGGGACCCTCGGAGGTTTGGGTACAGTTCGCGCGGAGGAGATCGAATGACTGAGATGACCGTTTCGCGGACGATGCCCGCGGATCTCGTACGGGCGGCCGAGGCGGCGAAGGGCTTCATGCCTCCGCCGGAGGGCCACGCGCTCTTTGAGACCGCGCTGGAGTACGGCCCGCGGGGGCCGCTCCTGGAGGTCGGAACCTACTGCGGCAAGTCCGCGGTCTACCTGGGCGCCGCCGCGCGTGAGGTGGGCACGGTCGTCGTCACCGTCGACCACCACCACGGCTCAGAGGAGAACCAGGCCGGCTGGGAGCACCACGACCCCTCGCTGGTCGACCCTTGTACGGGTCGGATGGACACGATGCCGACCTTCCGCAAGACCATCGGCTCCGCAGGCCTCGAAGACCATGTCATCGCGATCGTGGGCGCTTCGAGGACGGTCGCGGCGCTCTGGCGTACGCCGGTGGCACTGCTCTTCATCGACGGCGGGCATGCCGAGGAGCACGCCCAGGCCGACTACGCGGGCTGGGCGCCCTGGGTGGTGGTCGGCGGGGCCCTGGCCATCCACGACGTCTTCCCCGACCCCGCAGACGGCGGCCAGGCCCCGTACCACGTCTATCTGCGGGCCCTGGCGAGCGGAGCCTTCCGGGAACGCCGAGTCGAGGGCTCTCTCCGCGTCCTCGAGCGCATCAACGACTCCGACCCGGTGGGCTGACCCGGTCGCGTACACCGGTGTGTCCCTCGCTGCGGTCAGTACTTCGCTGCCCGGTGCTCGGCCTCGGCGCGGTCGGGGGCGGGTTCGCAGCCGCAGGCGACGGGGTCGGCTGGGGCGCTGGGGCCCAGGGGACGGCCGGCGATCTCCTTGAAGATCCGCGCGCCCGGGGTGGCGCCGCACAGCGCGTCGGCCGCCAGGATCACCGCGGCGGCCGTGTAAGTCGAGCGGTCTCCGGGGAAGTGCCGGTCGTTGACGAACTGGTAGCCGGTCCAGTAAGACCCGTCCTCGTGCCGCAGGAACTGGACCTTCGTGAACAGCTCAAGCGCCCGGTCCTTGTCGCCGAGCGAGTCGAGCGCCATGACCAGCTCACATGTCTCCGCGCCGGTCACCCACGGCTGGTCGGACACGCAGCGGCAGCCGAGGTCGCCGACGACGAAGGTGTCCCACCCTTCCTTGATCCGCTGGTGGGCGGACAGGCCGCGGACCGGTCCCGCGAGCACCGGGTAGTACCAGTCCATCGACCAGCGGCTCTTGTCCGCGAAGGCCTCGGGATGCGCGGCGATGACGTGGCCGAGCTGCTCCGCGGCGAGTTCCCAGTCGGGCTGGGGCTCGCCCAGATGGTCGGCCAGCGCCACGGCACAGCGCAGCGACTGGTAGATCGACGAGCAGCCGGTCAACAGGGCATGATCGCTGGGCTGCCCGTCCGGGTGCCGGATCCAGATGATCTCACCCCGGGCGGTCTGCAGGCCCAGCACGAAGTCGATCGCACGGCGCACGGTCGGCCACATCCGGGCGACGAACTCACCATCACCGGTCACGAGCAGCTCATGCCAGACCCCGACCGCGAGGTAGGCCGCGTGGTTGGACTCCCCGCCCGCCTCGGTCACCTCACCGGCGATCCACTTGGCCGGCCAGGAGCCGTCGGGCCGCTGCTCGCCGCGCAACCATTCGTACGCCCGCCGGGCGGCCTCGGTCAGCCCGGCCACGGTGAGTGCCATCGCGGCCTCGATATGGTTCCACGCGTCCACATGGCCGGGCGGCAGCTCCTGGCCGTCGACGCGGGTGGCGGCGAACCACGGGATCGCACCGGACGGGTCCTGCTGCCGGGCGATGCTCCGGGCGGTGGCCACCATGTCGTCGGCGGTCACCACCCCGTGAACGGACGGAATCACGGCAGGCTCAGGCCGCATCCGCCGACTCCTTCGTCCGGCTCTCGGTGCGGGCCGGCTTGGTGAAGTACGTCACGACGCTCTTGCCGATGAGCGGGTTGAGTGCCCGCTCGGCCAGCCGGGTGGCGAGCGGCCGCTTCATGATGTCCCACACCAGAACCTGGTGGTAGGCCTTCGCGAGGCGGTTCTCGTTGTTGTTGACGCCCACCGCGCACTTGATCCACCAGTACGGGGCATGCAGCCCGTGCGCGTGGTGATGGCCGTCCACCCGGAAACCGGTGGACTTGAGCTTGGCCTGCAGTTCCGCGAGCGTATAGATGCGGATATGGCCGCCGGGCGCGGTGTGGTAGTCCTCCGACAGCGCCCAGCAGATCCGTTCCGGCAACCAGCTCGGCACCGTCACAGCGAGCTGACCGCCCGGCTTGAGCACCCGTAGCAGCTCGGACATCGCCTTCATGTCGTCCGGGATGTGTTCCAGGACCTCGGAGGCGATGATCTTGTCGAACGTGTCGTCCTCGAACGGCAGCTCGAGCGCGTCGCCCTGCACCGTCCTGGCCGTGGCCCCCTCGGGGGCCTCGCCCTCCAGACGCATGGCGCCGAACATCTTCTCGACGCCGTCCAGCTCCTGCTGGTCCATGTCGAACGCCACGACCTCGGCGCCTCGGCGGTAAAGCTCAAAGGCATGCCGCCCGGCTCCGCACCCCATGTCCAGAATGTGATCGCCCGGTGAGACGGGGAACCGCTGGAAATCAACGGTAAGCAGGGCGGTGCTCCTTCCATTGGCGTCCGCACGGATCGCGCGGGCGATCATTCACTGACTGTGCTTCGCCGCCTTGATGGTGGCTCGGTAGTGCTCGACCGTGGCGATGGCCACGGCCCGCCAGGTGAAACGTTCCTGGACTCGCTGGTAGCCGGCTTCGGCGATCCGTGCGCGCTCCTCGGGGGAGTCGTGCAGCCTGCGCAGCGCGGCGGCCAGTTCCTCGACGTCACCCGGCTCCACCAGCACCGCCGCGTCACCGACGACCTCCGGCAGCGCACCGGCTCGGCTGGCCACCAGCGGGGTGCCCGAAGCCATGTGCTCGACCGCGGGCAGTGAGAAGCCCTCATAGCGGGACGGCACCACGGCGATCTCCGCGCTGGCCAGCAGCTCGCCGAGGTCGTCGTCGGAGATGCCGCTGACGAACCGCACCCGATCACCGAGGGCCAGCTCGCGGACCAGCTTGTCCGTGGGGCCGTCCTTGGTCGGTCTGCTGACGATCACGACGTGGACGTCGCGCTCGGTGGCCACCTTCGCCACCGCGTGCAGCAGCACATCGACACCCTTGAGCGGAGAGTCGGCGCTGGCCATGGCCACGATCCGGCCGGGCACCCGGGGCGCCTCGCGAGGATGGAAGACCTCGGTGTCCACGCCCAGCGGCAGGATGTGCACGTCGTCCGGGTGGGTCCGGAAGTCCTGGACGATGTCGACCTTGGATGACCCCGAGACCGTGAGGACCCGGCCGATCCGGTGGGCGACCTGTGCCTGCATGCGGACGAAGCCGTACCAGCGGCGCTTGCCGAAGTTCTGCTTGATCCCCTTGGCCGCCTCGATCTCGATCCGGCGGTCCACGCTGATCGGGTGGTGGATGCTCGTGACGAACGGCAGCCCGAGGCGCGGGATCCCGAGGTTCCCGTATCCCAGCACCTGGTTGTCGTGCACGACGTCGAAGTCCCGGCGGCGCTTACGGAGCTCACGCAGGACCCGCAGGCTGAAGGTCAGCGGCTCGGGGAAGCCACCGGTCTTCATATGGGCGAACTCCAGGACGTCGATCCAGTCCCGGAACTCGCTCAGCTTCGGAGTCCGGAACGGATCCTCGTCGCAGTAGAGGTCCAGGCTGGGGACCTTGGTCAGGACGATGTCCTCCCGGTCCAGTTCGGGATACGGCTGGCCCGAGAAGACCTCGACCTGATGCCCCAGATCGAACAGTTCGCGACTCAGGTGCCTGAGATACACGCCCTGGCCGCCGCAGTGCGGTTTGCTCCGGTACGAAAGCAAGGCCACCCGCAACGGCTCGTCATCCGGCGTGACTCTGCTCACGCACCGCCCCTCTCAGCCATGGGAGGCGGTGGGCGTATGGCGCACCGGCATCTCCTTGATTCCGTTGATGAAGTTAGACCTTAGCTTGCGGACGTTACCCGACAGTTCGATGGTGGGCATTGACGCCGAAAGCGTTTCAAAAAGTACACGCAGCTCGAGTCGGGCGAGGTGCGCCCCCAGGCAGAAGTGGGGACCACCGCCCCCGAACCCTATGTGCGGATTCGGGTCCCGTCCCACGTCAAAGGCGTAGGGGTTCTTGAAGAGGGCCTCGTCGCGGTTGGCGGAGCTGTAGAAGACGACGACCTTGTCACCCTCTTTGATCTTTTGGCCGCGCAGCTCAGTGTCCTGAACGGCCGTACGGCGGAACAGGTTGACCGGTGTCACCCACCGTACGATTTCGTCCACGGCGGTGCGCACGAGTGTTCGCTCGGCGAGCAGGCGCTGCCACTGGTCGGGGTGCTCGAAGAACGCGAGCATTCCGCCGGACGCGGCGTTGCGGGTGGTCTCGTTGCCGGCCACCGTCAGTAGCAGCACGAACAGGTCGAACTCGTCGGTGGACAGCCGATCCCCGCGATCATCAGGCTCCAGCAGTTTGGAGACGATGTCGTCGCGGGGGTTGTCCCTGCGTTCGGCCGCCAACTGTTCGGCGTAGGAGTAGATCTCGGCGGCGGCCAGTGGCCCGTCGTCGGGAGAACCCTGGAAATCAGGGTCGTCATAGCCGATCAGCTTGTTGGACCACTCGAAGATCTTCTCGCGGTCCTCGACAGGAGCACCGAGCAGTTCACAGATGACATAGAGCGGCAGTGGCGCGGCGATGTCATGGACGAAGTCGGATTCCGTCCCTACCTCATTGATGAGCTGCACGCAGATGTCGCGGATGTGCTGTTCCAGGATCCCGATGGCGCGAGGCGTGAAGCCCCGGTTCACGAATCCTCGCTTGCGCGTGTGATCGGGTGGATCCTGATTGAGCATCATCATCTGCTGCATGGCGAGGTGATCGTCCAGCGGCTCGTCGAACAGCGCCAGCCGGCGGTGCGAAGAGAAGATCTCCGGATGGCGCGAGACATGGGTGACGTCCTCGTGCCGGGTGATCGCCCAGAATCCGGGCCAGCCGCGTTCGCGGTCACCGTGATGCCAGTAGACCGGGGCGTTCTCCCGGAGCCACTTGAGCTGGTCGTGCGGTACGCCGTCGCGGGCGTACAGGTCCTGATCGACGAGATCGATGTCGGGGGGCGTCATTGCCGTACCTCCTGGATGGCGTGCCGATCTCTCGTGGGGGGTCAGCCGATCCTGGCCGATGGGGTGAAGCGGACGGGCATTTCCTTGATCCCGTTAACGAAGTTGGAGCGCAGCAGCCGGGCCTCGCCTGCGAGCCGGATGTCGGGCATCCGGTCGAGGATGGTCTCGAACAGGACCGCCAGATTCATCCGGGCCAAATGGGTTCCCAGGCAGAAGTGCGGGCCGCCGCCGCCGAACCCGATGTGCGGGTTCGGATCCCGCCCGATGTCGAAGGTGAAGGGGTCCTGGATGGCCCGCTCGTCGCGGTTGGCCGAGCTGTAGAAGATGACGACCTTGTCGCCGGCCTTGATCTGCTTGCCGCCCAGCTCGGTGTCCTGCGTGGCCGTACGGCGGAACAGGTTGATCGGGCTGGTCCACCGGACGATCTCGTCAGGGGCGGTCCGCAGCAGCACCCGATCGTCCAGCAGCCTCTGCCACTGCTCGGGGTGCTCGAAGAAGGCGAGCATGCCGCCCGCGGAGGCGGTACGGGTGGTCTCGTTGCCGGCGATGACCAGCATCATCGTGAAGAGCTGGAACTCCTCGTCACTGAGGGAGTTGCCGTTCTCGTCGGTCTTCAGCAGCTGGGTGGCGATGTCGTCCCGCGGGTTCTCCCGGCGCTCGGTGGCCAGCGCTCCGGCATAGGCCATGAGCTCGCCCGCGACCGTGGCGGCGTCCTGCATCGCGCCGGTGTACTCGGGATCGTTGAAACCGACCAGCTTGTTGGACCAGTCGAAGATCTTGCCGCGATCCTCGACCGGCGCGCCCAGCAGTTCACAGATCACGTACAGCGGCAGGGGGGCGGCGAAGTGTTCGACGAAGTCCGTCTCGCCCAGAGTGGCGACCTCGTCGATCAGTTCGTTGCAGATGGCGCGGATGTGCTCCTCGAGCTTCTTGATCATCCGCGGGGTGAACCCCTTGTTGACCAGGCTCCGCTTCTTGGTGTGGTCCGGCGGGTCCTGAAACAGCATCATCATCCCGTACATCAGGACATCGTCGTCACTGAACTCCTCGAACATCGATGTGCGCAGATGGGAGGAGAACAGCTCCGGGTGCCGGGAGACGTGGATGACGTCCTCGTGCCGGGTCACCGCCCAGAAGCCGGGGACACCCTCGTTCGGGTCCTGGTGCCAGTACACCGCGTCGTTGTCGCGCAGCCACGCGAACTGCTCGTGCGGGATGCCGCCACGCTCATAGACGCTCGGGTCGATGATGTCGATTTCCGGGGTGGTCACAGGCGCTCCTGTCGGGGAAGGAACGAGCAGGGGTGTCCGGTCGCGGGTGAACCCCGCGTTGTTGACCAGAACGTCGAACGAGTTGTGGGCCCCGAGCGCTGTCTTGAGCAGCCCCTCACCGGTGGCCCAGTCGGCGATGTCGCCCGCGTGCACGGTGGCCTCGCCGCCCGCCTGCCGGATCTCCTCGGCCACGGCCTGTACGGCGTCGCCGGGAAGGTCGTTCAGCACCAGCCGGGCGCCGGCCTGGGCCAGTGTCAGTGCCTCCGCCCGGCCGAGCCCCTGGCCGGCCCCGGTGACCACGGCCACCTTGCCGACGAGTGCTGTCGACTGATCGGTCACAGGGATCATTTCGTCCGCACCGAACGCTGACGCTCCGCGGGTGAGGCAGACGCCACTCAACTCGACTGAGCGCTTGCTTGGTACACAACGAGTTCTAACATGAGACTCGAGTCTCATCAAGAGTCTGGCCCTGGGTAGTGACATGTGTCGCATAGCGGAGCGTGGCGACAGTCCACCCCCCGTGATCTTGCGGCTTCCCAGCTGGGGACGCCACAAGATCAAGGGAGTGTGGGGCTCAGCTCACAACGAAGCGGAGTGGATCTCCGTTGTCGTACCGGCGGGCGAGACCCCGGTTCTCCAGCGTCCGAAGATGCGCCGCGGCCTCCCCGGCCGCCATCTGCCGGGCCACGACCGGCATGTCCTCCCAGGACTGCCGCCACTCCATCCCGGCGGCCAGCTCCCAGAGCGTCCGGGCCTCCCGGGACAGCAGCCCGGTGATCTCGGTCAGCCGCGCCTCGTGGTGCGCGGCGATTTCGCCGGCCCGTTCGGAGAGGCCGTTGAAGCGGTACTGGTGGGCGGGGAGCACCTCGCCGGCGTCGATCTCGGCCACCCGGCCGAGGGAGTCCAGGTAGTCGCTGAGCGGATCCACGTCGGGCAGGTCGTACGGGTAGAGCGCGATGTGCGGGGTGATCCGCGGTAGCACGTGATCGCCGGTGAAGATCCGGTCGCCGTCCTCCAGATGGAGGCAGATGTGTCCGGGGGAGTGGCCCGGTGTCCAGATCACCCGGAGCTTGCGCCCGGGTAGATCGACCAGGTCACCGTCGGCGAGCTCGCGATCGGGCACGGCAGGGGGGTCCGGGTGGTCGGCACGCTCTAGTTGCGCGTTCAACTCGCCGGTGTCCGCGCCGGCCCGCTGCATGGCCCCCAGCTGCCAGCTGCGGTCCGCGTCCCCGGCGACCAGGTCTCGGAACACCCGGACGATCTCCGCGTCGTTGTGGTGCATCGCGATCCACGCGCCGGAGGTCTCCCGGACCCGGCCCGCCAGCCCGGCATGGTCCGGATGGTGGTGCGTGACGACCACACCGCGGACGTCGGCGACGTTCAGGCTCAGCGAGCCCAGCCCGTCCCGCAGCGCCGCCCACGCATCCTCGTGCTCCCAGCCGGCGTCGACGAGGACGAGTCCCCGCTCGCTCTCCAGCGCGTAGACGAGCGTGTAAGCGAGCGGGTTGCCCGGGATCGGCACGGGAACGCTCCAAATCCCCCCGCCCAGGTCCTCGGGAACAGGTGTCTTGCGCACGCCAATCCTCGCTTCACGTCATCCCTTCGTGATCATGCGATCAATCGACGATCGATTGCATGATCACGAAGGGAGTGGGTTTCTGGCAGATGCTGTCAGATCCGTTCAATGATCGTGGCAGTGGACAGGGCCCCGCCGCAGCACATAGTGATCAAGGCGGTGGAGGCGTCGCGGCGCTCCAGTTCATGCAGCGCACTGGTGATCAGGCGGGCGCCGGTCGCGCCGACCGGGTGGCCCAGCGCGATCGCTCCGCCGTTCACGTTGACGTTTTCGAGATCGTCGACGGACGATCTGTGCACCGACGCCCAGGAGAGCACGACGGACGCGAAGGCCTCGTTGATCTCGACGAGGTCGATGTCGTTCATGGTCATCCCGGACCTGGCGAAGACCCGCTCGGTGGCCTGCACCGGCCCGTCGAGGTGGTAATACGGCTCCGAGCCGACCAGCGCCTGGGTCTTGATCCGCGCGCGCGGTTTCAGACCGTACTGCTTGGCCTTCTCCTCCGACATGACCAGCACGCCCGCGGCTCCGTCGGAGATCTGCGAGGAGTTTCCCGCGGTATGCGTCGCGTGCTCGCCCAGGACAGGCCGGAGACCGGCCAGTTTCTCAACGGTGGTCTCCCGCAGACCTTGGTCTTTCGTGACGATACGAGTCTCGCCGGTCGGGTTGCCCTCGCCGTCCAGAACGGGTGCCTCGATGGGGGAGACCTCCCGGTCGAACCGGCCATCGGCCCACGCCTTGGCGGCCAGTTGCTGGGACCGAGCGCCGAAGGCGTCGAGCTCCGCACGGCTGAGCCCGCGCCGCTGAGCTATGCGCTCGGCCGCCTCGAACTGGTTGGGCATGTCGATCGACCAGTCGCTCGGGCGGGGATTGGCCGGAAGCACGTTGCTGCCCAGCGGCGCCCGGCTCATGACCTCTACGCCGCAGCCGATCGCGGCGCCCACCACATCCTGTGCGATCAGCGCGGCGGCCAGATGGACGGCCTGCTGAGCCGAGCCGCACTGCGCGTCGATCGTGGTGACCCCGGTCTGCCAGGGCAGGCCCGCGTACAGCCAGGCATAACGCCCGACATGGCCGCCCTGTTCACCGGCCTGTGTCACGCAGCCGGCGAACACCTGCTCGACCTCGATCGGGTCGATGCCGGAACGCTCGATCAGCGCGAGCTGCGCGTGGGCCAGCACCGCCTGCGGCTTCAGTCCGGCCAGCCAGCCACCGCGCTTGCCCTGCGGTGTGCGTACGGCCTCGACGATCACGGGGCTCCCCATGCGTCCTCCTTCTAGAACGTCATTCCAGTCCTGACTGTAACGTGTTCTATTTTGACGCGGAAGGTGACTGGTTCATGTTTCGGGGCCGGCGTCCGGAGGCTCTGGTCGCGGACTGGGCGGAATCGCTCCTCTTCGCCGGGATCGCGCGCAAAGCTGATGTGCGCAGTGTCACGGGTGACGCTTCTCTCGTCGGCCGTGATCGACGGGCGCCTTAGTGTGGTCTGACGTGACTCGAATTTCGTCGGCGCGCACCTGGATGGTCGGGGCCGCCATTGGTTGTCTGGGGTTGTCCGTGCTGACCGCCTGTGGCACACAGTCCAGTGGCCAGAGCGGCCCCACGGCCGAGCAGGACACCGGGATGTCCCGCTACGTGCAGACGTGGAGCAAGGACTACGACAACACGAGCTGTGCCGAGTGGGTCACTCGGATGACGGACCGGCAACGGTGGACCGCCGCGCTGGAAATGCTGAAGAAGGACCGCAACGGGGACAATGCCTTCGCGGCCATGCCGGCCGACGCCCTGGTCGATGGCTTCAAGACCGCGGTCGGTGCGAGCTGTGCCGCCACGGGCGCGGACACCGTCGCCCAGGCGGGCGCCAAGGTCTACCTGTCCGGCAAACGGGCCTACCATCCGTAGAACATGTTCTAGTTTGGCATCAGAGTCACTCGGAGCGATTCGTACGAGGGGACCAGGACCCGACGGGCGGCCCGGCGGGACACCACCCGCCATGGACGGCCATCAGCGGTCAAGGTTTCCAGCATTCGGGTCACCTGGGTGCGGGCCACCGCCGCGCCGAGGCAGAGATGACGGCCCGCGCCGAACCACAACTGCCGGGTCTCCGGCAGATATTCACGGGTGAGGTCGAACGGCCCGGCGCCATTGTTGGCTACATAGGTCAGCAGCATGATCCGCTCGCCCGCCCGCAGCCGCCGTCCGCCCACCTCGAGGTCACGGGACACATGCCGTCCGATCACCGGGGCCGGAGTGGCCACCCGCAGGCCCTCCCGGACCGCCCCCTCCATCAGCGCGGGGTCGGCCAGCAGCGCGTGCTGCTGCCCGGTGTCGTGCAGCAGCGCAACCGTGCGGGAGGTGCCCGAGGCGCCGGTCTCGGTGCCGGCGATGGCGAGCAGGGTGGCCAGCCCGCGGGTCAGATCCTGCCCGAGATCCATCTCCCGGCAGCGGCCGAGGATGGTCTCCGTGCCCGCGCCGCGGTAGCCCTCCTCCACCCCGCGGGTGATCTCGGAGACGATCACGCGGGCCTGCTCGAGGGTCTCAGGGGCCAACTCGGTCGAGGTGGCCGTGCCCATGGCCAGGCCGGCCAGTCGCTCGCCCGCCCCGAAGACCTCCCGGGCGGCGTCGTCGGTGTCCAGTCCCAGGCCCAGCAGATCGGCGATCATGCGACCGGCGAGCACCCGGGTGGCGTCGGCTACGTCGATGGTCTCGCCCTCGGCCAGTCGTTCCCGCATCGCCGCGTAGTGCGCCCCCTGGGAGCGTTCGACCAGCGTGCGGGCGCTCTCCTCGGTGAACAGATCGCGTGCGCGGGTCCGTACCTCGGTGTGCCGGGCACCTCCGAAGAACTGCGCCATCTCGTCGCCGAACAGCTGCGTCCACATGTGGCCGACCCCGCCCTCGCCGGCCATGCTGAAATGCGCGTGGTCGTTGAGCACCTGCCGGGCCAGCACCGGATCGGTGACCACCCAGCCGAGCTTCGGCACCCGGCAGATTCCCCCGGTGAACCGGCCGGTCTCCAGCAGCGCGAACAGGCCAGGGTTGCCCGCCCAGAGAAGTCGTGCCTCATACCGCGCTGCCGCCTTTGTCGCCATAAGGGCTAAGTATGGGTACTCGGCAGAAAATGGTCACTACGTCAGTGTTTGTCTGAGTAGCTTCTCACTTGGGGTGCCAGCCGTGATGGAGGATGCTCACGACGGTAGCGAAGCACCGAACGAGGGATCCCATCATGAGAGCCCGTATCACGGGGGTCGCGGCCTACCTGCCGGAGCATCAGGTCGGCAGTGCCGAGGTCGAGCGGCGGATTGCCGCGGAGAGTGACGGGTTCGTCCCGTACCCGACCATCGTCGAGCGGATGACCGGGATTCGCACACGGTATGTGCTGCGCGACGATCAACAGGCCTCGGACCTGGCCGTCGCGGCCGCCGGCAAGCTGCTGGCCAACCATGGGCTGAGGCCGGCGGAGCTTGATCTGCTGATCTTCGGTTCCGCGTCCCAGGACCTGATCGAGCCCGCGACCGCGCATATCGTCGCGGCCAAGCTCGGTGCGACCTGCCCGGTCTTCGACGTCAAGAACGCCTGTAACAGCTTTCTCAACGGACTGCAGATGGCCGACGCCCTGATCCGTACGGGCCAGTACACCCGGGTGCTCGTCTGCTCTGGTGAGACCCCGTCCCGGGCCATCCGCTGGAGGGTGCGCGACCGGGCGCAGTTCGTCGACGCGTTCGCCGGCTACACGCTGTCCGACGCGGGCGCGGCGATGCTGGTGGAGGCCTCCGAGACGTCGGGCATCTTCTATCGGGACTTCTCCGCCGAGTCGAAGGTCTGGGACATCGGCACTCTGCCCGCCGGCGGTTCGATGCACCCCCGCGACGAGGACTTCACCTATTTCAGTGGAGACGGCCGCAAGCTCAAGGACGCCTTCCTCGGCCGAGGCCCCGGACTGTGGCTGGACGCTCTGAAGAAGACCGGCCTGACCTGGGATGACTTCGCCGTCATCTGCGTGCACCAGGTGACGATGCCCTATCTCGAGGTGTTGCGCACCATCCTCGGCATCCCGGCGGACAGGCTGGTGATCACGCTTCCCGACCATGGCAACGTCGCCTCGGTGACCCTCCCGTTGCAACTCGCCACGGCCATCGAGGAGGGCAGATGCGGTCCCGGCGACACGGTCGCGCTGATCGGCCTGGCCGGCGGCGTCAGCCTCGGCGTCCTCTTCGCGGAATTGTGAACACCTGAATCTCAGGGCGGGCCTGGTGGGCGACCAGCCGTACATCGTGAGTGAGTATGTGTCGGGCCCTTCGCTGCTGAAGCTGGTGCAGCAGGAGGGCCCGCGGACCGGCGGGGATCTGCACCGGCTGGCCATCGGGACGGCGACCGCGCTCGCCGCCATCCACCAGACCGGGATCGTGCACCGTGACTTCAAACCGCCGAACGTCGAAGACGGCGGCGCCGTCGGGCTGACGCTGTGCCGCGCACCTTTTCGCGAAGGTGCGCGGCACGGGCCTACTCCTCGGGTGGCTCTTCGTCGAGGAGGTCGTCGAACTCGCCGTCCTTGACTCCGCCGATGAAGGCGTCCCATTCGGCCTCGGTGAAGTAGAGCACCGGGCCTTCAGGGTGCTTGGCGTCCTTCATGATGATCGCCTGCTCGCCGGGGGCGAACACTTTGTTGTCCTTGCGGTGCTCATCCGGAACGTCGGCCGCGTCGATGAACTCGATGATGACACCGTCGTCACTGTGGGATTCGGTCACGCGATCAGGTTAGCGTTGCCTGCCCCGGCTCTGTCTCGGACTTGCCCGCGAACACTCTCCCGTCCGCCGGCGAAGGAGGGATGAAACCCCCCGAGAGAGGCAGAACATGATTCGACGGAGCCGCACATGGCGGCGGTGATGAGGGCAGGGAGTCCCGTCACCGCTTCGAACGGCGCGAGTGATGCCGAGACCATCCGGTCGTCGCTGCGCGAGCCCGAGCGGTTCGCGGAGATCTTCGACCGCTACTACCCCGAGGTCCACGGATACGTCGCGCGGCGGCTCGGGCCGAGTCTGGCCGACGACGTGACCGCGGAGACCTTTCTCATCGCCTTCGACCGGCGGGATCGGTACGACCTGGCGCGTCCGTTGGCCCGGCCGTGGCTGTACGGGATCGCCTCCAACCTGATCTCTCGCCATCACAGGGCCGAGCTGCGCCAGTACCGGGCGCTGGCTCGGGTCGGACCGGAGCAGCCGGTGGACGGGCCCGCCGAACGCGCGGTCGTACGGATCGACGCCCAGTCCACCCGGGGCCGGCTCGCCGCCGCGCTGGCGGAGATCGCCCCTGACGACCGGGATGTGCTGCTGCTCGTCGCCTGGGCCGGACTCAACGGCGAGGAGGCCGCACACTCCCTCGGCATCCCGGCCGGCACCGTCCGGTCCCGGCTGCACCGGGCCCGCACCAAGGTGCGCGCGGCCCTCGGCGGCGCCAACCCCACCCAGCTTGGAGAGGATGACTGATGGACGACCTGAAGATTCTGAACGACGGGTGGCAGCCCCCCGCTCCACCGTCGGACACCGCGTACTCCCAGGCGCGGGCGGCGCTGCTCGAACGGGCCACGACGGGGTCTGGGCCCCGAGTGACCTGGCGCGGTTTCCGGCTGCCACGAATGGGTGTACGGCTCGTCGCGGTCGGTGCGCTGGCTGTCACGATCGCCGCGGGGGTGACCGTGGCTCAGAACCTCGGCGGAGTGGACAAGAACGGCAGACCCCGCGCCGCCGTGCCGGGTCTGCCCGCGGGTCCGGTGGCCAACGCCCAGGAGGTGCTGTACCGGGCGGCCGACTCCGCGCAGGCCCGAGCGTTCACCGCCCCCCGCAACGACCAGTGGACCTACATCGAGTCGCGGAACATTTCCCCGGGGAAGCCGCTCTACGGCGAGGTGCAGACCCCGAAAACGCCTCTGAAGACGAAGATCGACCGGACGTGGACCCGGGCCGATGGCAAGCAGGTGGCGTTCTTCGAGAACGGCAAGCTGGTGGTCTCCCCCTCGGGGGGCGCGATGCCGCCACAGGACTATGCCTCGGTGGCGGCGCTGCCGCGCGACCCGGACGCGCTGCTGGCCTGGGACTACAAGCAGGGCGTCCCCGGGATGGTCAAGAAGGACCCCCGCGACTCCCGTGCGTTCGGTTTGCTCGGCGGCATCCTGCGCAATAACGTGCTGCCGCCCCAGTTGGAGGCCACGATCTACCGGGCGCTAGCGAAGATCCCCGGAGTGACGTTGAACAAGGGCGCGGTGGACATCGCGGGACGTCCGGCGCTGGGCGTCGCTTATGTCACCGAGGGGTGGATGAACCAGGAGATCCTGCTGGACCGGAAGACCTACGCCTATCGGGGCGATCGGTCCATCGTGGTCAAAGACCACACGGAAACCATCAGCGACCAAAAGCTCGAAGGCAAGGACGGGAAGATGCACGTCGACAAGGGCGGCACGTGGACGGTCAAGAAGGGGACGATCGACGTTCTCAGCCTCCGTACCGCGGCCGGCATCGTGGACAAGCCCGGCCAGCGGCCCTAATGACCTGAGCACGGCTGAGGGCCGCCGGGCACGTGCCCGGCGGCCCTTCCGAGGGTTCAGAAGCCGGCGAGCAGGGGGGCGGCGGCGATCTCGAGGCGGGCCTGGATCTCATCGGTGGTCGCGTGGCCTCGGAGCATCTCGATCATCTCCATGGTCCAGACGCTGGACAGCGCCCGCACCAGGATGAGGCGCTGGTCGCCGGCGGGGATCTCCTGACCGGGCTCGAGGGCGGCCCGCAGCATCAGGCCGGACATGCGATCGCCGAAGTCGGTCTTCACATCGGACAGCAACAGGGAGCGGATCAGCGCCTCGGCGAGCTCCGGTTCGCGCATCAGACCGCGGGTGGCGCGCATGAGCACCTCCACGGCCCGGCTGGCCGCCGTGGTCGCTCGTGGTGGCCGCTTCTCGATGCTGGTCTCGAGCAGGTCGAGCTCCTCGCTGACCACCGCCACGACCAGGTCCATCTTCGAGGGGAAGTAGCGATAGAGGGTGCCGAGGGCGACCCCGGCCCGTTCGGCGACGGTGCGCATCTGCATCGCCTCGACCCCGCCGCGGGAGGCCAGCGCGGCCGCCGCCTGGACGATGCGTCTGCGGCGCTGAACCTGGCTGCGGGAACGCACTCCGGTCGTCGGCTCTGCGGTCACGATGGAGTACCCCTCGATGCTGGGTGACGCCCCGCGCCACGCTCTCTCGATGCATAGCGTACAGCGCTGGCAAGAACGCGTTATCTCATTTCTTCCGTGTTACCTGACCTGGTTGCACTGATCCCTGTCAGTACACCCTGACATGCGTGGCGAACATGGCTGGGCCGGGTCATGATCTCCCCTCTGGACACAGACTAGAATCTGTTCTAGTTTTCGCCTGAAGGTACTCCCGCCGGGGGTGGCGGGTGCGGCCTAGGGAGTGGAGCACGGTGAATGACGAGACGACCGTCGCCGATGTGCTGCTGGCCCGTTCCACCGACGATCGGCCAGGGCTGTGCAATGTGGACGGCGATGCGGCGTGGACATGGCGTCAGGTCGTCCAGGAATGTGCCGTGCGGGCCTCCTGGATGCGGGAGACCCTTGCGAGCTCACGATCCTCACGCGATCCGGCCGAGGTCTCCCGCCCGCTGCACCTGGGGGTGGTGTTCGACAACGTGCCGGAGCTGGTGTTCCTGCTCGGCGGCGCGGCACTGTCCGGCTCGGTCATCGTCGCGCTCAACACCACCCGCAGCGCCACGGAGCTGGCGGCCGACGCGGCCCGCGCCGACTGCGACCTCATCATTTTCGATCCGGCGTACGCCGAGGTCGCGCGTGCTCTTGGAACCGAGCGGCACCTCTCTTCCGCGAGCATGGAAGGCCTCCTCGAGCCTCATCGCGGCGCGGCCCTCCTGGTCGAACCTGGGATCGCTCCCGAAACCTTGTTGATGCTGATCTTCACTTCGGGGACATCCGGGAACCCCCGCGCGGTCAGGGTCACCCATCGCAAGATCGTGATCCCTGGGGAATCGCTCGCCGGCAGGTTGCTCACCGCCGACGATGTCGTCTACTGCCCGATGCCACTCTTCCACTCCGGCGCGGTCATGGCGGCGTACGCCCCCGCACTCGTCGCCGGTGCCGCCCTCGTCCTCCGCCGGAAGTTCTCCGCCTCCGGACTCCTCCCCGACCTCCGCCGCTATGGCTGCACGTATCTGCAGTACGTCGGCAAGGCTCTGTCCTACGTGCTGGCCACGCCCGTGGCGCCGGACGACCAGGACAATCCGCTCAAGGTCGCTTTCGGTAACGAGGCGGCGCCGCTGGAGCAGAAGGCCTTCGCCGAACGGTTCGGCTGCTTCGTCATGGACGCCTACGGTTCCACCGAGACGGCCATCTCGCTGTCACCCGACCCCCTGGGGCCGCAGGGCGCACTGGGCAAGCTGACCGACGGCATCAAGATCCTCAACTCGGAGACCGGGGCAGAATGCCCGCCCGCCCGCTTCGACGGCGATGGCCGGCTCACCAACGGAGACGAGGCCGTCGGTGAGCTGGTCGGCACACAGGGCCTCGGGCTCTTCGATGGTTACTACAACGACGCCGAGGCGGACACGGAACGGCTGCGCGGAGGCATGTTCTGGAGCGGCGACTTCGGCTACGCCGATGAGAACGGCTATGTGTTCTTCACCGGACGGTCCCTGGACCGGCTGCGCGTCGACGGCGAGAATTTCGGCGCCGCCCAGGTCGAGCGGGTGCTGGCAGCCCTGCCCGGGATCGAGCAGTTCGCGGTGTACGGGGTGCCGGACGTGGCCGCCGGTGACCAGGTGATGCTCTCCCTCGTCATGGACGACTTCGATCCCCAGGCGTTCACCGCCTATCTGAAAGGGCGCCGGGACCTGAGCCCCAAGTGGGTGCCCCGCTACATCCGGGTGGCCGGCGAGCTCCCGGCCACCGCCTCCAACAAGATCCTCAAGCGCAGGCTGGTGCGAGAGGCCTGGCACACCGCCGATCCCGTGTGGTGGCGGCCCGGCAAAGACCTGACGTATCGGCCGATGACCTCCGACGACGTGGCGCGGTTGCGTACCGAGTTCGAAACACGTGGTCGTCTGCACTTGCTCACCGACCAGCCCCCCGACCACCTGGATAGGAGCGGATAAGTGGACTTCAACCTCACCGAAGACCAAAAGGAGCTGGAGGGGCTCGCCGCCGATCTGCTTGCGCGTGAAGTGACGGTCGAGAGGCTGGAGACCCACGAGAAGAGCGGCGCCCCCTATGACCTGGGATTGTGGAAGGCCATGGCCCAGGCCGGGCTGCTCGGCATCGCACTGCCCGAAGAGGTCGGCGGTGCCGGACTCGGCGCGATCGAACTCGCCGTGGTGCTGCGAGCGGTCGGTGCCCACGTCGCCCCGGTCCCGGCCTATGCCTCGCTCGCGCTGGCGGCGCTGCCGATGGCCAAGCACGGCACGGAGGCACAGCGGCAGTTGCTGACCCCGCTCGCCGAAGGCGAGACGGTGCTGACCGGCGCCTACCGGGAGCCGGGTGACGGCCTCGCCACGACGGCTCGCCATGACGGCGACGGCTACCTCCTGACCGGGGTGAAGACCTTCGTGCCGTACGCGGCCGCGGCGTCGTACATCCTGATCCCCGCGCACGTCGAGGGCGCCGGAATCGGCGTCTTTCTCGTGGAGCCATCGGCCGTCACGCTCACCCCGCACCCGGCTGCCACCGGCGAGCCCATGTCCCGCATCGCGCTCGACGGCGTACGGGTCGATGCCGACGCGTTGCTCGGCGGGCTCGCCGACGGTGCCGCATGGGCCACCCTCGGCCGGTTCGCGATGGCGGGTGCGGTCGCCACCGTCTCCGGTGTCATCGACGGCGCGCTCAAGCTCACCACCGAGTACGTCAAGACCCGGGAACAGTTCGACCGGGTACTGGCCGAGTTCCAGGCGGTCACCATGCAGATCGGTGACGTCTACATCGCCAAGCGCGCCCTGGACGTGGGCGTATGGGCGGGCGTCTGGCGGCTGGACGAGGCCGCGCGTCATTCAAAGGGGGCCACCCCGCCGCTCCGCGAGTCGGACGTCGACGAGGTCCTGGCGATCGCCGCGTACAACGCCTGCGACCCGGTGGTGAAGGCGCTCTACACCTGCCAGCACCTGCACGGCGGCATCGGTCTGGACGTGACGTACCCGCTGCATCGTTACTTCGCGGCGGCCAAGCACTACGGGCACCTGCTCGGCGGCGCTGAGGCACAGCTCGATGCCATCGGTGGTCTTGTCGCCGGCGTTTCCATGAGCATCTGAGAGGGAGTGTTCAGCAGTGTTCATTGACTTGACCGACGAGCAGAAGAAGCTCCGCGCCGAGCTGCGGGAGTACTTCCGGAACTGCCTCAACGACGAACAGCGTGACAAGATCGCGCACGACCCGTTCGGCATCGCGTACATGGAGCACTGCAAGCGGCTGGGCCGCGACGGCATGCTCGGTGCCGCCTGGCCGGAGGAGTACGGAGGCCGGGGTTTCGGCCCGATGGAGCAGCAGATCTTCGCCAACGAGATCGCCCGCGCCGAGGTGCCGTACCCGATCATCACGCTGAACAGCGTCGCCCCGACGATCCTGCAGTACGGGACCGACGAGCAGAAGGCGTTCTTTCTGCCTCGTATCCTCAAGGGCGAGTGCCACTTCGCCATCGGCTACAGCGAGCCGGGTGCGGGCACCGACCTGGCCTCGCTGCGGACCACCGCGGTGAAGGACGGCGACCACTACGTCGTCAACGGCCAGAAGATCTTCACCTCGGGTGCGCACTACTCCGACTACGTGTGGCTGGCCGCCCGCACCGACACGAACCCGGCCGCCAAGAAGCACAAGGGCATCTCGATGCTGATCGTCGACTGCAAGGACCCGGGGTTCTCGTGGACGCCGATCGTCACCATGGACGGCCGACACCACACGAACTCGACGTACTACGTGGACGTCAAGGTCCCCGTCGACATGCTCATCGGTGAGGAGCACAAGGGCTGGAACCTCATCGTCAACCAGCTCAACCACGAGCGGGTGACGCTGGGACCGGCGGGCAACATCGGGCACACCTACGATCGGTTCGAGCACTGGGCTCGTACCGCCGTCGGGCGGGAC
>JAOPYO010000132.1 GCA_025964575.1 Actinomycetes bacterium
TGGCATCGGGCCCGTCCCTACCGGGTTTCCCTGATCGCGAAAGACCGAGGCCGACTGGTGATCGCCATCGCTCCGATCCGCCCGTTCCGGGTGGTCCGCCTCCGCCTGCAGCGCCTGGTCAACCGAGGCGGAGAGAAGGAATCATGAAGATCTGTGTCGTGGCCCTGGGCAAGATCGGCCTGCCGTTGGCCGTCCAGTTCGCCGACAAGGGGCACCACGTGGTGGGTGCCGACGTAGACCAGCGGGTCATCGACCTCGTCAACGCCGGCCTGCCGCCGTTCCCCGGTGAGGCCGACCTGGATGTGAAGCTCAAAGAGGCGGTCCGGGCCGGCCTGCTGTCCGCGACCACGGACACGACGGCGGCGGTCGCCGAGTCCGACGCGGTTGTGGTGGTGGTGCCGCTGTTCGTCGATGGCGAGGGCGTTCCGGACTTCGGATGGATGGACGCGGCGACGCGGGCCATCGCAGCCGGCCTGCGACCCGGGACCCTCGTCAGCTACGAGACCACGCTGCCGGTGGGCACCACCCGGGAACGGTGGGCACCCATGCTGGAGCAGGGCTCCGGTCTGACCGCGGGAAGTGACTTCCCGCTGGTGTTCAGCCCGGAGCGGGTGCTGACCGGCAGGATCTTCTCCGATCTGCGCCGCTATCCCAAACTCGTCGGCGGCATCGATGAGACCTCCGCCGAGCACGGCGTGCGGTTCTACGAGACGGTGCTGGACTTCGACGTACGGGAGGACCTGCCCCGTCCCAACGGCGTGTGGGACCTCGGTTCGGCCGAGGCGGCCGAGCTGGCCAAGCTCGCCGAGACCACGTACCGGGACGTCAACATCGGCCTGGCGAACCAGTTCGCGCGCTATGCGGACACGATCGGCGTGGACGTCATCAAGGTGATCGAGGCGTGCAACACCCAGCCGTACAGCCACATCCACCGGCCGGGCATCGCGGTCGGCGGCCACTGCATACCCGTGTACCCGCGGATGTATCTGTGGAACGACCCGGACGCCACGGTCGTGCGGGCGGCGCGTGAGGCCAACACGGCGATGCCGCACTACGCCGTCGAGCTGCTCGCGGCCGCGTACGGGGATCTGACCGAAGCCGGAGTGCTCGTGCTGGGCGCGGCCTATCGTGGCGGGGTGAAGGAGACGGCGTTCTCGGGCGTCTTCCCTGTGGTGGAGGAGCTGCGCAGGCGTGGCGCGACGCCGTACGTCTCCGACCCGATGTACTCCGCCGACGAACTGACCGCGCTCGGTCTCCCTCCGCACAACGGCGAGCCCGTGACCGCTGTGGTGGTGCAGACGGACCATGCCGAATACCGAGCCCTGGGCACCGGCGATCTGCCGGGAGTACGGGTGCTGGTGGACGGCCGCCGGGTCACCGACCCGGCGAACTGGACAGGAGTGCGCCGCGTGGTGATCGGGGGCTAGTCTTTCCGCCCACACGGCGTTCTAGTGAGAGTGAGGGGACACGGCCATCACAGGGATTTCGCGGCGCGTCTTCATCGGCGCCGGTTCAAGCTTGGGCGTCACCGGAGCGCTGGGCGCCATGGCCACCTGGCCCATTCCCCCCAGGATCAGGCCCTCCAGGCCCGTCGTCCCCGGGCTCACCCGTATCGCAGCGGAGAACCGTAACGCCGGCGGCAGCGACTGGCATCCGAAGGCGGGCGGCCTGCGCCCGTCGCAGGACGGACTCGGGCACATCCAAGGGTACGCCTCGGCGAGCAGCGTGACCTCCGGAGAGCAGCTGAGCTTCCACGTCTCGGCCGCCGCCTCAGTCGACTTCACCATCGAGGTCCACAGGCTGGGGTACTACGGGGGTGCCGGAGGCAGGCTGATGGTCAGAAGCCCGCGCCTGCCCGGCCATCCGCAGCCGGCACCGGTGGTCGAGGCCGCCACCGGAACGGTGCAGTGCTCCTGGTTGCCATCCTGGACCCTCAACGTTCCACGTGACTGGGTTTCCGGCCTCTACCTGGCCTCCTTCACCTCCTCGGACGGCCGCCGTTCCTGCACTCCCTTCGTCGTCCGTGATGATCGGAGGGACAGCGAGTTCCTGGTGGTGCTCCCCTTCACCACCTATCAGGCATACAACCAGTTCCCCATGGACGGCCGGCTCGGGCGGAGCCTCTACTACGGCTATGTGCCGTCCGCGCACGATCCCTCGGTGCGTCTCCCCGATCTGGACGGCGCGGTCCATAGCGCCATCCGCATCCCCGGCCAGACCTACTGCCTGCACTTCCCGGCCAGAGCTCGGACCGTCTCCTTCGCACGCCCTTACGCGAGAAACGGCATCCCCCGTCAGTTCGTCCTCGACCAGAGCTTCATCGCCTGGGCCGAGGCCAAGGGACTCGACCTCAGCTATGCCACGAGCCTCGACCTGCACGAGGGGAGAGCCGATCCAGGGAGACACCGGACCGTCATGTTCAGCGGACATGACGAGTACTGGTCGTCGCAGATGCGGGACCGGGCCGACCGGGCGGTACGCGCCGGCACCCATCTGGCGTTCTTCGCCGCCAACAACATCTACTGGAAGGCCCGGATCGGCTCGGGGCCGGGCGGCTTCCCGACGGTGACCTGCTACAAGCATGGCCCTGACCCGGCCCCGGACGGCAGAACCGTTCAGTGGCGTTCCCTCCAGCCCGGTGGCGTCGCGGCCGAGCAGGGCCTGCTGGGCACCCAGTTCACCGGGATCCCACACAAGCCGGCACCGCTCGTCGTCGGCAACGCGCGGCACTGGTTCTGGGCGGGGACCGGCCTCGCCGACTATGACCGACTCAGCGGTCTGGTCAGGGGCGAGGCCGATGGGCTGATGAAAGGTATGGCACGGGCCGCCGCCACCGATCAGACGCTCCTGTCCGGCTCTCCCTTCAGGTCGCTGAAGACCGAGGACGTGCCGAGCATGATGCATGCACAGAACACCAGCGTCTACCGGTCGCCCAGCGGCGCGTGGGTCTTCAACGCCGGAACCTTCGGCTGGACGCCGGCCCTGGGCGGCCCCGCCGGCATGCAGAACCCGAGCATCCGGCGGGCCACCGACAACCTGATCGCCAGGCTCCGCGCCTGATCTTCGCTACCGGGCCTCCGTGAGCACGGCCTCGCCGTCGACGGAATCCTCGGTGTAGAGCGCACCCGTCTCGGGGCACTCCCATACCCCGGGCTCATCGGTCCGTGCCACCAGGCGTACGCCCGCCCGGCCCACCCAGCCGATGCGGCGGGCAGGAACGCCTACCACCAGACCGAAGTCCGGGACGTCCCTGGTCACAACGGCCCCGGCGGCCACCATCGCCCACCGGCCGATCCGCACCGGGGCCACGCACACCGAGCGAGCCCCCAGCGAAGCGCCCTCGTCGACGATCACCCCGACCGCCTCCCAGTCACCGCCCCGCTTCTGGTGGCCTTCGGGGTCCACCGACCGAGGGTTGCGGTCGTTGGTCAGGACCACCGCCGGGCCGACGAAGACCCCGTCGCCCAGCACCGCCGGTTCGTA
>JAOPYO010000146.1 GCA_025964575.1 Actinomycetes bacterium
GGGGGCTTTGGGGGGGGGTGGGGGGTACGCCCGGGGGGCTTGGGGGGGGTGGGGGGGCGAAGCCACGGGGGCGAAGTAAGGCATCGGCCCGAAGCCGGGCAGGTCGACGAAGCACACCTCCACCGGCATTCCGATGCGTACGTCCTGTGGCGGGCAATCGACGATGCCACCGAACGCCCGGGCCCCCTCCGCCAGATCGATCCAGGCGACGACGTACGGCGTGCGGAAGCCCGGCAGGAACGTGCGCTCCACGGCGCTGAAGGTGTGCACGGTTCCGTGCCCGGAGACCTTCGTGTAGGGCAGTTCGGTGCTGCCACAGAAGGGACAGACAGGCTCGGGGAAGTGGACGAACCTGCCACACCCGGCGCACCGCTGCAGCGCGAGCTCACCCCGCCTGCAGGCCTCCCAGTAGGGCGCTGTCAGCGGGGTCGGGGCAGGGGCGGGCGTTTGGTCCATCGCGCGCTAACCTAGCGCTCGCTTGGTTGGTTAACAAGAGTCCGGCGGCAACCTCATGACCTGGCGAGGGTCTTCCTGGACAGATGGTCGGCATGCCTTGTCGTCTCCGGCAGCCGGTAGCGGGGGCTCAACTCCAGCACGTGCCGGCGGGCGGTGTCCAGACCGATGCGGTGGCCCACTGACACGTGGACCGGACGGATTCCGCTCTGCGTCCGCAGCACCAGCCCGATCGTCTCCCCGTCGTCGTGCAGCGGGCTCGCAGCCCCGCGGTCCGGGCCCGGTGGATCGTAGGTGCCGAGGAAATGGGTCTTGGCGACCCCGATCGACGGTACGCCGGTGAGCACACCGAGATGGCACGCCAGTCCGAACCGCCGTGGGTGGGCGAGACCGTGCCCGTCGCAGACCAGTAGGTCAGGGGTGATGGTGAGCTTGCTCAGGGCCTCGACCAGCGCGGGCAGCTCACGGAAGGCGAACAGCCCCGGGATGTACGGGAACGCCGCGATGCCGGTGACGGTGACCTCTTCGACGACGTCGAGTGTGGCCGCGTCCAGCACGACGACGGCGGCGGCCAGCCGGTCGGAGCCGTCCGCGTAGGCGACGTCCAGACCCGCCACGGTCGTGAGATCCTGCGGCCCAGGGGTGCCGAGCTCCAGCAGGGGCCTGAGCTCATCCTGGATCCGGGTCGCCTCCTCTGCGGTCTCCGGCCATCCATGCAGCTGCCGTACCTCCATAGGGGGACCCTATGCCCGTGCCTACCCAAGCAAGCGCTCGGCCGATAAGGTGGACCTCGTGGCGATAGATCTTGCTGAGCTGGCCGACCCCCGGCACACCGCGATGCTGGTGATGGAGATGCAGCGCGGAGTCGTGGGCGACCTGGCCAAGTTCCCCGAACTGGTCAAGGTCTCCGACGAGCGGAACGTGGTGGCCAACGCCGCCCGGGCGGCCGAGGCGGCCCGAGCGGCGGGCGTACGAGTCGTACAGTGCACGGCCGCCTTCCGGGCCGACCGCGCGGGCAGTCACACCGACAACTGTCCCTTCATCAAGGGGCTGCTCCGCGACCCGAACCACATGCTCGAGGGCACCGGCGCGATCGAGGTCATGCCCGAGCTGCGCGATCCGGCGGACCTGGAGTCGCGGCGCTATCACGGCTTCTCGCCGTTCACCGGGACCTCGCTGGACCAGACCCTGCGCGGGCTCCGGATCCGTACGGTCGTCGCCGCCGGGCTCTCGCTCAACCTCGGCATCCCCGGGCTCTGCCTGGAAGCGGTGAACCTCGGCTACCGGGTCGTGGTGCTCACCGACGCAGTGGCCGGCATGCCCGCCGAATACGGCGATGCGGTCATGGCCAACACCATCAGCCTGCTGGCCGCCAGGGTCACCGCCGACGACCTCATCACGGCTTGGCAGACCCCCCTCCCTTCGTGATCGCGCAATCGATCATCAAGGGGAGGGCTAGATCCAGAGGTGTGTGAGATGGACGGATTGACGCTGGAGGGCCGGACGGCCGTGGTGACCGGCGGGGCCGGGGGGATCGGGCGCGCCATCTGCGCCGACCTGGCCACGCTCGGCGCGCGGGTGGTCATCGCCGACCTCGACCAGACGGCGGCCGAGGAGGTGGCGAAGTCCCTCGACGGGGTCGCGTTGCGGGTGGACCTGACCGACCCCTTGGACATCGACCGGTTCGTGGCCGAGGTGGGGCCGGTGGACGTGCTCATCCACAACGCCGGAGTGAGCATCGTCGAGCCCTTCACCGAGAGCGACCCCGCCGGCTGGGACCTCATGTGGAAGATCAACCTGCGGGCGCCGATGCAGCTCACCAAGGGCCTGCTGCCCGGCATGGTGGAGCGCGGCTGGGGCCGGCTGATCTTCATCTCCTCGGACGGCGCGCGGGCAGGGTCCGGTGGCGAAGGCGCCTACGCGGCGACCAAGTCGGGGCTGTTCGGGCTGGCCAAGACCCTGGCCCGAGAGGCGGCGCGGGGAGGGGTCACCAGCAACGTCGTCTGCCCCGGCCCGACCGACACCCCGATGGTGCGCGCCGTCGCTGACAAGCACCCCGGGCTACTCGACAAACTGGCCAAGCAGATCCCGTTGCGACGCATAGGGCAGCCCGCGGACATCGCGGGCATCGTGGCCTTTCTCTGCACCGAGCGCGCCGGCTACATCACCGGCCAGACGCTCTCGGTCAGCGGCGGAATCACGATGCATTGACTTCCTCTCGCTTCGTGATCATGCAATCGTCCGACGAACGATTGCATGATCACGAAGAGGATGGGTCAGGGCAGCGAGGCATAGAGGGCCTCGGCGAGGCGGTAGGCGCGGGGGTCGTCGGAGAGCTGGTCGCCCATCCGGTTCATGACGTACGCCATGCCGATGTCACGCTCGATATCGCCCAGGCCGAGAGATCCGCCCGCTCCCGTATGGCCGAACGCAGTCGCCGCGCCCTCGGCTGGAACGCGGTAGGTCATGGATGGGCGCATGAAGCCCAGCCCGAACGAGCTGTCCGACAGCAGCACCCGGTCCGGCCCGCTGACCCGTGGCGTGATCGCCGCGCGCAGAGTGTCCGGCCGCACGATCCGGCCGGCCAGCAGGTCACGGTAGAACCCGGCCAGCGCGGGGGCCGTGGCGACCATGCCCGCGGCAGGCCAGCCGCCGCGCAGCACCACGGGGTTGTTGAAGCCGCCCTTCCCCGGCGAGGGGTTGTTGAGCGCCCGGTTGAGCGGACTCTGCGGGTCGAGGTAGGCCTTGGACATGCGGGTCAGCAGATCGTCGGCGTGGGGGAGCGGGTCGGTGCTGCCTGGACGGGCCGCGGTGAGCTTCGCCGCCCGTTCGATGACGGAGTCCGGGGAGCCGATCCACAGGTCGAGATCGCGGGCGAACTCGTCCTTGACGAACGCGCCTACGGTGCGGCCGGAGTGCCGCCGCACGATCTCACCGGCCAGCCAGCCGTATGTCATCGCCTGGTAGCCGTGCGCCTCGCCGGGCACCCACTCCGGGGTCTGCGCGGCCAGCTGGTCGGCCATCGCCTTGGGATCGGCGGCCTCCTCGGCCGATACCGGCCGGGCGAGCGCGGGCAGCCCGCTCTGATGGGAGAGCAGATGCGCGGCGGTGGTGTCCTCCTTGCCGTTGACGGCGAACTCCGGCCACCACTTGGCGACCGGGCCGTCCACGTCGTAGGCACCCCGCTCGGCCAGCAGCGCGGCGGCCGCCGCGGTGACGGCCTTGGTGCAGGAGAACGCCACGCACGGGGTGTCCCGCACCCACTCACGCCCGCTGCGCCGGTCGGCGATGCCGCCCCAAAGATCCACCACCAGCCGATCGCCTGCGTACACGGTGACGGCGGCGCCCATCTCCCGGCCCTCGGCGAAGTTCTCCTCGAAAGCGTCGCGTACGGCGCTGAAAGCCGGATCGCAGTGGCCCTGGACAGTGGTCATGCGCGGGTCCTCTCACTCTCTAGGTCTCTTCATGAGGGAAGGTCTCAACCGAATGATGCTCGAATCCAATAACTGGGGTCGATGGGGGGCCGCCGATGAGCGTGGCGCCCTCAACCTGCTCACCCCGGAGGCCGTGGTGGCGGCCGCGTCATGTGTCCGGGACGGCCGGATGCTGAGCCTGTCGCTGCCGATCCGCGGCGCCACCTCTTCGCCGGCTCCGACGACGGTGCCCCATCTGCGCGGACGCCCGCTGCCGCAGCATTTCATGTCGGTGGACGGCGGTGACTACGCGGCCGGTACCCGGGCCATCGGCGCCGGTCTCAAGATGGCCGACGACGCGTTGATCGTGACCCCGCACGGCACCACCACCCACATGGACGCGTTGAGCCACATGTGGTCGGGGGAGGAGCTCTACAACGGGCATCCGGCGAACCGCGTACGGTCCTACGGCGCCACCCGGTGCGGCATCGACAAGGCCGGTCCGGTGGTGGCCAGAGGAGTCTTCTTCGACCTCCCTCGCCTGCGCGGGGTCCCGCATCTGGCGGTCGATGACCGGATCTCCGGGGCGGACCTCGAGGCCTGCCTGGCGGGTGGCGACGTCGAGCTGCGGCCTGGTGACGTGGCGGTCGTACGGACCGGATGGCCACTGACCTGGTCTTCCGGCCCGGAGGCGTACTGGGCGGGGCAGCCCGGCCTGTCGTCGGACGGCGGGCGCTGGCTGGCCGAGCGCGACGTGTGCATGGTCGCCTCCGACAACGCGGCCATCGGCGGCCTCAACGAACATCAGCTGGCCGATGAGGGGCTCGAGGACGATCTGCACATGATCTTCCTGTGGCGGCACGGGATCTACCTGGCGGAGATGCTCTGGCTCGAGGAGCTCGCCGAGGCGGGCCGTACCGACTTCCTCTTCATGGCGGCCCCCCTCACCATCGAGGGCGGCACCGGCAGCCCCATCAACCCCATCGCGGTCCTGTAACCGACGTTGGGTTGCATCATTTCGTCGGCCTTGGGTCCCCCCGCACCAACAGAATGATGCAACTCAACGAAAGCGTGGTCAGGCGCCGGGGTAGGCGCCGCCACCGTACGACTCGTCGAGGGCGTCGTAGTCGGGTGTGTAGCCCTTCTTCGGGATCGCCGCGACGAACTCCACATACTTCGGCTTCTTGTACGAGGCGATCTCGCCCCGTACATGCTCGATGATGTCCTCTTCCGTGGCGGCGGCACCCTCCTTGAGGACCACGATCGCCTTGGCCGTCTGGCCGAACCGCTCGTCCGGCACTCCGATCACCGCGGCGTCCGCCACGGCCGCATGGGCCTTCACAGCACGTTCGACCTCGGCCGGGTAGATGTTCTCGTTCGCCGACTTGATCATGCGAAGCTTCGGGCCGATGAAGGTGATCGTGCCGTCGGCCTCCCTGCGGCCCAGGTCACCGGTGTGATGCCAGCCGCCCGCCGACTTCGCCGCGTTGAGCTCGGGCCGGTTGAAGTAGCCGCTGAAGATGCTGTGGCCCCGCGCGGAGATCTCGCCGACCTCACCCGGCGTGACCTCGTCACCCGAGGCGTCCAGAATCCTGACGTGCACCAGTGGTGAGGGCCGTCCCGCGTAACCGGCACCGCCGATGCCCAGGCCGAGGAAGGTGAGCATGCCGCCCACCTCGGTCTGGCCGTACCCGCCCATCTTCGACGCGCACCAGGGGGAGGAGTCCACGGTGATCATCGCGTCCCACTCGGGATTGTGCGACACGAAGTGCAGCGACGACAGGTCATAGGTGCCCTCGGAGTTGGCGGTCACGAGACCGTCGATCATCGGGCCGAACAGGAAGGCCTGCGTGCACCGCTCGGCCTCGATGAGCCGGCAGACCTCCTTCGGCTCGTACGCCGGGGTGAAGACGTTCTTGCCGCCGATCTGGAAGGTGGCCAGGCAGAACATCATCGTGCCGACGTGGAACAGCGGGCCGCAGTCCAGGAAGGTGAAGCCGTTCTCCATCTGCCGCATGTGCTGCAGCGAGACACTGTGCGCGATGAGCGCGTCATGTGACAGCAGCGCGGCGTTGGGTCGTCCGTCGAACGCCGCGGTGTACATCGCCAGCACGGGGGTGTCCCCGCTCACCTCGGCCGAGGGCTCGTCCGCGCCGCCACCGCCGAGGTACGACTCGTACTCCTCGGCGGACTTCACCCAGCGGGCGTCGAGGGGGACCTGCTCCCGGGCCTTCTCGGTGGCTTCGGACTCCTCCCAGACGACCACCTTGGGGGTGAGATCGTTGAGGATGTAGGCCAGCTCATCGGCGCTCTGCCGCCAGTTGGCCGGGCAGAAGATCGCCCCCAGCCTGGCGCTCGCCAGCAGCAGTTCCAGCACGCGGAAGGAGTTCTGGCCGAGCCAGAGCACCCGCTCGCCCGGGCCGACGCCATCGGCGGCCAACGCGTTGGCCAGGCGGTTCACCCGCTCGTCGAGCTCCGGATAGGTCAGCCGTACGTCCCCGTCGACAGCGGCGATATCGAGCGGCCGGCCTCGCCGGTGCTCGCCTAGGACATCCCCGAGGGTGAGCGTGTGAACTGCGCCCATGTGATCGCGCCTCTCTGCTGCGGTTGGGTGCCGAACCGGCCCTGCGGACCTCCGGGGGGCCGGACCGCCGCCTTACGTGAAGGCCGGCATGACCTCGGCGGCGAAGAACTTCAGGGTCTTGCGCATCTCCTCGATGGGGACTGGCCGGGTGGAGCCGAAGTCGCACATGAGGTTGCTGTAGCCCATCTCCTGGACCATCCTGATCTGGCTGATCACGCGCTCGGGGTCACCGATGATCTCAAGCTGCTCCCAGCGGAAGTCGTTGTCGACCGTGCCGCCCTTGAGGTATTTGTCCTGCCAGAACTCAAATCCCTTGGCGACTTCGCCGGTCTTGGAGTCGATGGGCGCGCTCGCCTTGTTGAAGATGCGCGACCGGTCGAACATCGCCTCGAACCGGGCCTGGTCCTCGCGGGCCTGCTCGTTGGTGGCTGCGACGTAGACGGAGCGGCTGGCCACCAGCTCGACCGAGTCGGAGTCGACGTCGTTGGCCGCGGCGGTCGTGTGCCAGGTTTCCGCCGCCTTGGCGATCTTGCGGAAGGTGGCCGCCGGGTCGGCCAGGATGGGCAGGCCACGGGCGGCGTAGATCTCGACCGTCTCTGGGCTGACGGCCGCGATGTGCACCGGCGGGTGTGGCTTCTGTGCAGGCTTGGGCATCAGCGTCAGCGGATGCCGGGTCTCGTAGAACTTGCCCTTGAACTCGAAGTCGTCCTGCGTCCAGAGGCCGAGGATCATGTCCAGAGACTCGTTGAACCGGTCGCGGGCCTCAGAGAGATCAAGCCCGAAGCTTTCGAATTCGATGCTCTGATAGCCGCGCCCGATCCCCATCTCCAGTCGTCCACCCGAGAGCAGGTCGACCATCGCCGCCTCTTCGGCCACATGGATCGGGTTGTGCAAAGGCAGCACCACGATCCCAGTGCCGAGCCGCAGCTTCTCGGTTCGCGCCGCAAGGTTCGACAGCAGGTTGAAGATGTTGGGGATCACGCCGTAATCACGGAAGTGATGTTCCGCGGCCCAGATCCCGTCAAAGCCGAGTTCTTCCAGGAGCTCAACGACCTCGATTTGGTACTCGTACACATCTTTCGCACTCTGACCTTCGAACTGGTGAAAGAGGTGAAAGGTCGAGAACTTCATCTGACGATTGCTCACGGGTCGAGCTCCCTCTTGCCTTGTCATCGCTGGAGGCCAGGCATCCACACGGCTTGTACCAAGCGCTCGCTTGGTAGCGTAGCAGCTCGGCTCCACGTGAGGAACACGCATTGACGGTGACCAAGAAGAGGCCCCGGGCCGCTGGCTACGGACTGCTCTTGTGCGGTCGGCTCAGCGGTCGCTCTGAGGAGAGTTCGGGGAGCATCTCAGGCTCGGCTTGCGGGACGGCGGGATGTGACCGGCCGAACTCCAGCGTCAGCAGGGCGGCGGCGACCCAGCCGAGGTCGGCCCACGAGCGGAAGACCACGCTGCGCGGCCGGTAGTGCGGCCGGAACTTCCGGTCGAAGAGGTACAGCGACTCGACCGCGATGAGCGGGTCGAGCAGGTGCAGGGCCCGGTAGCCGACCTTCTCGAGCGGGTTCCGATCCGACGCGTCGAGTAGTTCCCGGAAGGCCGCGAAGTTCAGCGACAGCTCTGGGATCTCGTGCTTGCGGGCATAGTCGATCATCTCGATGATGAGGCGCTCGTTTACTCCGTTGGGCGCTCCTGGAGTGCGGCGCATCGCGTCGAGCGAGAGCCCGCTCCCGGCCGCCGCATACCGCTGGAAGGCGATGGGCCCACCGTCCTCGTCGTACGCCACGGCGACCAGGCAACCAGGATGCTCTCCGGTCAGCAGCTCATCGAGGTTCATGGAGAACCCGCGCTCGGTGGCCCCGCCGAGCGCGGAGGAGGCGACCCCGAGCAGGGCGACGCGAAGCCCAGGTGACAGATCCCGCTCCGCCAGGACCGTGGTCGTCACCCTGGCGCGGCGGGTGCGCTGGACGGCCTGGCGGACGTTGCGCATCTGCCGCCCGGACAGGCTGAAGTCGGCCGGACGGACGATGACCTCGTCACCGAAGCCGATCGACCGCAGTTCCGGCCAGGACTCCAGTTGGTCGGCGCTCGCACCCAGAACGGCGGGCCGCCATCCCATGCGCCCGCACAGTTCGAGGAACTCCTGGATCGCGGAGTCGTACGACAGGGGATCGCCGACCGGATCTCCGCCCGCCGCCGCGACCCCGAAGAGCACCCGGTAGCCGATCGCGGCCCGGCGATCCGGACTGAAGACGTACGACTTGTCATGGCGGAGTGCGAAGGGAGCAAGCGTGTCGGACGCTGGATGAGCGACCAGTGCGGACACCTGGCGGCGTTCGGACTCGTTGCCCGGAGGCGGCGGGGGAGCGGGTGCCAGCAGGATCTCGATGATGACGAGCAGACCGATGCCTCCGAGCAAGCCCAGCGCGGCAGGGAGCCAGAGGGGACCGCTGAGATCGAGGCTGCCGTCATCCAGCCCGCCACCGCCCAGCCCGGTGACCATGTCATAACCGACGGACCGGACGGAGGCATGCCCGATGAGCACGCAGCCGAGCAGGGAGACGAACACGATGGCCGCGCCGGTCCCTACGGCCGTTCTCACCCGCGCGGGATGGGGCGATACGAGAAGGCCCCCGCGGAAGCGCCACAGCGCCCAGGCCGCGGCGGCCAGCAGCGGCAGCCGCCAGAGCGGATCGGCTCCGGACACCGCGGCGAGTATGCCCAGGGTGATGACGGCCTGCAGGCCATACCAGGCGATCCGGCGGCGGAGCAGCAGGCCACGGGCAGCGATGATCAGGGCGATGCCCAGCACCATCGCGTGCTGAGGGACGAGCGGCCGGCCGATGATGGCGAGGGCCAGCCGGTCCAGCCAGGACGGGCATCCGCCGAGTGCCGGCAGGGCGACGAGGCCCGCGACGCCAGTGGTCGCCAGCGCGAGCGGCCACGTAGGTCTCGAGTCGGGCACGGCGACACCTCCTACTGGCGCAACCGAGATCGTCCATGAAGGATTCCCACCTCGGATGCCGAGCACCAGGCCACGTCCGGCCGGTTACGGACGTTTCAGGGTGTCTGATTTCGGACGGTCACCAAAGATGTGCAGAGCGTATCTGGGTGGAGGTCTACGCTCGGCCGTGATGAAGAGGTTGCTGATCGTCCACCACACGGTGTCGCCGACCCTGCAGGAGATGTACGAGGCGGTGCGTTCTGGTGCGACGACCGACGAGATCGAGGGCGTCGAGGTCATCGCCCGGCCCGCGCTGGCCGCCACGGCCGTGGATGTGCTGGAGACCGACGGAATCCTGCTCGGCACCCCGGTCAACATCGGCTACATCAGCGGTGCCCTTAAACACTTCTTCGATCAGATTTACTACCCCTGCCTGGAGGCCACGGTCGGCCGCCCCTACGCCGCGTATCTGCACTCCGGCAGCGACGCCACCGGAGCCGTACGGGCGATCGAGTCGATCACGACGGGCTTGCGCTGGCGACAGGTCAGACCGCCGCTGGTCGTGACCGGGGCACCGGGCAAAACCGAGTTGGAGCAGTGCTGGGAGCTGGGCGCGATCGTCGCCGCCGAACTGGCCGACTGAAGCGCTCGGCGCCTTACCCCCTTCGCGCTCCGAACAGAGTAATGCGGCCCTGATCGTCATGGACGACCGATGACGACGTCCCGGGGATACCGCTGGAGTCGACGTATGGGGACTTGGCTAGCCTCAGAAGACCGCGGACGATCTCGAGGAGGAGAAGGCCATGAGCGGCTTCCGGCATGTGGCGATGTTCATCTGGACCGGCCAGGCGACCCAGGAGCAGAAGGCGGCGGTGGCCGAACGGCTGAGTGAGTTGCCGAAGGTCATCCCGGAGATCAAGAGGTACGAGATCGGCGACGATGCCGGCATCAACGAGGGCAACTACGACTTCGTGGTCGTCGCCGACTTCGCCGATCGCGAGTCGTACTTCGTCTACCGCGATCACCCCGTCCACCTGGCGATGATCGCCGAGACCATCGAGCCGATCATCGCCGAACGGGCCGCGGTCCAGTACGAGTTGTGACGCCGATCGCCGGGACCCGTTTCTGCTGTAAATGGCTCTACGGCGTCTACTCGGCGCGCTGATAACCGGCACGTGCTCGCGTCGCCGGCCAGCGTGACGCTGGTGTCGTTGTCTGACGAGTCTTGGAGGACTCTTGTATCTCATGCGTATCGGCCCCGCCGGCCAGGAGAAGCCTGCCGTCCGGGTCGACGACACCACCTACGTCGACGTATCCGACCTCGTCACGGACTTCGATGAGCGGTTCTTCGGCGATGGAGGGCCCTCGCTGCTCACCGACGCCGTCGCCGAACGGACCGCGTCCGGTGCCACCACCGCGCTGGACGGACAACGCGTGGGTGCGCCCATCGCCAGGCCACACCAGCTCCTGTGCATCGGGCTGAACTACCGCGATCACGCCGCCGAGACCGGCCAGGCGGTCCCCGACGAGCCCATCGTCTTCAACAAGGCGCCCAACACCCTCATCGGACCGAACGACACCGTCCACATCCCGCGCGGGTCCACCAAGTCCGACTGGGAGGTCGAACTCGGCGTCGTCATCGGCAGGCGATGCCGGTACCTCGCCGACGAGGCCGAGGCCCGGGACGCCATCGCCGGGTACGTCCTGGTCAACGACGTGAGCGAGCGGGAATTCCAGCTCGAGCGCGGCGGCCAGTGGGTCAAGGGCAAGTCCGCAGAGACGTTCAACCCGTGCGGGCCCTACCTGGTCACCCCGGACGAGATCGGTGACGTCGGCGCGCTGGGGATGTGGCTGGACGTCAACGGTGTCCGGCGCCAGACGGGCTCGACCGCCACGATGCTGTTCGGAGTGGCCCACCTGGTGCACTATCTCAGCCAGTTCATGGTCCTGGAGCCCGGCGACCTCATCAACACCGGCACCCCGCCCGGCGTTGGGATGGGCTTCAACCCGCCTGTCTTCCTGCGGCCCGGTGACGTCATGGAGCTCGGGATCGACGGGCTCGGCGGTCAGCGGCAAGAGGTCGCCGCCGCGCCGTGACCGGTAACCCATTGCGGATAAAACCGAGCAAGCGCTTGCCTAGGTGATTATTTCGGGTTAGTTTCACCTCCGATGGCCCGTGCCGGCGAGGGACTCCACCCCACCTCGCTCGGACGGGTCACATGTCCGGAGGCAACGCATGACCGCGGTAGCAAGCAGGATCATTTCGGCTGACTGTCACATCAACGAGCCGCCGTGGGTCTTCGACCGCGTGCCCGACAAGTTCAAGGCGACCGCACCGAGCGAGTACTGCGGGACCAACGTCTTAGTGACCTCCCTCGACGACTACGTCGGCTACGACCTGATCCGCACCGGCTGGCCACAGCTCGCCGACATGGTCATGTACTCCACCGACTACCCGCACAGCCTCTGCCTGTGGCCCGACACCAGGGACTACGTGGCGAAGCTGATGCACGGCCTCACCCCGGAGCAGAAGGACAAGATCTGCTTCGGCAACGCCGCCCGGGTCTACAACATCTGACCGGGGCTCCCAGGCGCCGCCCGCCGGGGATGGATCGCGCCCCATCCCTGACGGGCGGCTCAACATATCCGTGATCACGAAGAGAGAGGTCTTGTGAGCGGGAGGCAGGGGTTCTCGGGGAAGGCGGCCATCGCCGGCGTTGGGATGACCGCGCTGTCGCGGGAGTCCGGGCGGACCGAGTTGCAGCTCGCCGCCGAGGCCTCCCGGGCCGCCCTCGCCGACGCGGGCGTCGAGCGGCCCGACGCGATCCTCAGCTACCACCTCAACGACTCCGCACCGGTTCTCTATCTCGCTCGTGAGCTGGGCTTCAACGAGATCGGCTGGCACAACGAGATCTATGGCGGCGGAACCCAGAGCGCCTCCATCGTCGCCGACGCCGCCATGCTCATCGACGCCGGTCTGGCCGAGACCGTGCTGGTCTACCGCGCGCTCAACGGCCGGTCCGGGAAGCGCATGAACGCGCTCGGCCTCAAGCTGGGCGAGGGCACGGAGGAGCAGTTCACCCACCCTTACGGCATGGCCGGACCGGTGCACCAGTTCGCTCTCGCGGGCCAGCGTTATCTGTACGACGCCGGGCTCACCTCGGAGGACCTGTTCTCCGTGGTCGCCCAGTCGCGCGCCCATGCCGTACGCAACCCGCGCGCGCTCCGCCGGGAGCGGATCGACCTGGACACCTATCTGGCCAGCCCGATGGTCGCCTCACCCCTGAGAAGGCTGGACTGCTGCCAGGAGACCGACGGCGGTTGCGCGCTCGTCATCACCAAGGCCGGACGGGCGCCCGGGGCACCGCGCATCCACGCGGTCGTACGGGGCGGTGGTCCCGGCGCGTCGACCATGGACAAGGCCGACGACGTCACCCGGATCTTCTCCTCCTACGTCGCGGGACCGCTCTTCGACGCGGCGGGCATGAAGCCCGCCGACATCGACGTGTCGCTGATCTACGACGCCTACAGCTGGCTGGTGCCCCGCCAGCTCGAAGACTTCGGCTTGGTCGCGCGCGAGGATCTCCCGGCCGTTCTGGCCAGCGAGATCGCCGCCGACGGCGGGTTCCCGGTCAACCCGCACGGCGGGCTGCTGTCCGAGGGCTATGTGCATGGTCTGAACAACGTCGCCGAAGCCGTACGTCAGTTGCGCGGAGAGGGGACCAACCAGGTCCACGGTGCGGGGGTCGCGCTGTGCAGCGGCTTCGGCGGCAGCTACGGCAGCGCCGCCATCCTCACCGCCCCCTGACGTTCCTGGGATCGATCTGCCGCTTCCGGATCGTGCGAATGGCCACTAGCCGGTACGGCCGAGCATCGAGGATGCTTCGCGTGCGTCGAGAAGCTCGTCCCAGTGCTCCGCTGTCCAGGAGCACGCGGCGGCCATCGGTTCGAGCAGGCTACGGCCGAGCGTGGTCAGCTCGTAGTCGACCCGCTGACCGGGTCCCGCATGGGCCGTGCGCGTGACCAGACCGTCCCGTTCGAGCGCCCGGAGCGACTGCGTGAGCACCTTCGAGGTGATGCCGCGCAGGGGAACCCGAAGCTCCGAGAACCGCCGCGGCCCCTGTTCGAGACAGCGGATGATCATCCCTGCCCACTTGTCGCCGAAGCGGATCGGCACAAGATCGGACGGGCAGACCGGGTCGAACATGTCAGGATCGAGTGGCTCTGTCACGGCTCCACGGTAGCCGGTATCCATTCGGTAACCACCCGTCCGGATAGCGTCCCGGCACAGCGGCCGGCGATCAGGCCCGGCCCTCGGATGCGAGGTATTCGGATGAGCAAGATCATTGTTTTCGGTGCGGGTGGCAGGGCCGGCCGGGCTGCCGTCCAGGATGCACTCCGGCGTGGTCATCAGGTCACCGCGGTCGTGCGTGACCCGGCGAAGCACGGCGACCTGTCGGCGGACGGCGTGCTGATCGTCGCCGGTGATGTCACGGACGTGAACCGCGTCGCCCAGCTCGCCGAGGGGCACGATGCCGCGATCGGCGCTGCTGTCGACCTGAGCACACAACCCGACGTCTTCTTCGCCGGCGCCGCCCGGGCCCTGCTCGATGGGTTGACGCGGGCGGGCGTGGGCCGGCTGGTGGTGGTCGGTCTGGCCTCGGTGCTGGAGACCGCATCCGGGGCGCTGCTCATGGACACCTCCGGCTACCCACAGGAGTACCGCTCCTTCTACCTGGGGCACGCGGCCGGTATGGAGGTGCTGCGCGCCGCCACCACCGCGCTCGATTGGCTGGTCCTCAGCCCGGCCGGTGACTTCGACCATGGTGGTGCTCGAACCGGCCGATACCGGACGGCTCCGGCCGAGGCGGCCAGCCGCATCTCCTACGCCGACTTCGCCATCGCGCTGCTCGACGAGATCGACACCCCCGAACACCACCGTGTGCATCTCGGTGTCGAGGAGGGCTGATGCAGGAGGAGGTCTTGGACAGCCCGAACGCCTGGGTGGCCCGGCACATCCGTCGTTTCATCGAGACGGACGGCCGGCCCAGGCCGGGCATGAACGACCTGCTGTTGACGACCCGCGGCCGCACGTCAGGCAGGCTGCGCCGCACCATGGTGGTGTACGGACGGGACGGCGGCCGCTACATCCTCGCCGCCTCCAACGCGGGAGCGGACAAGCATCCCGCCTGGTACCTCAACCTGGTCGAGAACCCCGATGTCACGGTCCAGGTCGGCGCGGAGCCGTTCCCCGCGAGCGCACGGACCGCCACGCCCGAGGAGAAACCGCAGCTGTGGCAGCTCATGGTCGCGACCATGCCGTCCTACCAGGGATATCAGGAAGCGACCAGCAGGGACATTCCAGTAGTGATCATTGAGCGTACGGGGTGATCAACTACTGGGACGGCCTGTGCGTCGCGACGGCTCTCAGAGGCCGGGGCGCTTGGCCCCAGCGAGCCGAGGCGCTGGCATCCCGCGCCCCGGCGTTGAGCGCCGCAATGGAGGCCGGGGCGCTCGCTGAGGCGTCCCGCCTCGGCCTCCATTGCAGCCAGAACGATTTCAAGATCACCCCGACGTGGAACGGGTCTCGCCGAGGCTTCCGGCCTCGGCCTCCCATTGCGGCTCTTGGTCCTCATCTGCAGGTACCTGAGGCGCGACTCCCATCTATCGCGGCGAGCCTGGGCTGTGACTTCGGAGGCTGAGCTGCGGGTGGTCGTGCACGTGCGGCCCCGCAAGGCCGAGACGTTGCGCTGCCTGTACTGCCGGCGGCGGTACAGCCGGTGCGACGCCGGGCGGGGGCACCACCGGTGGACCGGTAGCAGCCCCGGACCTCAGAACCTCCATGATGGGCCGCTGGGTGCACCATGCCAGATGATGTGTTCGCCTCCGGCGGTCACGGTCAGCCCGTACTCTTCGCGGGCTGGTCGGCCGAGCGCTGTCCAATCGTCGTAAGCCGCTTCCAACTGGTCCCACAACTCGATGGGTCCGCCCTGGACGGCGATGAGGCCGCCTCCCTTGTCGGTGGTCTGGTAGGCCCATGAGCCATCGCGGCCTAGCAGCCAGAACTGTTCGGGCTCGCCCTCGGGGAGTAGGCCGAGGCGTTGGGCATCGACCCGGAGCGCGGCGACCATGCCGAAGGTGTCGTCTTTCAGCAGGTCCTCGCTCATTGCCGTCGCTCGTTCGACGCCGTCGCGGTCGGCATCCTCGTGGGTGCGGTGTGTGGCCAGTAGTTCCGAGCCAGGAATGCGCTCGATGGTGCAGGTGGGCATGAAGCCGCCGAAGTACGGCATGAAGTGGCCCGATGCCTGCCCGTCCTCGACGCGCAGCAGGGCGAGCGCGCCGCCGCCGAGGTCCCGGTACAGGTTGACCAGGATCAGGCCGCCCTCGGCGGTCTGGGCAATCCACTCTACGGGCACGCGGGGCAGCGAGCAGGTGGCGATGATCCGGTCATAGGGTGCGCCGTCGGGGTAGCCCTCAGCGCCGTCCAGGGTGGCCAGCGTCGGCCGGTAGCCGAGCCCGTCGAGGTGACCGCGTGCCGCTTCGACGAGGTCCGCGTCGATATCGACGCTGAACACTTGGTCATCGGTGCCCAGCCCTTCGCACAGGAGCGCGGAGTTGTAGCCGGTGCCTGTGCCGATCTCCAGTACCCGCTCAGCCCCTGTGATCTGCAACGTCTCCAGCATGTCGGCCATCAGTGACGGCTGAGACGACGAGGACACCGAGAACATGCCATCGACCCGCGTCACGAGCGGCTCGTCGGAATAGACCCTCTCCAGCCACTCGCGATGCTGCGCCGGGTCGGTGGCGTCCACGGGCTCGTACGTGTTGGTGTGCGTGCGGTCCAGCAGGAAGCGAGGCACGAACACGTGCCGGGGTACGGCCTGGAATGCGGCGATCCAACGCGGGTCACGGAGTGACCCGTCCTCGGTCAGCTTGGCGACCAGGGCGCGCCGTAGGTCGCGTTCCTGATCCTCTTCAACTTCGATCATGTCGTCTCCTGGTTGGTGAGAGCGTCCGCGATGGCAGAGGCGATCGGCTGCCCAGTGGCCTGCTCGATCCAGGCCCATTGCCCGTTCGGGTTGACCTCCAGGAAGACCCAGCCACGATCGGGTGAGACGAGGAAGTCGAAGGCTCCGAACCGTAGGCGCAGCACCTTCATGAAGGCCATCACCCCGCGCCGTACCCCGGCGGGGACCTCCACCGCCTCATAGGTCACCGCGTTGTAGTCCGATCTCCAGTCCAGCGCCGCCGCCTCGCTATGGGCGTGGATCGCGGCGCCGAACATCATGCCGTCCACCACGGTCAGCCGTACGGCGTGCTCATGCTTGATCCGTTCTTGGAGCAGATGAGCCGTACCCACAATCCCCTCGCCCGCATCGCCCTCCAGGTCGCTCGGCGTGACGGCCGAGGCATAGAGGGTCCGGCCGTTGCCGGGCCGCATGTGGGTCATCGGCTTGTAGACGACATCGCCGTGCCTCTCGGCGAAGGTGCGCGCCTGAGTGGGATCGTTGGTGATGAGGGTCTCGGGCACGTCCAAGCCGGCCGCCGCCGCTTCGGTGAGCTGCACGGGCTTGAAGTCGGCGTACCCGGCATGGTGTGGATGGTTCAGCCACCTATTCGAGGCCATGAGGAGGCCCCCGAGCCCGGCGCGGGCCTCGGCCCGTGCCCATGCCTGCTCGGTCTCCTCCATCTCTCCGAAGCCGAATACGGTAGGCCGCCGGAAGTAGGCGCCGCGCAGCTCCTCCAGCGCGGCCGAACGGCCATCGAGGCGAAGCGCCCCACGCCACTCAGCACCGTCGAGGATGCCGGTCATGGTGAGCCGGCGGGGAAAGTCGGCCGCATCGAACCGCAGCACGGCCACGCCCCGCCGGTTCAGCTCCTCGACCACGTGGTCGGCGGTCGGGTCGAACCAGTGCGTCACCACCAGCACGACCCCGCCACCGTTGCTCTCGCTCAATCGCCCGTTGCGTCTTCGTCGTCGTCCGGCGGCTTACGGTCATCGCTGTTGGTGGACGTCTTCGTCTTGGTGCTGGTGTGCTTCATCGCGGGCAGGATCGCGCCGTCCTCGTCGGTCACGATCGCGATCTGCCGCCCCTCGTCGTAGCCGAGCTGGTCCCACTCCAGATCGATGACCTCGGTCGGCTCGGTCGCGTACTGCAATCCGAACGGCCGCACCGCCTCACCGCCGATGTACGGCCCGAGCTGGGCGCCGAGGGGAAAGTGACTTCCCACCCGCGCCACATCATTCGAGATCGTCATGGTGCTGTTCCCTTCCGCGAGCCTTCCGGCCGCCATCCTCACTGGACCCGTTCCGGGTCCGCCGTCCATCGCCCAGGACACTGCCTGTGGCAGCCTGGAGACGTTCTCTCAGTTCGATCCCGGTCGCAGCCCGCAAGGCGATTCCGGCGCCCCGCAGCGCCCACCACCGGGGGGTGAACGGGTCATGCACGATGCCCCAGTGCGGGAACTCGCATCGCAGTTTGGCCAGGAAGGTCGAAGTATCCAGCGTTGTATGCAGGCTCGTCGGTGAGCAGGGGGCTGTGCGACCCGCGTCGTACGGCGGGAACCGGGCCGCCCCCTCGACGGCAGGGCGCCATCCCGGCGGTTGTGCGGCGTTGTACAGGCGGGAAGCACCTTCGCCGGAATGATCGAGGGGAACCTCGATAGGGCGGTGGTGGGCTCGGTCGTTCCGGCGGGGCATCGGGGCTCCGTTCATCGGCGTAGGGCCTCGCGGTTATTCCTCGGTGGGACTACGCTGCTGTCACTACCTGCTGTGTCTTCTGAACAGAACGTAAGCGCAGGGGCCAGCGTTGTGGACTGACGGTCAGTACGAGTGAGACCCCCGGCGGAGAGCTGCGATGGCCCTGCGAGCAGATGGAACGCTGACCGGCAGTATGAGTTCGGAGGGACGTGTCTCCGGATACCTCTTCAAGCTGCTCCGTGAGTCGCTTTCCCGCACGCAAGCCCAGTTCGCGGAGGAACTCGGGGTAGGTATCGCGACCGTCCAAGGTTGGGAGAGTGGACGACGCCCGCTCATGGCCATGCCCGCAGGGAACTTTGTGGCGCTGCGGGCTCGGCTCCGCCGCCTCGGCGCCCCCGCTGGCGCGCTCGATGCACTGGGTCTGGCGCTGGAGGCTGATCTGTTCATCGGGGAAGCCCTAGCCACGCCGCATCACCTGGCCGATCCCGGCAGTCACCTTCTCGGCTCATGGGTGATCACCCGGCCGTTTACCGAGATGGTCGCCTGGCCCATCAGTGGGAAGGCTCCCGGCAGCCTGGCCGGTCTCGCCCAAACCAGTGCACGGCGTGGCCCAGTGGCGGCCGGTCCAGCCCTCGGGGCCGACGAACGGCGCCACGTCCTCACTCACATGCAAACGGTCGCCGAGCGCGCCGACCGCCGTGCTCCGAGCGGTCTGCTGCTCGCCCGCCAGTCGTACTACCTGCTCGGCTTCGACCGCTCACCCGACACCGCGCGATGGTTGGCAGACATGTACCGACAGGACCGCCGCCTTGTGCCACCTACGAAAGGCTGGTCCGAGGTGTGGCCGCTAGCCCGATCCACGGCCAGCGCACTGACACGCCTTGGCGATCCTGAGCCTATGCGCCGCTTCATCGCCGACCAGTTGTCCGACGAGGGCGGGGAGATTGCGAACTTGAACTACTGGGCGTTCTGGACCGGCGACTTCACCGAGGACCAGACCGGCGACGCCTTCATCGGCTCCACTTCGCTGACGGCCTGGCACGGCGGCCGGCTGATGCGTCACCTGTTGGACCGGCTCCGTGGCAACCTCGGTTTCCTGGAGCTGAACGTCCACACCCTCTGGTCGTTAGTGCGCGTATGCCCGGAGATGATCCGAGACCCCGCCATGGGCGGTGAACTAAATGGGAAAATCGGGCAGCTCCTGGATGAGAACCTGGTATCAGCGCAGACGCGCCGGGAGCTGGACGCGTTGCGGTACGGCGTTGCCATGGCGGCACGCCAGTGACTACGGGCAGGGAAGGGCGGGCGGCGCGTGAGCGACGAACTGCGGGACACCACGGGATTCCTCTACGAGATCGGGCTCCTCAAACGCTACAAGCGGACGGGATGGTCCCTCGTCGGTGTCCCCGCACCTGAATCAGTCGCAGATCACTCCTTCCGGGTCAGCATCGTCGCCTCGGTGATCGCCGCAATGGAAGGCGCCGACCCGCAGCGGGCCTCGTTCCTGGCGCTGTGGCACGACTCCCAGGAAACCCGCACCACCGATATCCCGCACCTCACCAAGCGGTACGTGAGCGCCGCCTCCAACGAGCAGGTCACCGCCGATCAGGTCCGGCCGCTCCCGACTCCGGTCGCGGACATGGTTGCCGGGGCCGTCGCAGAGTACGAGAATGGCGAGACCCCCGAAGCGCGGTGCGCTCGCGACGCCGACAAACTGGAATGCCTCCTGCAGGCCCGTGAGTACCAAGAGCAGGGGCACACGAACGTACAGCCCTGGATCGACACTTCCCTCGACAGCCTGAACACCGCCACCGCCAAGGCCCTCGCAGCCGAGGCCATCTCTCAGAACACCCTTGATTGGCTGGAGCGGGCAAAGCAGACGCCGCCGATCGGCGAGTAGCGCCGTTGTTGTTCCTTGCCATGGGGAACGCGAGCGCGGGTTTTACGGAACCGGTGCACCTGCCCGACCCAAATCGCATCTTTGCTGGTCAGGGGTACCGCTCTTCTACCTCACCTAGATCGTTCCCGCCTTGCGATCATCTCGGTGAAAGACGCGGGTCGGTGGGGTACACGTGCTGTACGAGCTCGGCTGCGACCGGGACCTCAAAGTAGTCGCCCGCATGTCGGCAGCACGCCTCCGGCGTGCCCTCGACCAGCAACTCGAACATCCACTTGGCTCCGTCCGCGTCGACGGAGCCGTCGGGAAAATCGATCGTGCCTGTACGCCATCGGTCGTCGGTGGTCCTGCGCCACAGGCAAGCGGTCAACGCGGGGACGGGGCCGTCCGGAAAGGAGTGGGCGAACGCCGGCTCGGTGACCTGCGCGGCGAACTCGGGCGGGTCATCGTCGATCACGCCGGGCCATGGGCGGGCGGGGTCCAGACCGTACGGGCTCATCGGTGACTTGTGGTCGAACCCACGGATGTAGGCGCCGGCGAGCGAGAACACAATTGAGTATTCATCGCCCGACCCGCTGCGCATCGACGCCATCTGTTGGCCCGGCCCCCAGTGGGCGTCGAAGGAATACACGCGGTCCTCCCACTCCGGGCTGAGGATCGCCTCCAGCATCGCCATGGACTGGCTCAAGGCGCGGACGGCGGCGATATCCGGAAGTCGCCCAGCCACCTCGTAGACGGTCACTGGGATATCCAACCGTACGCGGCCCCGCTTGAGGCGTCACGCACCAGAGATCATGGCCCCTTGCGAAGGAGAAGGAGCTCACCCGGCAGCGGGACGCGCTGAACACCGAGCGCCGCAGGCTGCCGATGGTCGAGCGACAAGGAGTACGTCTTCGAGGGCAAGGATGGCAGGGTCCGCCTGCTCGATTTGTTCGAAGGCCGTGGCCAGCTCCTGATCTACCACTTCATGTGGTTGTGGGACGAAGACCAGGCCTGCCCGTCCTGCTCGTTCCTGGTCGATAACATCGGCCACCTCGCTCACCTGCACGCACGCGACACCTCCCTGGCCGTGGTCACCCGAGGGCCGCTGGCCAAGAGCGGGCCCTTCAGGGAACGTATGGGCTGGACCGTCCCCTGGCACTCCTCCTTCGGCAGCGACTTCAACTACGACTTCCACGTCACGCTGGACGAGACCGTTGCCCCCGTCGAATACAACTACACTCGCAGCGCTCGGCACGGAGTGGGAGGGGTGGTCTGGCGAGATGCCTGGAACAAGCGCCTTCCTCCGCCACGGTGACCGCGTCTTCCACACCTACTCGAGCTACGCGCGAGGCGGCGATCTACTCCTCGGCACCTACAACTGGCTCGACCTCACGGCACGCGGTCGACAGGAGGACTGGGAGGAGCCGCCCAGGCGCAGCGACAGCCCCTTCATGGGCTGGCTCCGCCATCACGACAAATACGACACTCCTCATAGAGGGTTCCGCCATCGCTGTTGCGGCGGTTTTGGCCGACCTGCCGGCAGCGAAAGAGAATCCCCGGCGCCCGGCATCCTCATGCGGATACTGAAGGGTTTCTGTGCCGTCAGAGGCGCTTGAGACCCTCGGTGAAGCTACGCCACGCGCCCGTCGAGAAGGCCAGCGTTGAGCCGGTGGGGTTTTTCGAGTCCCTGACGGCAATGATGTCAGCGAGGCTGGAGATCTCCACGCACTCTCCGCCGTTATCGGTGCTTCGGCTCGCTTTGCGCCACTGGGCGTTGCTCAGGTCCATCGTTGTTCTGCCGTTCTTCGGATCAGGTCCAGGGATTGGCTTACCGGGAGGGCTCGAGATCGGATCGTCTCGAATGATCTGGCGAGGGCATCCAGATCCTGTGGGTCACCCATGGTTATTCCACGGGCGGCCGTCTCCACATAAGCTACCTCGCTTCTGTCCGCGAGCGTGGCAATCACGAATGAGCCGCTGATCCCGCGATGGAAGACCGAAGGCACCACCTGGACACTCACCGACTCGGACGCGACCGCGACCAGATGCTCCAGCTGATCACGCATCACCTTGGGTGATCCGACCTCCCGATAGAGAACGCTCTCGTCCACCACCGCCACCAGCAGTGCGGGCTCGTCCCGGGTGAGGACGTCCTGACGAGCCAGACGCGCCTGTACGGCCGCCTCGTCACCGCGCAGCAGCGCCCGGGCGTAGTCCTCGGTCTGGAGCAGGCCACCGATCACCGAAAGCTCGAACGTTCGTAGGGTCGTGGCGCGGGCTTCATGGGTGGGCCAGTCGAACCAGGTCGGGTAAACGGCTCTCTTGACGAGGTAGTCCCACAGGTGGGCCAGTGCTCCACCGGTGTTGAGTGTGCTGTCCGCACGTTCGGCCAGCATCCGATCGCATCGTGATTCTCCGCGTTCGGTTTCGCCGATGGTGG
>JAOPYO010000147.1 GCA_025964575.1 Actinomycetes bacterium
GTAGAGCGGTCCGCAGCCCTATTTCCCGCTTCGACTTGACGAATCCTGTTGGATGTCGCGATTGTCATGGCTGCATATGGGACTGCGGGATGGCTGGGGAGATATGAGTCGTAAGGCGCGCGACGACCACGACGGTCAGGCGGAGGGCAGGGAAGGTTCTGAGGAAGCTAGCGGCGCCGACAAGGCGAATATTGCGGACAAAGAGCATCTGAACATCACAAATGATGCCAAAAGTCTGGTGGTCTCGGCGAGTAAGGGGAGCGACGAGGACCCGGGCGACGCGGACGAGGCGCAGGGCACGAAGGACCCCCAGGGCGTGGAGAATCCTCCTGCCTCCCCGTCGAAGCGCCGGCGTGGACGCAGGATCCTTGCCTGGGTGGGCGGGGTAACGGCCGTGATTCTCCTCGCCACCGTCGGGACCGGGACGTGGCTGTACTTCAATCTCCAGGGCAATATCCACCATGAGCATGCGGACAGCGGCGAACTGGGGACCAACCGGCCCGTGAAGCTGAACAAGTCCACGAACATCCTGCTCGTCGGGTCCGACAGCAGGGCCGGTGCCAACAGCCAGTACGGCGTCGACACCGGCGCGCGATCCGACACCACTATCTTGTTGCACGTCTCGCCGAACGGTGACCGGGCGGTGGCGATCAGCTTCCCCCGGGACTCGATGGTGCAGATCCCGGCGTGCAAGAAGAAGAACGGCTCCAAGACGCCGGCGCAGTTCGGCATGATCAACGTCGCCTTCGCCGAGGCCGGTGCCGTCTGCACCTGGCACACGCTCGAGTCGTTGACGGGCATCCACATCGACCACTTCGTCGAGGTCGACTTCTCCGGGTTCAAGCGGGTGGTCGACGCCCTGGGCGGCGTGGAAATCTGCGTCCCCCGGCCGATCATCGACCCGAGAGCCGACCTCACGCTCAAGGCCGGGCGCCAGATCGTCAAGGGCGACCAGGCACTGGGGTACGTGCGAACGCGGTACGTACTGGGGGACGGCTCGGATCTGGACCGGATCAAGCGGCAGCAAAAGTTCCTGGCCTCGGTGGCGAAGAAGGCCCTGGACGGCAACATGCTGGCCGACCCGATGCGCACCTACCGATTCCTGTCCGCGGCCACGAAGTCGATCACCACGGACGACAAGCTCACGGTGAACGCGATGCGCAAGCTCGCGGGCAGTGTCAAGGGCATGACCACCGGCAAGGTGCGGTTCGTCACCGTACCGACGCACGCCTATCCGAAGGACCCGAACCGGGTCGAGTGGGACATGACACAGGCCCGCCCGCTGTTCGACGCCATCCGCGGTGACAACAACCTTCCCGAGGTGGCCACCAGTCCGACCCCGGTTCCATCGCAGGCCGCCGTCGCGCCGCTGCCCGCCCCGGGCAAGGTGAAGATCACAGTGCTCGCGGCGGACAAGGCGGCAGGCCGTCAGTCCGCCGACCGGCTGGCCGTGGCCGGCTTCAAGATCGCCAAGGTGAAGGTGGAGAAGGCCCGGACGGCCGAGACCTGGGTCTCTTACGGGCCTGGTGCTGAGAGACAGGCCGCCGCGGTCGCCGCCTTGCTGGCCGGGGTGAACCCCATCGCGCGGAAGGGTGAGAAGGGCATGGTCTACCTGGTCGTCGGTGACAACGGCGTTCAGCTCATCAACCTGCCGCCCGCGGCCATTCCCCCGGTGGCAGGCGGGGTCACGGCGAGCCAGAACCTCTGTGGAGCTGATGCCTGAGTACACCAGAGATCAAAGGCCGGGCCCGGCGCCGGACAACACGTCGGCGTTGGGCCGCGGGCGGGTACGTACCCCTGCCCACAGGCCCCGGCGCAGTTCATGGCGGAGCGTGGTCCGGTCGGCGGAGTGCAGGAAGGTACGCGCCCAGCGGCGGAGCGTGGAGCCCATATAGAGCACGCGCTCTGCCGGGGCCAGGCCGGAACTCCGGGTGAACAGCCACACCTTGTTGCGGACCTCGTAGAAGAACCGTGGGCCTGGGTCCGCGTCGGTCGAGCCGAAGGTCGCGGTCTTGTGCACGACGACGCTGGAGCGGCACAGCAGGCCGAGGCGCCCGCGCAGCAGCCGGGTGGTGAACTCGAAGTCGTCGTTCCACAGGAAGTAGTCGGCGATGGGGAGCCCGCGCTCCCGTACGACCGTCGCATCGATCAGCACGGAGACGAACGAGGCGGAGCGGATGGGTGCGCAATCGGCGGGCAGTCCCGGGCCGATGGTCCCCGTGCGTGGACTGTTCATCGGGTGATCCCGCCCGTCGGTCCACACCACCCGGCTCGCGACCAGGGCGGGTGTCTCAACAGAGCGGTTCCGTGCGTTGATCAGGGCGGCCAGGGCGGAGGGCTCGGGGACGGTGTCATCGTCCATCAGCCAGATCAGGTCGGCGCCACGCTCGAGCGCGTGGGTGACGCCCATGGTGAACCCACCGGCCCCGCCGGTGTTACGTGAAAGCTCGATCGGAACGACCTCAGGGAACCGCCCCCGCACCATCGAGGCGGTGCCGTCCGTCGAGGCATTGTCCACGACGATCACGGCGTCCGCAGGCCGGATCTGTGTGCGCAGCGCGGTGAGCGCCTCGACCAGCAGTTCCCTGCGGTTGTAGGTCACCACGACCGCGACAACGTGATCGTGAATGACCTGAGGCATGGTGACTCCATCGGGTTATCAGTGCGCTAACGAAAAGCCCTAAACCGGCACATTGGCAATCAGAATGCGGCAATCTAGCCTACGCTTTCGTCCTGCACTTCTGCCTCAAAGGCAACACCGGCCGCCCCCCGCCTGAGATGGACATATGTCCGAACAGTTCGCGCTCCTACTCACCGTTTATGGCGGTGACCAGCCCGATCATGTCCGCGCCGCGTTTCGCAGTGCGGTGCCACAGCAGACCAGGCGACCTGATCAGGTGATCCTCGTGCAGGACGGGCCGGTCCCATCGGAACTGGCCGGCTGCCTGGCGGAGTTGCGGACGAGCAGCCCGGTCGAGGTGACCTTTCTCACGCTGAACCACAACGCCGGGCTCGGGCCGGCGCTGGACGCCGGGCTGGCCGCGAGCAGGCACGACATCGTGGCACGCATGGACGCCGACGACGTGTCGATGCCGCAGCGCTTCGAGGTCCAGCTGCCGCTGATCGAGAGCGGCGCGGACCTGGTCGGTGCCGGCCTGCTGGAGTTCGGCACCGATCTGGATGACATTCGCGGGCGGCGCACGCCGCCCGAGCGCCCCTCCGACATCGCCCGGTACGCGCGACTGCACGACCCGTTCAACCATCCGACGGTGGTCTATCGGCGCAGTGCCGTCGTCGCGGCGGGAGGGTACGGAGACGTACCGCTGATGGAGGACTACTGGCTGTTCGCCCGCATGATCGCGAATGGCGCCAAGGTCGCCAACATCCCCGAGCCGCTGGTCTACTACCGGGTTGGAGAGGGCGCGTTCGAGCGGCGGGGCGGGCGTGCGCTGCTCCGATCGGAGCTGCGTCTGCAGCGTAAGCTGCTCCGCTGCGGTTTCACGTCACGTGCCCAGTACATCCGCAATGTCACCATCCGTGGTGGCTATCGGCTGGTGCCGACCTGGCTTCGCCGCCCCATCTACCGGCAGTTCGTCGCGCCCCATGGCGCCCGCCTCAACCGCACAGTGGCGGCCGATTCAGAGGGAAGTTCGTGAACGCCGATCTCGTCGTGGCCGGATCCGGTCTATTCGGGCTGACCGTCGCCGAGCGATGCGCCACCGAACTGGGTCTGCGCGTGCTCATCCTCGAGCGCCGGGACCATATCGGCGGGAACGCCTACAGCGAGCTCGAGCCGGAAACGGGCATCGAAGTGCACCGCTACGGGGCGCATCTCTTCCACACCTCCAACGAGCGGGTCTGGGAGTACGTCAACAGGTTCACCTCGTTCACGGGCTATCAGCACCGGGTCTTCTCGATCTTCAAGAACCGGGTCTACCCCATGCCCATCAACCTGGGCACCATCTGCGAGTACTTCGGCCGTGCGATGTCTCCGGACCAGGCCCACGCGCTCGTCGAGGAGCAGGCGGCGGAGATCAGCGAGGCGGGCAATCTGGAGGAGAAGGCGATCTCCCTGATCGGCCGCCCGCTGTACGAGGCGTTCATCCGGGGTTACACCGCCAAGCAGTGGCAGACCGACCCCAAGGACCTGCCGGCCGAGATCATCACCCGGCTTCCGGTGCGCTACACCTTCGACAACCGCTACTTCAGCGATCGTTACGAGGGCCTACCTGTCGATGGTTACGCGGCCTGGCTGCAGCGGATGGCCGACCACCCCAACATCGAGGTACGGCTGGGCAGCGACTTCTTTGACGTCCGGGACGCGCTGGTCGGGCAGGTCCCGGTCGTCTACACCGGCCCGCTTGACCGTTACTTCGACCACGCCGAAGGCGAGTTGGGCTGGCGGACCCTCGACTTCGAGCTCGAGGTCCTGCCCATCGGCGACTTCCAGGGCACCCCGGTGATGAACTACGCCGACGAGGACGTGCCGTACACCCGGATCCACGAGTTCCGGCACTTTCACCCCGAGCGGTCGCACTATCCGGCCGACAAGACGGTGATCATGCGCGAGTACTCGCGGTTCGCGGGCAGCAGAGACGAGCCGTACTACCCCATCAACGCGCCGGGGGACCGCGAGCGGCTGCTCCGCTACCGCGAGCGCGCGGCTCGCGAGGACGGCGTCCTGCTCGGTGGTCGGCTTGGTACCTACCAGTACCTCGACATGCACATGGCCATCGCCAGCGCGCTGAACATGGTCGACAACCGGCTCCGCCCCCACTTCACCGAAGGAGCCCCGCTCAACGGCAACGGGGTGCACGGAGTCAACGGAGGAACGGCCGAATGAGAACCTTGCAGCGTGTGATCCTGCCCGTCGACCAAGACCCCGACCTGGTGACGCTGTACGTCAGCGACCAGCCGGGCAAGGGCGCGGACTCAGGGGCGGCGCAGATGAAGGGCCGCCGGGGTATGACCATCCCCAGCGGCAATCGCACCTCGTTCTGTTCCTACTTCAACGCCTTTGCGGCGGGTTACTGGCGACGCTGGAGCATCGTCGATGAGATACATCTGCGGATCAGGCTGCGCGGTTCGGGCACCGTGGTCGTCTACCGCTCCGACGCCGCCGCCCACCGGATGCGGGTCAAGGCCATACCCGTCGGCGTACATGCCGGGGAGACCAAGCAGGCTCCGGTTGCGGCGACCATTGCCGGCAAGCCGGCCAAGCAGCCGAAGCGGGTCAAGCCCCCCGTCCAGGAGTTCGACATCGCGCTCCCGCTGAAGCCGTTCCTCGACGGTGGCTGGTACTGGTTCGAGATCATTGCGGGCGATGAGTCGATCGTGCTGGAGGAGGCCGAATGGTGCGCGGCCACGGATCGGCGGCAGGGCACCACAAGCATCGGCATCACGACCTTCAACCGCTCGAAGTTCTGCGTCGAATTGCTGGCGGCGCTCGGCGACTCCCCTGAGGCCCTGGAGGTGATCGACGAGGTGTTCGTCGTCGACCAGGGCACCGACCGGGTCGAGGATCACCCTGATTTCGTGGCGGCGCGGGCAGCGCTTGGCGGCAAGCTCCGGATCATCACTCAGGGGAACCTCGGCGGTTCCGGCGGTTTCTCCCGGGCCATGGCGGAGACCCTCCGGTCCGACCGCAGCGACTATGTTCTCCTCCTCGACGACGACATCGCCTTGGCGGAGCCGGAGTCGATCGTCCGGCTGATCGCTTTCGGAGACCTGGCCAGGACACCCACGATCGTCGGCGGTCACATGTTCGACCTGCTCGACCGCCCGGTGCTGCACGTCTACGGTGACACCGTCGCCCCGTACCGCTGGTGGACCGAGGCCGCACCCAACACCCATCTGATGCACAATTTCGCCCACCACGCGCTGGCGCACACCCACTGGATGCACCGGCGCGCCGACTCCGACTTCAACGGCTGGTGGATGTGCCTCATCCCAACGGAGGTGATCCGGAAGATCGGACTCTCCTTGCCAGTGTTCATCAAGTGGGACGACGTCGAATACGGGCTCCGGGCCCGCAAGGCGGGGTTCCCGACGGTCTCCCTGCCGGGTGCGGGCGTCTGGCATATGCCCTGGCACGCGAAGGACACGGCGACCGACTGGCAGATGTACTTTCAGGAGCGGAACCGGATCATCACCGCGCTGCTGCACTCGCCGTATGAGCGCGGCGGCAACATGATCAAGGAAAGCCTGTTCATCACCATCAAGCACGCGCTGGCGATGCAGTACTCCACCGCTGAACTGATGCTGCTGGCGATCCAGGACGTCTTCAAGGGACCGAGCCATCTGCACCCCAGCATGGCCACCAAGGTGGGCGAGATCCGTACGCTCCGCGCCTGCTTCACCGACGCCGACGCCAAGGGCGACCTGGACGCCTTTCCGCCCACCCGGCGCAGGCCGCCGAAACGGGGCCGTGCGACCCCGCCCGTTCCCGAGGGAACCAAGGGGCTGCTCAGAGCCGCCGCCAAGGGAGCGTTTCGGCAGTTGCGGCCGGTGGACAAGCTCGCCAAGATCCACCCGCAGAGCGTGGTGCCCTACATCGACCAGCGCTGGTGGCTCCTGACGAAGTTCGACAGTGTGCTGGTGAGCTCGGCGGAGGGAACCACCGTCTCCTGGTACCGGCGCGACCGGGAGCGGTTCGCCTCCCTGATCGCCAGAGCCACCCGGCTCCACGCTGAACTGCTTCGCCGCTGGCCCGAACTCGTGAAGGAATACCAGACCGGCATCCCCGAGCTGGTGACCGCCGAGGCCTGGCAGGAGACCTTCGACGCGGATGGAGCCGCACAGAGATGACGGCCACCACCGCCGAGATCGCGTCCGGAGCCGCGCCACTCGTCGATCCGGGGCGCAGCGGCGGCCTGGCAGACCTGCTCCGCCACCGTTACCTGCTGCGGCTGCTCGTCCGCCGTGAGCTGCGCAGCCGCTATCAGGGCTCGTTGCTCGGCCTTGGCTGGTCGTATGTTCGTCCGGCGGTCAACTTCGCCGTCTACTACTTCATCGTTGGCATCTTCCTGGCATTGGGAAAGAACACCCAGAACCTCGCCATCTACCTCTTCGCGGGCATGGTCGTCCTCAATGTCTTCACGGAGACGATGACGACCTCCACCTGGTCGGTGGTCGGAAACGGCGCGCTGGTCAAGAAGATCTATCTGCCCAGAGAGCTGTTCCCTTTCGCGTCCTTCCTGGTCTCCGCAGTCAACATGCTCCCGGCGCTCGTGATCCTCTGGGCGGGCGCGATCTTCTCCGGATGGCGACCCTCGATGCTTGCTCTGGGCTCGGCGTTGCTGGGCCTAGCGATCGTGGCCGTACTCTCCACTGCGGTTGCGTTGTTGTACTCCGGGATCAACGTGTACTTCCGGGACTTCGGCCAGGTCGTGGACATCCTGGGACTGCTGATCCCGTGGTCGGTTCCGATGATCTACCCGTGGTCGGTGGTCAGGGACTTCTTCGGGGTCGGTAGCTGGCAGCTAGACGTCTATCTGGCCAACCCGCTCGCGGTCGCGGTTTCGCTCTTCCAACGGGGCTTCTGGTGGCCCACCACCGACGGTCCAGCCATCCTCGCGCGGAATCCCAAGGCTCCGGTACCGTTCCCCGACCACCTGACCGTGCGCGGTCTGATCGCCCTCGGGGTGTCACTGATCCTGGTCGTTCTCGCTCAGTCGGTGTTCGGCCGACTGCAGCGGCGATTCGCACAGGAGCTCTGACCATGACTGAAGCGATCATCGTCGATGCGGTGAACAAGCACTTCACCCTCAGGCACGCGCATTCCATCAAGGAGATGACCGTCAGGGCGTTGCGCAGGCAGAGCCTATCTGAGCGGTTCCACGCTCTCGATGGGGTGTCGCTCACCGTCGATCAGGGCGAGGCGCTCGCCCTGATGGGGCTCAACGGGTCGGGGAAGAGCACATTGCTCAAGCTCATCTCCGGGGTGATGCGGCCGGACGTGGGTTCTGTTCGGGTACGGGGGAGGGTCGCCGGCCTCATCGAGGTCGGGGCCGGGCTCCACCCCGACCTGACAGGGCGGGAGAACATCTATCTCAACGCCGCCATCCTCGGCATGTCCCGCAAGGACACGGAACGCTGCTACGACGCCATCGTGGACTTCTCAGAGATCGAGAAGTTCCTCGACACCCAGGTGAAGTTCTACTCCTCCGGTATGTTCATGCGGCTCGGCTTCTCCGTAGCGGTGCACACCGATCCCGATATCTTCCTGGTCGACGAGGCGCTGGCGGTCGGAGACGCGCCCTTTCAACACAAGTGTCTGCAGCGCATCAGGGCACTGCACGCGGAGGGACGCACGCTCGTCATCGTGGCGCACGATCCGGCGACGCTGGAGCAGATCTGCGACCGTGGCGTAGTCCTGAAGGAGGGCAAGGTGGCCTTCGACGGGGACGTGGCGGACGCCGGTGCCGTCCTCGACCCCGAGGCCGTCCTTCGCCAGACGAGCGTGGTTTCTGACGGGGTGAGCACCCCCTTTCCCAAGACTGAGGAGGCGTGAGTGGCGGCAAGGATCGCACTCAGGCACACCCGGCCTGATCTGCGCCGGCTGGGCGGCCGTATGCGGGCCGATACCGCACCCTCCGAGCAGAAGCGCCTCTACGAGCTGGACCTGCTCCGTTTCCTGTCCGCGATGTTCGTCGTCTCCTACCACTACGCCGGTGTCAACTCCGGATTCTGGACTCAGGGTGCCCGCCATCTCTTCCCCGAGCTGGCACCCGTTGCGCGCTTCGGTCACCTCGGCGTCCTGCTCTTCTTCATGATCAGCGGTTTTGTGATCCTCATGAGCGGCTGGGGACGCCAGATCGGCGATTTCGCCGTCTCGCGGATCACCCGGCTGTTCCCGGCGTACTGGGCCAGCGTGGCGCTCACCGTGGTGATCTTCTACACGGCGGGGACCTTCTTCGCCAACGCCAGCGGGCCGGACAGCGTGCCGCGCAGACTGCTTCCCAACCTGACGATGCTCGAGGGCGGCGTCGGAGCCGACTACATGGAGGGCCTCTACTGGACCCTCTGGACCGAGCTCCACTTCTATGTGCTCATCGCCATACTCATCTACTGTGGCGTCACCTACAGCCGCAGCGTCGGCTTCATGGTGACGTGGCTGCTGCTGAGCGTCTTCGCGATGGAGTGCAAGGTCATGGCGGTCCAGATGCTGCTGCTGTCCGCGCAGGCCCCGTACTTCATCGCCGGGATGGCCTTCTACCTGATGTACAGGTACCGGCCGAACCTCGTGCTCTGGATGATCGTCGGGGCCTGCTGGGCGCTGTCCTGCTACTACCTGCTCCGCGGGGTCGATCCCAACGACGCGTGGCCCGGTGTCTACAAGTACGCGGTGCCCGCCACCCTGACGACCTTCTACATCCTGATGGCGTTGGTCGCCACGGGGCGCCTGGCCTGGATGCGGTGGCGGCGCCTCACGCTCCTGGGAGCGCTGACGTACCCGCTCTATCTCACGCATGAGACGGTCGCGCGGCCGGTGGTGAAGTTCCTGTATCCCACTCTCAACCGGGGCGCGGTGCTTGGCCTCTGCGTCGCCTTGGCGCTTCTCACGGCGTACGTGATCCACAGGTGTGTGGAGAGGCCAGGCAGCACCTGGATGCGGACCAGGCTCAAGCAGGCGCTCAAGGAGATCAGGGCCGGTGACGCGACGCCGCCCCGGCCGGTCAAGACAGAGCCCGCACCCGAGCTGGTCTCTGACCTGGAGGTGCCGCGCACGCCCACACTCGCGGGTTCGTAACCTGCCCCCGGTCACCCCGGTGGCGAGTCCGTCTGTATCTGACGACCGGCGAAGCGGCTCAGTGCCGCCATGGGCATCAGGTCGATGGAATCGATCTCTGCGTTGCAGACGTCGTGTTCGAGTCGTACGACGTTGGGACCGGCGTCCAGCGTCACGGTGGTTCCGGTCATGGTCCAGCGGTCGAAGCCCAGGTCGGAGTAGTGGAGAACGCCCGTCTGGCCGCCGTTGACCACGAGCCGCTGGCTGCATGGGAGCGGCATGCCGTCGGCGGCTCGTACGTAGAGGCGGTACTGGCCGCTGGTGGGGACGGTGAGATGGAACTCCAGCTGGCTTTTCGGTGAGATGAGGAAGCCGACCTTGCCGTTGCCCGACGCGGTCTTCGACGCCATCCGCCGTCCGGATTCGACCACTGTGTACGTGGGTTGCTCGGCCTCCCACCGGGTCATCTGCGCCTCTCGCAGTGCTGAATACCACCGCTCGGCCATCTTCGAGTAACCGCCTGCGGTGGGATGGATCCGATCGGCGGAAATGTCCTGTCGGGTCAGCGCGGAGTTCATGTCCACCAGATGAAGGTGCGCGCCTGTGGCCGTACGGGTCTGAACAGCCTGTGCGAGGGCCGCGTTGAAGGCGCGTACCTTCTCGTTCATGGCCGGGTTGCCGAGCGGGTCGATGGTGGCGACGTAGACGTCGGTGTCCGGCAGGGTGGCGGTGATGTGGTCGAGCAGGCCGCCGAGGCGTTCGGGGGCGCCGCGCTCCTTGTGATGCAGCAGGTCGTTGGTGCCGATATGCAGGAGCACCACGTCGGGCCGGTAGTCGGTCAGCCATCCCTGGACCAGGGCATCGATTTGGGCGATCTCCCAGCCGCCATGCCCCTCGTGGCCTTTCGAGCCGAGCTGGACTGGCCCGCTGGACTGGGAACCGACCATCCGCACACTGAGCCCGTCCGCGATCATGAGCTGCCACAGGTCGGTCCGGTAGGCGCCGACGACGTTGAGGCCCCAGGTGATGGAGTCCCCGAGCGGCATGATCCGCAAAGGTGTCGCGGTGGGCGTCGGTCGTGGCGGCGACACCGTGGACTGCCGAGGTGTGGAAGCGGGGCTTGTCGCGGTGGAGGAACCGGCGGCCCGACCGCAGGCGGACGCGCTCAGCGCCGCCAGCAGCACCCCGGCGGCTGCGCGGAGTGCTCGGGTGCGGAGGGGCCGTCTCACTGAACCGGTCTGTGCCACAGGGTCGGCTGTTCACCTCGGCTGCTCGCGGTCAGGCCGACGGCGAGCAGCCGTCCCCCGAATACCGTCATTCCGCTCAGCCACTGGTCGCCGGGACCGGACAGCCCGGTTCCGTGTGGCCGTTCGAGCTGCCAGGAATGTCCGTCCCGCGAGGTCCAGAGCACCACGTCCTCCTGGAGTCCCTGCTGATCCGAACCTGCGATGACGAAGCCCCGCGGAGTTGCGGTCGCAGCGGTGACCTGAACCTCGTGCTGCTGGGTTCCGGTGCTCGGGAGCGGCACCTCCTGCCAGGTCTTGCCGCCGTCCGACGAGAAGAAGGCGAACGCCTTCAGCCCTGACGAGGTCGACGCGGTGCCTGTCGCCACGAGAGTGCCGCCTTGGGCAATAGCCCGGTCCAGCCAGGCCTCGGCGCTGCCCTGCGGCAGTGGTAGCTGCTGCATCGCCCACTGGCCGCCATCGGGTGAAGTCCAGACGGCGGGCCGACGCCGCAACGGGTTCTGCGGTGAGGCCGGGGCCTCCAAGGCCCCGACGGCCACGTCGCCGAAGGTGCCGGCGACCACACCGCGCATCCACCGCCTGGCGTCGCTCTTTCCGGTGAGGTCACCACCGGTGCCGAGTTGCCAGGACTGCAGGTCGGTCGAGTGCCAGATCGCCGCGGAGGGTCCGCTCTCGCCGGCGATGACATAGCCGGACGGCCCCCAGGCCACCGCCATGGGGGTGGCGGACCCACTGGGCGGGGCGGGGAAGGAACTCGTGGTGCCGATGCTCTGCCACGTACCGCCATCGGCGGAGGTGTTGACGAGCGGCTTGCCGGCCGGTGTCCCGTTCCGGCCGACCGCCACCCAACCGGCGCTTCCACCGGCCACTGCGAGCAGGCGCTTGTGGCCGCCGGCGCCGAGGTCGCCGCCGCTGAGCTTCCCGCTGGTCCACTGGTCTCCGTCGGTGGAGGCCCAGGCGGCACCGGCTCCATTCGCACTGCCCACCGCAACGGTCCGCCCGCCGTACGACCCGACGGCCGACACGGTCTGGTCCGGCAGGACGGCGCCGACCATGCCCTTCAGATTGACGGGCACGGCCTGGCCCTGCGGATCGCGCACCTCCAGCACGGAGTTCGCGTCAGGGCCACTGGTGTCCCGACCGGCGAGCACGGTGGTGCCGGCCGTGACCGCCAGGCCGTTGAAGCTGCGCCCGGTGGGTGCGGGCACGCTACCCGCCGCCTGCCAGGACTGGCCGTCGGCGCTTCGGGCCAAAAGCTCCTTGTCGCCCGCCCCGACCGTCGCGGCCACACCGCCGGCAGAGCCCTGCAGGCGCAGGATCAGCTTGTAACCGGGGAGACTGATCTCCCCGACCGGAGTCCATCGTTGGCCATCGGCCGAGCCGAGCACCGTGGCGTAGAACTCGACCTTGCCGCCCTTGAACCGGCCGGCGTTGCGGGCCACAAGGAAACCTGCCGGGGTGGCCGTGATGCACATGCCCGTGGGCGCGGAGCCTGGAGGGTGCGGAACGTTGACCTGAGACCAGGTCCAGCCTCCGTCGGTCGATCGCCAGACACCCTCAGAGTCGATCTTGTCGCCCTTGGCCGACCAACCGTACGCGAGGATCGTGTTGTTACGCTCGGCCACGTCGATGAGCGACAGATGGCCACCGGGCAGCGACATCTTCAGCCGGTCGGCGGGGAGTCGCTCCCAACGCTGGCCATTGGAGGACAACCAGACAACGGGTGCCAGGTCGGAGAGGTCCCCCTTGGCGGAGGTGTCCCCGACCGCGATGAACCCGGATCCGGTTGCGGCGATCCTGGCGATCCGGTCATGCGGTCCGAACGGGGAGTTGTCCTGCGGGGGCTGGCGTATCCAGTTTTGCCCGTCGCGGCTGGTCCATGACACCATGCCGCCGCCGGAGGAGCCCAGCGCGACCCAAGCGCCGCTGGTGCCTGCGATCGCGCGCGGCGTGTCCCCGTACGGAGGTTCACCACCGTCGGGAGCGCGGACGTTGGCGAGCTTGAAGGAGCGGCCGCCGTCGGTGGAGACCAGGAACTCTGCGCGGTAGTTGAGGGTACCGAACTCCCCGCCGGTCGCCACGACGATGGATCCCGCCGAGGCGACCCCGTTCAGTTCCTGGTCCCTGCCGTCGGTTGCGGCAGCCGGGTCCAGTGCGAAGACCTGCCCGGCGGGCCGGGCGTCCTCCGCGGAAAGGGCGCCCTTCTTGCTGGTGTGGACTCCCGATAGCGCGACGATGCCGCCGGCGATCAATGCGGCAACGGCGATGCCTGCGCCGACGGCCAAGAGGACTCGTGGAGAGAGAACGCGTCTCGGCTTCGACGGCCGCGAGTACATCAATGCCGAGGGTGCGCTGATGTCGGTCATGGGGGATGACGTGGGACGTGACCATTCGTCCGAGCCGATCGCAGGCTCGTACTCGGCCAGGGATTGCTCAGGGCTCTGGGTTCCGGGTCCGGGCATCCCAAAGGTGTGGGCGGGCAGCGCGGACATCGCCGAGAGGTCAGGGGGCGGCGGATTGAACGGGTCCGTCACCGGTTGGTCTGCCGAGGGTGGAGATGGGGGCTGGTACGGCGGGGGTTGCGGAGCGTATGGCGAGGGGGCGACCGTTGCCGCATCGGGTGCTGGGACGGTAGGCGGAGCGATCATCCCGAAAGCATCGGCGGGCCCCGGTGAGAACCGGTCCCAGTCAGGTGGCGACGGTGGCGGTGGCGTGTACTGCGGGGACTGGTCGTCCGGCGCTCCCGCAGAGTTCGAGGGGTTCACCTCGTCCGGCGTCCCGTCTTCCGTCACCCTCGTCCTCTCCTTGGTGCCCGCTCCTCAACGACGTCCGCGCACTGGGAGGTCGTTGGTCCGCCGCGAAGAGCCGCAATGGGATCTTATCGAGGCAAAGTGGGCAGATGTTGTGCTCCCGTCAGGCAAAAGCTCATGCCTGGCGGCGGCCGTAGGTCGCTCAACGCGGGGCATTGTTAGAGGCTTGAGATGCCGGGCGATGAGCACTGGAATCGCATCTCACGCTTGGCGCGATGCCATGGCCGGATCCGGCCACATGGATGGGAGGTATCGACCGATCCTTCCTGCAGGTGGCGGCGATGCCCGAATTGCTGGTCTTGGTCATCCAGAGGCGGGGGTGTTCCGTCGAACGTGGAGCAAATACCCAGGAATCTCCTTACTCTGGAGGAAAAGACTCCGAGTGCCCAGAGGTCTCCAAAGTGACCGACGTGACGATCGGGTCCGCCTATCAGAATCAGGCGATGCGGTTGATGCAGTCTGACCGTGTCTACGTGGGCTG
>JAOPYO010000158.1 GCA_025964575.1 Actinomycetes bacterium
TCGGTTCCGATCAAGGCCCCGTCCGGTGCTGCAATCACCGTGTGCGGGGCCGCCTTGTTGTTGGGGTCCCGCAACAACAAGGCGGCGGAGGTCCGCGTGGCCAGTCCGCACGGAGTCCGCAGGATGACCGCGAAACGCCGTTTTCGATCAACGTCCGCCAACGGCAGCCAACACGGCGTATCGCCAGGTGAGGCGCGATGTCACGGCTTTGACCTCGAACGACGGTTCGAATACGAATAGTCCGAGCTCTACTTCGACGTGTGACCTGAGGCACTCGGACGAGCAACGGGAACGCCTCGTCGGCCCATCGCGTGGCCGGCGGGGCGTTCCGGTGTTCAGCGTGAGGTGACGGGGCTCTCGGCGAAACCCGGGAAGAACCCGGGCGATGATCCTGTTAGCGCTGGACGGAAGAGCGAAGGAGAGCGGCGATGCCCACGGTGAAGGTCGAACGTACGGATGACGGGGGCTTCGTGGCCCGCAATGATCGCGGCGCCGAGGTCGCCATCGGTGGCGCGGACGGCGACGGGGTCTTCTCACCCGTGGAGCTCCTGCTCGCCGCCCTGGGCGGCTGCGAGCTCGTGACCGTGGAGCCGCTGACGGCCAAGCGGGACCACCGGCTGGCCTCGCTCGCCGCGACGGTCCACGCGGAGAAGATCGAGCCCACCAAGCTGGGCACAGTGACGATCACCTACGAGGTGGAACTTCCGGCCGGTGACGATGAGGCCGCCGAGGTCTTCGCCGCGGTCGCCCGGCGGGTTCATGATCACTACTGCACCGTCGGCCGGGCGCTGAAGGAGACGACTCCGGTCGAGCAGGTCCTGCCGGATCTCGCCGCGCACGACGCCTGATCCGCGACCTCCGGCGGGCAGTCCTTCGGCACCGATCCGGGTAAAGCTTCGCGTTATCGCGGAGCCCAGGTACCGGTATGCGGAAAGATGCTGGCTCGTGCGCAATCCTCGGGGGATCGTCGTTCCCGCTCTCGTTCTGACCGCGGCCCTGTTGACCGGATGTTCGGCCCGCAGCGCCATGCCCGCCCGTACCCCCGGGCCGACGGCCACCGCGGAAACGGTGGTCGCGCCGGGCGCGGCCACCGTGACGGAGAACGCCAAGCCCGGCACCCGAGACTGGCGGGTACACAAGGTGGGCGCGGAGCATGAGATCGAGGGTTACACCGATCACGTCAGCGTGCTGCCCGGTGAGTCCTTCCAACTGTTCGTCTCCACCACTGCCAAGGGCTACCGGGTGCAGGCGTTCCGCACCGGCTGGTACGGCGGCGCCCTGGCCCGCGAGGTCTGGGCGTCGGAACATCTGACCGGCGTCCAGCAGGCTCCGGCCCGGATCGAAGCGCCGACCCACACGGTGATCGCGCCGTGGAAGGTCTCGGCGACCGTCTCCACCGCAGGCTGGCCTGAGGGGTCCTACCTGCTCCGCCTCACCTCGGACTCCGGAGCCCAGCGGTACGTGCCGATCACCGTACGTTCCGCCAGCACGGCCGGAAAGGTCGTCGTTCTGAACGGGACCACGACCTGGCAGGCGTACAACCTGTGGGGCGGCTACAGCCTGTACGACGGAATCGGTGGCTACGGCAACCGGTCCCGGGCCGTCGCCTTCGACCGGCCCTACGATCTGGACGGCGCGGTCAAGTACATGACGTACGAGCAGCCCGCCATCGTGCTGGCGGAGAAGCTCGGGCTGTCGCTGGCCTACGAGACCGACAACGACCTGCAGGGTGACTCCGCACTCCTGGAAGGTGCCAAGGCGCTCGCCGTGCTCGGCCACGACGAGTACTGGTCGACGGCCATGCGCGACCAGACGGCCAAGGCCAGGGACGCGGGCGTCAACATCGCCTTCCTCGGAGCCAACGAGGTCAACCGGCACATCCGGTTCGCCTCCACGAAGCTCGGAAAGAACCGGCTGGTCATCTGCTACAAGGACCTCGATGACCCGATCGGCAAGAAGGACCCGGCCGAGATCACCATCGACTGGCGGCTGGCCGAGAAACCCCGGCCGGAGAGCGACCTCACCGGCGTCTTCTACGAGTGCAACCCGGTGGAGGCGGCCTACGTCGTCTACGAGCCGAAGAACTGGCTGTTCGCCGGCACCGGGACCCGCCGTGGGCAGCGGTTCCCCGGCATGGTCGGCCCTGAGTATGACCGGGTGAACCCCATCGTGAAGACCCCCCGGCCGATCGAGGTGCTCGCCCACTCACCCCTTCGCTGCGGAAGCGGTGCCAGCTACGCCGATTCGGCGTACTACACCGTGCCGAGCGGGGCGGGGGTGTTCGCTGCGGGAACCATGCGATGGGTGTGCGCGATGCGCGGCAGCGGCTGTGGCCACGGCGTGACCGACGCGGCCAAGAGGTTCGTTGAGAAGGTCACCGAGACACTGCTGCGTGCCATGGCCGAGGGTCCCGTGGGCACACGGCACCCAGCCAAGGACAACGTGGGTCAGGTGAAGCCCTTCCACGGCTACCCGACCTTTCAGGGCGAAGACAGGGACTGACCCTGGTTGTGATCATGTGGTGATCCGTGGATCACCACATGATCCTGGAGGAAGGTCAGCGAGTCTTGGGCTTGGGGCCCTTGGGCATCCGGGCACCCTTGGGCATGGGGCCCTTCGGCATCTGCATCGTGGCGGGCAGGGCGCGCAGCCGGTCGTTGAGCTCACCGACCTGGGCCTTGTTGAGGTTGCGCGGCAGCTTCATGATGTGCCGCTGGAGCTTCCCGATCGGGATCTGCCCCGGATCGTCGCCGACCTGGATGTCATAGATCGGCACCTGGGCCGCGGCCCGGGAGAGGCGCTTCTTCTCGGCGCTCAGCAGCGGGGCGACCCGGGTCGCGGGACCCTCGGAGACCAGCAGCACGCCCGGTCTGCCGACCGCCCGGTGCACCAGGTCGAGGCTGCGGTTGCCGGCCACCGCAGGGGTGACCGTCCACCCGCCGCGCATGTTGTCCAGCACGCTGGCCGCAGCCCCCGGCTGGCCGGCGATCATCTTGTACTGGGTGCGCTGGGCCATCTGGCCGAACACGATCATGCCCACCAGGATCGCGGCCATGATCCCGAGCGGGATCAGGAAGAGAAGCTGGTCGATGAGCAACCCGATGACCACCGCGACGATCAGGGTGCCGATCGCGGCGCCGAAGACGATCGGCAGGGCCTTGGGATTCGCCTGGTGGAGGACCTTGGCCAGTGCGCCGATCTGCTTGATGCGGCCGGGACGCTCGGTTCCGTCGGTGGGCTTTTTTGCCATGGACCGAAGGATACGAGTATTCGCCCGGAGACGTGAAAACGAAGCACTCCGTGATCAGAAGATCCCTGATGGTGATCGCAATGATCTCGGCCGGACGGAGGCTCCTAGCGGGTGGACATGGCCGCGTCGCGCGCCGCCATGGCCTGCTGATAGAGCCGCCCGGCCCGGTAGCTGGAGCGCACCAGCGGTCCCGACATCACCCCGGCGAAGCCGATCGCCTCGCCCTCGGCCTGGAGCTCGACGAACTCTTCGGGCTTGACCCAGCGCTCGACCGGGTGGTGCCGGACGCTCGGCCGCAGATACTGAGTGATCGTGAGCAGCTCGCAGCCGGCGCCGTACAGGTCCTGCATCGCCTGCGAGATCTCCTCGCGGGTTTCGCCCATGCCCAGGATCAGGTTGGACTTGGTGACCAGCCCGGCGGCCCGGGCCTGGGTGATCACGTCCAGGGACCGCTCGTAGCGGAACCCCGGCCGGATCCGCTTGAAGATCCGCGGCACCGTCTCCAGGTTGTGCGCCAGCACCTCTGGTGCCGCACCGAACACCTCGGCCAGCTGCGCGGGCACGCCGTCGAAGTCGGGGATGAGCAACTCGACTCCGCAGCCCGGCACCGCCTCGTGGATTCGGCGGACGGTCTCGGCGTACAGCCAGGCCCCACCATCGGGCAGATCGTCGCGGGCCACCCCGGTCACCGTCGCATAGCGAAGGCCCATCTTGGCCACCGACTCGGCCACCCGGCGCGGCTCGTCACGGTCGTAGGCGGCAGGCTTGCCTGTGTCGATCTGGCAGAAGTCGCACCGCCGGGTGCACTGGTCGCCGCCGATGAGGAAGGTGGCCTCGCGGTCTTCCCAGCATTCGTAGATGTTGGGGCAGCCGGCCTCCTGGCACACCGTGTGCAGGCCCTCGCCACGCACCAACTCGGTGAGCTCGCGGTATTGCGGCCCCATCTTCAGCCGGGTTTTGATCCACGGCGGCTTGCGCTCGATCGGGGTTTCGCTGTTACGTACTTCGAGTCGCAGGAGCTTACGCCCCTCTGGGGTCACCGCAGTCACTCCCCTAGGGTACGTCCAAGAGTTCGTCCTTCTCACCCTGGCCTC
>JAOPYO010000164.1 GCA_025964575.1 Actinomycetes bacterium
TACACCACGTCGACCGGCCCCCTGCGCGGTTGCAGGCTGACCTCGCCGAGCGCCTTACGGATGTCCTCGGCGGAGGTCAGGGTTGGTTCGCTTCCGCCGCTGAGCAGCCCGATGACCTCGCTCTTGGCGTCGTCGATCACCGGGCCGCCGGCCCCGCCCTGACCCAGCAGCGCGGTGAGCTTGCCGGCTTCGGACCGCTTGAACGTACGCGTGCCGGGCGGGTCGAAATGCGCGGTCTCGACCACGGGTGCCTGCGTGTTCCCCGGCCGTCCGGAGAATCCCACGACGTCCACCGACTCGAGCCCTCCGGGCACCGCCGCGGCCAAGGGCACCGTCGGCAACGTCTCGGCCTCCGCACCCTTCGTGATCTTGAGGATGGTGGGAGCGGCCGGGGTCGAGCCCATCTTCAGGATTTTTGCGGTCAGCCCTGCGGCCGAGGTCGGGTCCAGATACGGGAAGACCGTGATGGTCTGGGTGACCTGCGTCACGCAGGTCGAGGCCACACGCTGCGACGGATAGCAGCTCTGGAGCCGATCGTCGACGTGCCGGGCGAAATCGGCCGGAATCGTCGCACCGTAGACCTCGGCGACGATGCGGTTGGCCGCATAGACCCGCGGATCACTGTCCGGCCGCACGACCTGGGTAGCGGTCGCGACCACGCCGTCGGGTGCGACCGTGAACCCGCTCCCGGCCCCCAGCGGCACTGCGTAGCTCCGCGAGTACCGGCGGTCGCCGACCAGCGTGATATCGACCTGGGCGGTCACTTCGATCCGTACGGCCGCAGGGGTCACCCGATCGACGGACCCGGAGGGATGCGGATGAGCGGGAAGCAGCAGGACGAGGGCGGCACCGCATCGCCCGAGTGCGAAACACGAACCGGACATACACGCCCCCTCGTGCAGAAAGGAATACTTCCAGCGTCGCACAGTGACCGGATAGTCACGAACCGGGGCGGGGCGAGAAGTCGTCTTCGCAGCTCAGGAGGTAGTTTGGGGGGTCGCGGCCAATAACGGCGGGTAGCGGTTTGCGGGAGTGGCGGGCCTGACCCCCGCGGATCGGTCCTCTTCGTGCGCCTGTGACACACGCAACTCTCTGATGTGGCAGATTTTGCGTAGTCAGGTTGTTTGAGCCCTGTGACCGGCTCCCACCCGGTCCCCCTCCTACGGAAGGCAACTGACGATCATGACTGCGCAGACGACCCAGGACGTTCTGGCCCTCGACCCCGCCGCCCAGGACCTGCTCTTCCGCGACGCCCGTACGGCCAACACCTTCACCGACGAGCTCATCTCCGACGAGCAGTTCCAGGCCATCTACGACCTGGTCAAGTGGGCACCGACGAGCATGAACACCCAGCCCATGCGCGTGGTGCTCGTTCGTTCCCCGGAGGCCCGTGAGCGACTGGTCACGCACATGTCCGACGGCAACAAGCCCAAGACCGCGACCGCCCCGCTGGTCGCGATCTTCGCCGCCGACACCGAGTTCCACGAGCACCTGCCGACCGTCTTCCCGCACTATCCCGGCGCGAAGGACATCTTCGCCGCCGACGAGACGCGCGGCCCGGTGGCGCGGTTCAACGCCGCCATCCAGCTCGGCTACTTCATCCTCGGCATCCGCGCCGCGGGCCTGGCCGCCGGGCCGATGGCCGGCTTCGACGCCACCGCGATCAACAAGGAGTTCTTCGGCGACGGCAAGCAGGAGGTCGTCGCGGTCGTGAACATCGGCCGCCCCGGCCCGGACGCCTGGTTCCCGCGCAACCCCCGGCTCGACTACGACCAGGTCGTCACCACTGTCTGATCACCACCCGCGGCCATACGACTCCGTTGCATCAACGAACTCACCCGGTCTAGGGTCGAAGGGTCTTCTCACGGCTGGAGGCCCACGTGATCGTCAGAATCGGTTTCGCTCCGGGGACCGGCGCGCTGCCGGGCCCAGGCGGCCTCACGGCCCTGGTCCAAGGCCTGGAGCGCGAGGGCTTCGACTCACTGTGGGTCACCGAACGCGCGACCGGTGAGGCCGAGGACCCCGTGGTCACGCTGGCCTTCGCCGCCGCGCTGTCCTCGCGGATCAAGCTGGGCACCGCGGTGATGACGCTCCCCGGCCGCCCGCCCGCGCTCCTGGCCAAGCAGCTGGCCAGCCTCGACCGGCTCGCGGGCGGCCGGCTGCTGCCGGCGTTCGGGCTGGGCCAACGCCACATCGGGGAACAGCAGGCGTTCGGGGTCCGCCGGGAGGAGCGGGTGGAGCTCTTCGAGGAGGTGCTGCCGCTGCTGCGCCGGTTCTGGGCGGAGGACGAGGTCACCCATGACGGTCCCCGCTACCACTACGAGGGGTTGCGGGTGCTGCCCAAGCCGCCGAAGGGCGGGTTCGACGTCTGGATGGGCGGTGCCTCGGAACCCGAGCTACGCCGCGCCGGACGGCTGTCGGACGGCTGGCTGGCCGCCTTCACCACCCCGGCCGAGGCCGCTCGCGGGCGGGAGCTCGTGCTGCGGACCGCGGCGGAAGCCGGGAGGGAGATCGAGGAGGAGCACTTCGGCGCCGTCGTCCCCTACCGCCGCGGAGCACTCGGCGAAACGGCCGAGGAGAGGTTCGCCCGCGCCCGAGCGGTCCGCGGCCCGGCCCGGCCGGACGACGTGATACCGGATCTGGAGTCGCTCGACGCACATCTGCGGCGGCTGCTCGACGCGGGGCTGTCGAAGTTCGTCCTTGTCCCGCTGCACCAGCCGGGGAGCTGGGATGAAGAGCTGGCCGAGGTCCGCGATGCCGTGCTGTCGCTCCAGACCGTGACTACGGCGAAGGGTTGACCTTCACGAAGGCGACGCTGTCGCGGATGCGGTCGATTTCCGCTCTTGAGCACCTGCCGCAGGACCGGGATCGCATCGGTGTAGCGGTGGGTGTGGTACGAGGCCAGAGCCGTCTCGTACACCACGTCGACCGGCCCCCTGCGCGGTTGCAGGCTGACCTCGCCGAGCGCCTTACGGATGTCCTCGGCGGAGGTCAGGGTTGGTAAGCGGTGGCGCGAGAGTCAAGAGCGGCGGTCTTACGACCTCATGACGGAGCGATCGCCGGGTGTTCCGTCATAGTCGGATCTCACCGCCGGATCGAGCCCCGCCAGCACGAACGCGGATACCTCGGCGGCGATCTCGGCCGGAGACTTGGGTCCGCCCGCCTGGTACCACAGCGGCATCTCGTTGATCACTCCGAAGACGATGAACGTCACGGTGCCCGCGGAGGCCACCGTCGAGAACACCCCGTCCCGCTGCGCGTCCTCGATCACCGTCCGGAAGGCCACGTGGTAGCGCCGCCGCTCCGCCCGCACCGCGTCCATCCGCTGGTCGTCGAGCTTGTGCATCTCCCGGACCCATACTTTGACCTCGTCGATGTAGCCCGCCGTGCTCTCCACCAGATCGGTGATGAGCGCGCGTACGGTCTCCCTGGGTGTCAGCCGCGCCCCGAGGATGCGGTCGAGGCCCGCGAGCTGGCGGGAGATCAGCGTGTGGTAGATCTCGAACAGTAGATCGTTCTTGGACTCGAAGTAGTGGTACAGCGCGCCCTTGGTGACGGACGCCTCCTCTACGATCTCCTGCACCGAGGTGCCGTCGAAGCCCTGCTCCGCGAACAGCCGTATGGCCGCGGCGACGATGCGCTTCTCCACGGCACTGACCCGGGCACGGCTCGCCCGCTCGTTGTCCTCCGCCATGGCCCATCCCCTCGCTCTCGGCCCACAAATCACGGCCGCTGCATTGACGCCTCTGTCAGCACCGCCTATTTTCGCAGAAACCGACCAGTCGGTATGCGCTTCGGGGGGCGTAGAAAGGAGACCTCCATGCCAGTCGTCGAAACGGTCCTCGGCCCCGTCGAGGTGACGGAACTGGGCCCCACCCTGATGCACGAGCACGTCTTCGTCCTCAGCACCGAACATGTGCAGAACTACGGTGCGGGCGGTTGGTGGGACGAGGAGGAACGCGTCGCCGACGCCCTCGCCAAACTCAACGCGCTGGTCGCCAAGGGCATCACGACGATCGTCGATCCCACGGTGTGGGGGCTGGGCCGCTACATCCCCCGGATCCAGCGGATCGCCGCACAGGTCGAGGGCCTGCACATCATCGTCGCGACCGGCATCTACTCCTACAACGACATCCCCTTCCAGTACGAATACCGGGGGCGCGGGCTGCTGCTGGACGGGCCGGACCCGATGGTCGCGGACTTCACCCGCGACCTCGTCGAGGGGATCGGCGACACCGGGATCAAGGCCGCGTTCCTCAAGTGCGCCATCGAGGCGGCCGGCCTGACACCGGGTGTGGAGCGCATCGCGCGGGCGGTCGCCCAGACCCACCGGGAGACCGGGGCGCCGATCACCGTGCACACCTCCAGCCCGGCCCAGGCCGGGCGGCTCGCCGTGGACCTCTTCACCAAGGAGGGCGTCGACCTGAGCAAGGTCGTCATCGGACATGCCGGCGACAGCAACGACCTGGACTACCTGATGGAGCTGGCCGACAGCGGTGCCATCCTGGGCATGGACCGGTTCGGCATCGACGTGTTCAACTCCACCCCCGACCGGGTGGCCACCGTCGCCGCCCTGTGCGGGAGCGGCTACGCCGACCGAATGGTGCTCAGTCACGACGCGAGCTGCTTCATCGACTGGTTCGGCCCCGATCCGGAGTCTGTGCGGGACGTGATCACTCCGAACTGGCACTACGAGCACATCAGTGATGACGTGCTGCCGGCACTTCGTGAACTCGGTGTCACGGACGCTCAGCTGAATCAGATGCTCGTCGAGAACCCGCAGCGCTACTTCAGCTTCCCCGGCTGACGCGATGTTCGATACGCACGGTTTCGATA
>JAOPYO010000167.1 GCA_025964575.1 Actinomycetes bacterium
CAGCGGCCCGGCCGGACCAGGACCGTGGTGATCGTGCTCATGGCGGCCATCGTGGTGGCCGCCTCACTGATCGCCGGAGCCCTCATTCTGAAGAGCAAGACGAGCGGGCTGGGGCCGAACACCTCCTACACGACCCCGGCAGCTCAGCAGAACAGCTTGGACGGCTACACAACCGGGACCGGCCCCGGCTTCTCGATCTCATTTCCAACCGGCTGGTCCCGGTCGGAGAACGAGCAGGGCGTGTACTGGACCGCGCCGGCGGCAAAGACGCTGCTCCAGGTCGGGCAGACCCCGTGGAAAGTGGCCACGGCAGCGGAGCAGGCCACTCAGTTCGACTCCGAGGTGACCAGAAATACCGCGCTGTTCCCCCACTACGTTCGGCTGAACCTCGCTACGCCGCTGTACCGGGGAGCGACCGCGGGCGAGGTGGAGTTCCGCTACACCGATAACCAGGGCAGGTCCTGCCATGCGGTGGACCGGTTCTTCAAGGTCAACGGCAAGCCATACGCGATCTACTTCCGCAGTCTGGAGCAGGATTGGGCGTCGTTCCAGACCTACCGTGACCAGTTCTACAGCAGTTTCAAGGCCGCATAGCAGAAAAAAATGACCCAGCGGTCAGAAGATCGCTGGGTCATCGGCAGAGCTCAGGCTACTCAGCCCGCAGATGCTGGCTCATCCACTCCAGCACCGACGGGAAGACCTCTCCGTACGTCTGGTAGTTGTGCCCGCCGGACTTGAGGATGATCGTGTCGAGCTGCAGCGGCGGGCGGACCGTCTGGATGAACTGCTTGGCCTGCGGGTAGGACCGCTCGCCCTTCTCGGCCGAAGTGATCAGCAGTGAGATCGGCGGCGCAGGCATGTGCTGGATCCGCCAGATCAGGTCGTTCTCGTTACGAACGGTCGGGCTGCCACCCCAGAGATCGCCGGTGGTCAGATCCTTGATGGCGTGGAAGTGGCCGGACATGTTGACCGCGGCGGAGTAACGGTCGGAGAACATCATCGCGATCTTCGCGGCGCAGTATCCGCCGGTCGAGTCGCCCATGATGCCCCAGCCCGCCCGGCTCGAGGCCACCCGGTAGGAGCCGGCCAGCGCCTCCGGCAAGTCCTGGCCGAAGTAGGTCGCGGCCTTGGGGCCGGCCGGTACGTCGGTGCACTCGGTGTCACGGGGCGGCGCCACCGTCGGAGTGATCATCACGTAGATGGTAGGGGCGAGCTTGCCCGCCGCGACCCCCTTGTGCACGAAGTCGGGCAGCTTGAGCCGGGTGATCAGGCTCTTGGCGCTGCCGGGGTAGCCGGTGAGCATGAGCGCAACGGGGAACTTGCGCATCTGGAACTTCGGCTGGAAGTACTCCGGGGGCAGCAGGACGTACGCGTGCTGACTGAAGCCGGTCCGGACCCCGGGAATGTTGATGTTCTCGAGCTGACCGTATTTCGCCGGGTCCTTACTGTGTTGCTTGTCGACCAGCCCGGAGATCGACCTGCCCAGCGGGTTGGCCGCGCTCACCCCATTGGCGCGGTCGTTGTGCTTGACCTGCGCCGTCTCCTGTTGCGTGCCCAAGAGCTCGCCCCAGCTCCCGTAGAACAGAAAGTACGAGTTGATGGCCGCGACCATGGCCACCGTCAGCACCAGCTGGCTGGTCACGAGCAGGCCGAGCCTGGAGAGCACCGGCCGGATTCCCCGAGCGGCGAAGCGGGGCCAGAGCCAGACCGTGGCTCCCGTGACGCCGACAGCAGCCAGGAACAGAAGGCCGATGAGGCCACTGCTCGTCAGTTCCACGGTGCACCTTTCACTACCACGTCCGCCTCCCTGTGAGGCGAACCTGTCCGACCCGGCCCATGCCGGGAGACCCTCAATCCTTATAGAGGCCTCAGCCGGGTAAAGGGTTGCCTGGCGGAGGGCCATCCGTGGGGGTTGCTTGGGTAAATCGTTATCAGACTCGGAGGTACCACTCTAGGTGAGTCCATTTACATCTGTTACGGGGGCGGGCGGAGCGGCCGGTGAGCGCGCGACCACCATCACCGGGGAGGAGGGCCGCGGGTCGTCCTTCATTTGCTGGATCCGCTCGGCGCGCAGAGCGGGGATCCTGCGGACATGCAGCCCCATCGTCAGCCACCCACCCGAGTGCTCATCGTGGACGACCACGCCCTGTTCGCCGAGGCACTGGCGGCACGGCTGAGCAGAGAGCCCGATCTGGTGATCCTGCCGCTCGCGGGCGATGTGCGCCGGGCACTCGCCCTGATCAGGACCGAGCGGCCCACGGTGGTCGTGCTCGACATGAGGCTCGGTGCCGAGAACGGGCTGGACGTCCTCGACCACATCAGGGACGAGTATCCGGAGGTCCGGGTGGTGATTCTCACAGCCACCAGCGGAGTGGACGCCATCGTGCAGGCGGTCCGCCGCGGGGCGGTCGGCTGGCTCTCCAAGACCGAGGGCGCGGATCTGGTGGCCCGGGTCGTCCGCAGCGCGGCCCGTCGCGGTGGCTGGATCCCGCCGGACGTGCTCGGCGAGGTGTTGCGCAGGCTGGGGTCGGAGAATCCGGAACCGGCCACGGGTTCCCAGGTGCTGGCTGATCTCACCCCGCGTGAGCGTGAGGTGCTGCAGTGCATGGTCGACGGGCTTAACCGGGCCGAGATCGCCGGTTGGCTCGGCTTGTCAGCGAACACCGTGCGCACGCACACCCAAAACCTGCTCGCCAAGCTGGGCATGCATTCCGCGCTCGAGGCCATCACGCTCGCCATGCGCTCCGGCATGCGCCCCTCGCGTTCAGAGGATCAGTCGGGTTCAGAGGATCATTGACACTGCCGACCGATCATCTCCCACCATCCGTCGGCTGACCACGGGACACGCACGGGACATGCCCTCGGGCGCCCGGACCGGTCGGAGGCCTGCCCCATCAAATGACGTAGCCGACCATCGTCTCGTTGGGTGATTTGGCCTTGACCTCACGTTCCTACGCTCTGCCCAACGGAGACCAGGGGGTGGGCCGTGCTGAGATTCGTGCGGCGCCGTCGGCGCGACACCGATCGGCCCGGTGTCCCCACTCTGATGATCGGCGCAGGATCGACGGGGCGTGTGCTCGCGCAGGCGCTGCTCGCCGACCCGCGGGGGATGCGGCCGATCGGCTTTCTCGACGACGACTCGGAACATCGCAGGATCTGTGGGCTCCCGTTGCTCGGCCGCCCCGAGGAGATCGTCGACGTCGCGGCGAGCACCGGGGCACGGGCCGCTGTGCTGGCCCTTCCCTCGATGTCCAGGGAGAGCGTGGCCGAACTGGTCGGGCGGGCATGGGCAGCCGGTCTCGAGGTGCGCTGGCTGCCGACCTGTCCCGAGCACGGGAAGCGAGGTGTCCGGGTCGAGGACCTGCGCGAGATCCGGCTCTCCTGGCTGATCGGTCGTGACGAGGTCAGCGTGGCGGGCTCGCGGGCCTGGCGCCTGATCGACGGCCGCCGGGTGCTGGTCACCGGGGCGTCCGGCACGGTCGGCGCCGCGCTGTCCCGGGAGATCGCCCGGCTGGGTCCGGCAGGGCTGTGGCTGCTCGATCAGGACACCGACGAACTCGACCGGCTGCAGCGTGAGGTTCCCGGCGCACAGCAGGTGGCTGTCGATCTCCGGGACGCGGAGCGGCTGGCCCGGGCGTTCGACGAGATCCGGCCCGAACTGGTCTTCCATACGGAGGGCCGATCGAGGCTCGCGCCGCAGGAACTCGATCCCTGCGAGGCCGTCAGGACCAACGTCCGAATCACCCATGACGTGGTGAACGCGGCGGTGCGGTTCGGCGTGCGGCGGGTCGGGCTGGTCTCCACCGACAAGGCCGCGGACCCGGCGTCGGTGTTCGGCGCCACCAAGCGGCTCGCCGAGATGGTGGCGCAGACCGCCGCGGGCGGCCCCACCTGTTTCGCGACCGTACGGCTCGGGAATCTCATCGGAACCCCCGGGTCACTGCTGTCGGTGCTCGCCAGCCGGATCCCGCGCAACGAGGCGGTCACCATCACGCATCCGGAGGTGGCCCGGCACTTCATGACGGTCGAGGAGGCCGCGGGCCTGGTACTCGAGGCGGCCGCACTCGCCGAAGAGGCCGAGACCTTCGTGCTGGACATGGGAAGCCTGGTTCCGGTCGTCGATCTCGTACACCGCTATGCGGAGCAGTTGTGCCTTCCGGAGGTGACCATCCGGTTCAGCGGGCTCGGGCCGGGGGAGAAGCTCGCCGAGAAGGTCTTCTCCGACAGCGAGCGGCAGGTCCGCACCGCGCATCCCAAGATCTGGGCGACCCGCCCCACGCCGCTGCCGCCCGGCCTGTCACGGCTCCTCGACGCGTTGTACGAGGCCGCCGACCAGGGGGACGACGCCGAGGTGCGGATCCTCCTGCGCCGGCTGCTCCCGGAGTACCGCCCGGTACGTCGGCCTGGGCCGACGTACGCCCCCTCCGTTGCCACCGATCTAGAGAGTCTCTGACGTGGGTCGCCTGCGGGTGGCCATGGTGATCACGCGTTTCAGTGGCGGGGTCGGGGCGGTGGCGCTGTACGGGGCGCTCGCCCTCGATCCGGCCACGTACGAGGCGACGGTGGTGACCGGTGGAGCCGGTGGAGCCGGTGGAGGACGGGAGGGGACGCTGCTGAAGGGTGCGGCGGCCGTGGCGGTCGCTGAGCCGGGGGATTTCACGTCGCGGGCGCACGCCGCGGGGATGAATGTCATCCGGGTGGCCGGGCTGGTGCCGCAGTTCTCACCGCGTGGTGACCTCGCCGCGCTGCGGACCTTGATCAAGGTGCTGGACGAGGGGAGGTACGACGTCGTCCACACGCACAGCGTCAAGAGCGGAGTGCTCGGACGGTTCGCAGCGGCCCGCACGGGGGTTCCCCGTATCGTGCACACCTGGCATGGTCTGCCCTTCCGTGAATCCCAGTCCTGGCCACGCCGGCAGGCGTCCCTCGGGTTGGAGCGGCTGGCAGCGCAGCACACTGACGCGTTCCTGGCGATCGGTTCGGAGACCGTGGTCAAGGCGCTGCGGCTGGGGCTGGCCGGGCCGGAGCGGATCAGGGCGTCCTGGCCGGCGGTGGATGTCACGACCTTTGAGCGGGCAGACGGTGCGTGGGCTCAGGCCAGGCAGCGGCTTGATCTGCCGCTCGGCGTCAAGGTCGTCGGCTCGATCGGCCGACTCGTCCCGCAGAAGGGCCCCGACCTCTTCGTCCGGGCGCTGGCCCGGCTGCCCGACGACGTGTTCGGTCTCTGGGTCGGGGACGGACCGATGCGGGAGCGGCTTGACCGGCTCACCACCAAGCTGGGGCTCACCGACCGGATCCAGTGGCTGGGTCACCGCGATGACGTGGCGGAGGTCCTGCCCGCCTTCGACGTGATGGCGGTGACCAGCCGCTGGGAGGGGTTGCCGTCGGTGCTCATCGAGGCGATCGGAGCGGGCATCCCGCTCATAGCGACGGCGGTGTCCTCCAACCACGATCTGGTGCAACCGGGAGAGACCGGCCTGCTGGCTCTGCCACGGCCGGCGCACCTCGCCCGAGCGATCACCTGGATGCTGGACAATCCCGTGGCCTCGCGCGCGATGACGGAGCAGGCCAAGGCCAGGCTGGGCGAATGGTTTTCACCGCGGTTCCTCGGCGCCGTTCTGGACGACACTTATCGCGGATCCTCGCGGCGGCCACGGAATTGTGGCGGCAGCATCACCCCGGGTGAAGACCGGGGCGTATAAGTCCAAATTTCCCGTTAAAAGCAATTTTGGGCAAGCGGATAACTGTAGTGAGACGCACGAAAATAGTCTTTGGTTTACCGAGAACATTGCTGTGACCACATCCGGTCACAGTCCAATCTGTTGCTCTGAATTGACTGGACATGGACCTCGCGCCGGGCGAACGTCGAAGAGGGTGCAGGTAATACGGACGGGGGTCCCTCTATGATCAACGGGCAGTCTAGGTCAATCCCGGACACGCCCGCATACACCGCCACGATCACCTCATCGGTGGGCGTGGTCGGGCCGGAACCGGCAGGTCCACTTCCAGGGGGCTGGAGCGAGAACAAGGGCCTGACGTATCCGCAGGAGCCGGCGCCGGGTGATCCCGCGCTCTGGCGCCAGCGCCTCCGGCACGACATCCGTCATGAGCTCGGCACGATCATCATGCTGGCTTCGGCGGTTGCGGTGTCCGACGACATCGGGGCGAAGAGCAAGGAACTCATCGAACAACTGCTGGGCGAGACGCGCTGGCTCGACCATCTGCTGCGGCAGCTGGACGAGGACGATGACGCTCAGCCGCTGCCGAGCCCGGAGCGGATCCGGGTCGACGAGCTCGCGGCCGAGGTGGTCGCCGGGCTACGGCTGGCCACCTCCCACCGAGTGGGTTTCGCCGCTCAGCCGGCGTGGGCGCACATGGACGCACTGGCGCTGTGGCGGGCGCTGCGCAATGTCCTCGACAACGCCTGCCGGGTGGCCGACAGCCGGGTGGACGTCAAGGTCGTGACCGAGCAGGGCTGGATCGCGATCCAGGTCGATGACGATGGACCCGGGTTTGGTTCCGGCTCCGCCTCCGGCTTGGCCTCACTCGGCCTGGGCATCGTGCACGACCTTGTCTCCGGCTATGGCGGCAGCTTGGAGATCAGGCACTGCGAGCTCGGTGGAGCGCGGGTGCGCATCCTGCTGCCGACGGCGGGCGGCGGGCCGTGAGGGTGATCGTTTGCGACGACCACGCGGTCTTCGCGGACTCGCTGGCGTTAGTGCTCGCGGACGCGGGACACAGCGTCGTCGGGGTGGCTTACAGCCCCGACGACGCTCTGTCGGCGCTGCAGACCACCCGGGTCGACGTCTGTCTGATCGATCTGCACTTTCCGGGGGAGAGTGTGATCCAGCGGTTGCCGGAACTGCGGGCGGCCGCGCCGGACACCCGCTTCGTAGTGCTGACCGGTTTCCTGGAGCAGGGGACGCTGGAGGCCAGCGTCGACGCCGGCGTCCGGGGCTTCGCGCACAAGGGCCAGCAGGCCCGGGACATCATCGCGTTGCTGAGCCGGGTGCACGACGGAGAGCTGGTCGTCGATGGGGCCACCGGACGGACCGCTCCAGCCCGGCCGCGCAACGAGGCACAGCGTGTCGCTCAGTTCCTGACCCCGCGCGAAAGGGAGGTACTGACCCGGCTGGCCCGGGGCGAATCCACGGCGGCGCTGGCCAAGGCGATGGGAGTCACCAGGAGCACGGCCCGTAGTCATGTGCAGAGTGTGCTCACCAAGCTTGGTGTGCACTCCCAGCGGGAGGCCGTCATCGAGGCGGCCCGCAACGGTCTGGTCAGCGTCGAGACGGGAGAATGGCTCGTCCACTGACGGCCCGACGTCCGGCAGGGGGAGTCCCTCGCCGGGTGCATGGGGTCTTGCGTGGGTGATGGCTTGCCCTGACCACCTGTACGCGGCCTAGGTGCGGCCGACCCGGGGCCGCATCTGACCGGTCATGGCAATGGAATTTCACGGGCACATTTCCCCGTCAGGCCCCGGGTGCGGGGAGGCCAGGGGAGGAAGGCGTCGGCCACGATCTCGAACAGATCCGCCAGGTTGAACGAGAGTGCCGTCATGCATCGGTCCTCTCGGTCAGGGCGATGGGGAACTCCGTGACGCCACGGACGAAGGCATTGCGCAGGATCCGGGGACCTTCGTCGTCGGTCCAGGAGGCGGTGCCCACCCGGGCGATGAACTCCTCAAAGAAGATTTGGAGCTCGAGCCGGGCCAGAGACGCGCCCAGGCAGAAGTGCGCACCGAGTCCGAACGCGATGTGCCCGCCCGGGTCCCGTGTGATGTCGAATTCATCGGGGCGAGAGAAGACCGACTCATCGCGGTTGGCGGAGCCGTACATCAGGAGCACCTGGTCACCTGCCGGGATGGTCACCCCGGCCACCGACGCCTCCCGGTTGGGGACCCGGCACATGTTGAGGATCGGGGTGGTCCAGCGGATGAACTCTTCCACCGCGTTGGGGATGAGTGACGGGTCGCGGCGCAGCAACTCCCACTGGGCGGGGTTGCGGATCAATGCGTCGATCGCCGTCGCGATGACCGTTCGGGTGGTCTCCGCGCCGCCGACCAGCAGCAGCAGGGCCTCATGGGCCAGGTGCTCGTCGTCGTACTGCGGCTGGTCCGGGCCGACGTTGCTCCAGATCGACAGCAGGTCCTCGCTGGGGCAGGAACGGCGCTCCTTGGCCATCTCCAGCACGGCGAGCGCGAACTCGCCGACCGCCAGGGTCGCCTTGTCGGTGACGTAACGCATGCCGCCGCCGGCGAACACCGCAGTCTCGGACCAGTGCACCAGCTCCGGCCAGCTCTCCTCGGGAAAGCCCAGCAGCCAGCCGATCACCCGGGCCGGGAGCGGGGCGGCCAGCGCCGGGACCGCGTCCACGGAACCGGCCTCCAGAGCAGCGGTGATGAGCTCCACCGAGGTCGTCCGGATCTTCTCCTCGTAGCGGGAGACCCCGCGCGGGGTGAAGCGCTGGTAGACCAGCCGTCGGCGGTGGGCGTGCTCGGGGTCGTCCATGCCGATCATCGAGGGGTCGGCGGGGAGCTGTGGACGGTAGCCTCCCGAGTTGGTCCACAGCTTCGCGTTGCGCTCGATGGCGAAGATGTCGCTGTGCCGGGAGATGCCCCACAGCCCGTTCTCGGCATCGTGATAGACAGGCGCCTCGTTGCGCAGATAGGCGTAGACCGGGCCGGGATCGCCCGCATACATCTCTCCGTCGAGCAGATCGATCTTCATGCTTTGCCCTCCAGCGTGCCGCCGCCGGTCTTGGCCATGACCTGAGAGGAGTGCTTGATCGTCAGCATGGTGCCGGTGGCATTGAGCTCCAGCGTGGCCCGCCAGGCGGCGGCGTCCAGTTGCCCGATCGGTCCGATCGAGGTCGAGCCGCCGGCGCTGGCCACGACAGCCCGCAAGGGATGATCTGAAGCCGCGTAGGCCACGGCCGAGGCGATCTGCTCCTCCGAGGTGATGTCCGCGACGAAGTAGCGGGCACCGATCTCCTTCGCCGCCTCCTGCAGGCGCGACTCCGTACGCCCGCAGATCGTGACGGCGGCGCCGTCGGCGGCAAGTCGGCGGGCACAGCCCAACCCGATGCCACTGCCACCTCCGGTGACCAGGGCGGCCGTTCCGGACAGAGAGTTCATCGGTCCAACCTAACGTCCAAACCAAGCAAGCGATAGGCCGCATTCCAAGCTGAACCGCTCAGCAACCGGGGCGGCTGGGGCACCGGTATGTGGCGATCTCGTAGGGTCTCGAACCGGCGGCGGGCCGCACCTCGAGGCGGGGATGCGGAAGGATGGGGGTCGGACGAGCGGGAGGCGACTCGGGTGACGCAGGACGGCGATGTGCGGATCACGGTGACGCGGACTCTCAGTAAGGACCAGCAGGCCCGCCGGGTGCGGCTGGTCGAGGCGGCCCGGCAGCTCGCGGACGAGGGCGGGTACGTCGCCGTGACCATGCAGGACGTCGCCGACCGGGCAGGCGTTGCCCGGGCGACCGTCTACCGCTATTTCGCCTCCAAGGACCACTTGCTCACCGAGGTGGCCGCCGCCTGGGCTCGTACGATGACCGCGGACATCGTCCTGGCTCCCTCCGCGGGGGGCGACGGGACGCCGGCCCAGCACCTCACCGATCTACTCGAGCGCATCGTCGTGGTCGCCGCGTCCGAACTGACCCTCACATCGGCGATCATCCAGGCGGTCACGTCGCCGGACCCCGGCATTGAGGACGCCCGTACCGAGCTGTTCCTGTTCGTCCGGACCCGGCTGGCGGCCACGATGGGCGACGAACTGCCCGCCCAGGACGACGTCGAGATCGTGCTGGGACACGTGCTGCTGGCCGCTCTGGTCAGCCTCACCGCGCTGCGCAGGCCCACCGAAGAGGTCGCCGCGATGGTACGAACCGCCGCCCGTCTCATACTTGCCGGAGCACTGCCCTGAGCACGGCCCCGGGCCGCGTCTTATCACTCAGATGACAAGATCTGGTGCCGAATGCTTCCCCGAGCCAGCAGAACCTCACGCCCGACACCGATAGCTTCCGCCGTAATCATCACCTACGGTCCGGGAGGCGCGGATGGCGTCCGTGATGGGTCAGCACGCGTCCCGCAAACCGTGGTACAGCGTCCCGGGTGAGATAGCCGAGGTCTTCCGCCCGCATCTGAGCGGGGTCGCCGACGAGATGATCGGCGAGATCCAGCAGGGGGTGCCGGAGTACGCCCGCCCGCTGGACGACGCCTATGTACGGATGGTGCGGCTGGCCGTGGAGGGTGCGCTGCGGCAGTTCGTCGATCTCATCGACGACCCGAAGGCCTCCTGGAAGTACGTCGTCGACGTCTATGGGGAGGTCGGCCGGCTGGAGGCCCGCGAGGGACGCAGCCTCGACGCCCTGCAAACGGCGCTGCGGCTGGGTGCCCGGGTGGCATGGCGGCGGCTGACCGAGGAGTCCGAGCGCCTCAACGTCTCCCGCCAGACCCTCGGCATGCTCGCCGAGGCCATCTTCGCCTTCCTGGACGAGATCGCGGCGGCGGCCACTCAGGGCTACACCAAGGCCCGCGAGGAGGTGGCCGGTGAGCTCGAACACCGCCGTCGGCGCCTGCTGGACATGCTGCTCGCCGAGCCGCCCGCCGGGGCACAGGCCCTCACCGATCTCGCCCGCATGGCCCAGTGGCGCGTGCCGCGGAGCATCGCGGCGGTCATGCTGTACGAACGCGGGCAGGAGCGCTTCTCCCACCCGTCGCTGCCGCCCGATGTGCTGACCGACATCAACCGGCGGGAACCATGCCTGCTGGTGCCCGACCCCGACGGTCCGGGCCGGGGCCAGATGCTGCAGACGGCGCTGCGCGACTGGGTGGCCGCGATCGGGCCCACGGTGACGGTCGGCGACGCCGGGAAATCGCTCCGCTGGGCGCGGGAGGCACTGCTGCTGGCTCGCCGTGGAGTGATCCCCCATCAGGGCTTGATCCGAGCCGCCGACCACATGCCGAGTCTGATCATTTTCAAGGACGAGGAGCTGGTCAATGCCGTTGGGGCCAAGCGACTGGAGCCGCTGCTGGAGGTACGGCCCCGGCACCGTGAGCGGCTGGCGCGCACTCTGCTGGCCTGCCTGCAGAACGGGTTCAACGCCACCGAGGTCGCGGCCCGGTTGCACGTCCATCCACAGACCGTGCGTTACCGGCTGCACCAGCTGGAGGAGCTGTTCGGCGAGCAGCTGTACGACCCGGGCGTGCGGCTCGAGTTCGAGATCGTCCTGCATGTGTGGATCGCGATGGCGGGGGAGGCCGCGGGGTCAGAGCCGTCGGCCGAGGTGATCGCTCTGAACGGTTCCCCTCGCAAGGCATGACACGGCACGCCTCCCGCTGATGGTCAGCGGGCGGCGATGGTGTGATCTCCGATCGGCAGCTGGTGAATGGCGGCCTGGGTCACCGCGTCGATCTGTTCGGCGGTGAGCCGGGTGCCGTCGGTGTTCCCATGGCTGCGGATCCAGCCTGGGAGGCGGTAAGCCCGCAGCATGGTGATCCCATTTCCGGTCAGGCCCTTGCGCGGGAGTCTGCCGCCGTGCGTGGTGAGGAGCGGGGAGACCGTGATTTCGTGCTGCAGTTCCCGGGACAGCAATCCGGCGATCACATCGGCGGTCTTCTGGAGCCGGACCGCCGTTTTGGAGCTGGAATCTTTGCCGATGAACAGTTTCCCGCCGTAGACGGCGAACTCTGTTTCCGGATCCCAGGCCTGATTATCGATGACCCATACCCCGGTAGGCCCGATCACCAGATGGTCCGCATTCCCGTGGCCCGGGACCGAGCGGCCGTGCAGCACGCGATGACCGCGCCATTCCAGCATGAATCGCAGGACTCGCGCGGTGCGCTGTTCGCCGCGCTGGCCCCGACGCCAGACGCTCAACGCGGCCCGCCGCCACCAGTGGTAGGCCACGTCTCCGCCCGCCGCGACGAGGGCAAGGAACACTCCCCACGCAGGAGACAGTAGCTTCCCTACCAGCACCAGGCAGACCCCGGCGATGATGCCCCGCTGGATGAGCCGCTGACGGCGACCGCGCTCCCACAGCTCCTCGTAGATCGCCTGGGGCGACCCTCCGGTAAAGGCCGGGTTGTCCCGGAAGTAAAACGACCCGCTCGACATTCTCGCTCCCCTGTAGAACGTTCCATATCGTGGTCGTTATACCCCGTTTCAGGGGTCAGTTCATACAGGGGTTATGTGATTAGGTCGATATCGTAAGATCACGCTCGGTCTATTGACCGTACTCGACCGGTTATGCGGTTCGATTTGTAATCGAGATGCTACAAGAAGATTGTAGCGTAATGGTCCATGCAATTTACATCGATTGTTGAAAAACCGGCAGAGAAAGGGCTCAGGCATTCTCGTGGTAGAACGCCGAGAGGAAGCGGATGTGCACGATCCGTCGTCATCGATCCAGCTCGAGCATCCGGTCGACGAGCTGGCGCAAGTGGGTGCGGAACCGCTCGAGGTACCTGAAGTCGTGAGGTCCCTTACGCCGGCCGTTCCTGTCGAGCACGCCGCCGACGCAGAAGCCGTCGATGCACCAGATGATGGTCCACAGCGCGTAGTCGAGGTCCACGTCGGTGTCGACGGCCTTGTGGAGCATCTCCTTGATCAGGCCCAACGCCGGCATGAGGTAGAGGTTCTCCAGCCCGGTGATGTCGGTGGCGTCCGCCTGCCGGCGATGCATCCACAGCCAGGGAATCTCAGGGTTGTCCGCGTAGAAATCCAGACAACTGTCCAGCAGTCGGTGGACTCCGGCCCGGTCGGGCGTGAACTCGGCGGCGGCGGCCTCCAGCATCTCCCGCTCGGTCAGATGGGCCTTCTCCATCACCGCGAGATAGATGTCCCGCTTGCCGCCTGCGCGGTCGGTGACGGTGGCGAGGTCGAGTCCGGCGGAGTCGGCGATCAGTTGGGTCGAGGTCCCGTCGTAGCCGAGGGAGGTGAACAGCCGGGTGGCCGTCTGGATGATGCGCTCACGGATCGGGTCCGACCCGGGGGTGGGTTCGTGATAAGCGGCTCTCATAACGTCACGTTAGCCGCTCCGTCAAAAACCAAAAACCCCACTGGCCGGGTTTCCCCAGCTCACAGCGGGCTTGTGCGTCCGACAGGCGACGCGCTGCCTGGCACGGCAGCTTATGGCCAGGGCGCCACCTACCTCGGGGAAGGCACTGTCGCCCGGCGCGAACCGCACCTTCTCGCTACCAAGCCGGCGCTCCAGCACCCCGATCTGATGGCGCAGGGCCAAGCAAGATCTCGGTGACCACCGCCCGCGCGATCACTTCTACCTGATCAGCCAGAGCCACCACACCCAGGGTCGCGGTTACTTGATCTGGGCGGACCGCCGACCAACAGGACCAAGCGCCGATTTATTCCACCTATAGAGCGGCTGAGAGCAAGTCAACAAATTCCCGCCAGAGCGCCGATCAGTCGGAAAGGTAAAGCGATATCCATGCACACCCCGTGACTGCACCAAAAGGCGGGTCATGTAGTGAATCAATGGAGTGAGCTTCCTCACAGCAAGACGGCGGAATACGTGGGGCGCCCACTGCTCAAAGCGCGTATACAACCGTATCCCAAGAGTGACGAATGCACGGACTGACAGACGAAAACGCTGTCTACCTGCGGAAACGTGGAGATCTTGGTCGATAGTAAAACGATCAACGATGTCCAGGTAAACGTCCACGAAAGGTCGTTTTTATGCCATTCTTATATTTGATCACAAAGCCGGAAACTGTCATATCCGGGCTGGACTTGCATTGTCAACGAGAGGCGACGCATAGTGTTTCAGTCAGGTTAATGGCCACGTCGTGGAAATGTTCACGAAGTGGCAAGGGGGAAGCGGCGAGCCGTATATCGGCGCGCCCAACGATCCTGAAGGGAACTATTACAATGCGAATTCGACGTCCCGTGGCCCTCGCGGTCGCGACGGCTGCTCTCGCCGGATCCGGCATGCTCCTCGCCGGCACGGCCAACGCCGCCACGACCAACGCTCTCTCGGCCGCGCACACGCAGACCACCCAGGTCGTCGGCGTTCCGCAGAGCTACCAGACACTGGCACAGGGCGGGCACCGCCACGGCGGGTACGGCCACCGCCACGGCGGGTACGGCCGGTCGTATGGCCACCGTGGCCGGTTCTCGTACGGCTACGGCGGCCACTTCGGTGGCCGGCACGGCAGGTAGAAGCCGCGCCAAGTGCTGGACCGGCTCAGGGATGGGGGCATCCCTGAGCCGGTCCTTCGGCATTCAGGCTAGAGATGCGCTACCACAGGCTGACGAAGCTCGTACGGTGTCAGGTCACACTGACTGGGAGCGCTGTCCCGACTCAACAACGAGTGTCAACGGAAGCACTGGATGACACGATGGTCGCAACGATGGGGGGACGATCACCGCACCGCCGATTTTCCCGTCTGTGTTGTGCCCCCGGTAGGATTCGAACCTACGCATCCGGCTCCGGAGGCCGACGCTCTATCCCCTGAGCTACGGGGGCTCAGTGCGATAGAAGATTACCAGGCTTCACAGGTGGAAGTGCACCTCAGTGTTCACCGTGCGTTGCGACTCTGAAGCAGCTAACTTGTCGCCCGTGACCGAGCTACTGGGACGAGTGCTGGTCGTCGACGATGATGAGGTGATCCGGCAGCTCATCGCCGTGAACCTGCAACTCGAGGGCTTCGACGTCTCGACTGCCGTCGACGGTCAGGACTGCCTGGAGAAGGTGCACACGGTCCGGCCCCACGTGATCACGCTGGACATCATGATGCCCAGACTGGACGGATGGGTGACGGCGGTGAAGCTGCGCGAGAACCCGGCGACCCAGGACATCAAGGTCGTCATGATCACGGCCCGAGCGCAGGACCACGACATCCGTCGGGGCCATGAGATCGGTGTTGATGCCTACGTGACCAAGCCCTTCGATCCCAACGAGCTGATCCGTACGGTCCGGGAGCTCGCTGGAGCGCGCGCCGACGGCTGAGTGACCACGGGGCCGCTGTCCACATTGTGGTCAGATAGTCTCACCCAGGTGACCGAAGCCGAGCTGGGCAGTGCCATCGTGGCCGCGGCGCGAGCCGCTGTCGCCGCAGGTGAGCTCGCCGTGCGGGTTCCCGATCAAGCACCGCTGACCTGGTCGAAGAGCGGAGCGTACAGCTCGCCGTTGGCGTTGCGACTGGCTGCTGTGGCCGGCCGCCCCGCGCCCGAGGTGGCCGGGGTCATCGCCAAGCGGCTGGCCAAGACCCCCGGCATCCGCAGAGTGGACATCACCGGTCCCGGATTCCTCACGATCACCGAGCAGGCTCCCGGCGCGCTGGCGGCGGCCATCATCGCCGCGGGGGAGCAGTATGCCCGCGCCGAGGTCCCCGCGCCGGAGACCCACTGGCCGGATCGGCCCAGGACGTTCGGCAATCCCGGTTTCTCCGTACGATTCGCGTACGCGCGGGCGGCCGCCACCCGGCGGCGGGCCCGCGACCTCCGGATCGAACGGGCGGATCCCGAGGCCCTGAACGAACCGCGGGAGCTCATGCTGCTCGGCCTGCTCGCGGAGCTGCCCGGCCGTGCCGGACAGGCGGCACGCGAAAACGACGCGGGCCCGCTCAGCCGACAACTGGAGCGGATCGCCGACGCCTACCACGACGTGTACGAGCGGTGCCCGGCCCTGCCTGTGGGCGATGAGGAGCCGACCCGAAAACACGGGGCGCGCCTCACCCTGGCCGAAGCCGTACGTATCAGTTTGAACAACGGGCTGCACATGCTCGGAGAGACCCCAAGAGAGTTGCTATGAGTCGCGGAGCACACCCCGCGGGAGCACGTCACGCGGACGTCCTTCCCGAGATCCATCCGCTGCCGGCGGCGGACGACCTGAACGAACTGGCGCCGGCCATCTGGCCGCGCAGCGCGAGCCGGATCGAAGGCGCCATGACGGTCGGCGGGGTCGATGTACGGGACCTGGCCGCGGAATACGGCACACCGCTGTACGTCCTGGACGAGGGCGACTTCCGCGCGCGGGCCAGGGAGTTCAAGGCCGCCTTCGCCGACGAGGACGTCTACTACGCGGGCAAGGCCTTCCTGTGCGGGGCGGTCGCCCGCTGGGTCAGCGAAGAGGGTCTCGGCCTGGACGTCTGCAGTGGCGGGGAGCTCGCCGTGGCGCTGGCCGTGGGCGTCGCCCCCGAGAAGATCACGTTGCACGGCAACAACAAGTCCAGCGCGGAGATCACCCGAGCGCTGGAGAGCGGGGTCGGCCGGATCGTGGTCGACTCGTTCGAGGAGATCGCCAGGGTCGGCTATCTGGCCGAGGTACTGGCCAAGAGGCCCAAGGTCCTCATCCGGGTGACCACCGGCGTCGAGGCGCACACCCACGAGTACATCGCGACCGCGCACGATGACCAGAAGTTCGGACTGTCGCGCAACACCGGGGCCGCGCTGGAGGCCATACGGCGGGTGCTGGAGCTCAAGCAGATCGAACTCGTCGGGCTGCACTCCCACATCGGGTCGCAGATCTTCCAGACCGACGGCTTCGAGGTGGCGGCGCACCGGCTCGTCGAGCTGCTCGCCGCGATCCGGGACGAGCACGGCCTGGTGCTGCCGGAGCTGGATCTGGGCGGCGGGCTCGGCATCGCCTATGTCCGCGGTGACGAGCCGCTCGACCCCAAGCTGATCGCGGACAACCTGCGCCGGATCGTGGCCAGGGAGTGCCGGTCGTACGAACTGCCGATGCCCCGGCTCACGGTGGAGCCTGGCCGCGCGATCGTCGGGCCGGGCGGTATCACCCTGTACGAGGTAGGAACGATCAAGGACGTCGAGGGGTTGCGGGCGTACGTCTCCGTCGACGGCGGGATGAGCGACAACGTGCGGACCGCGCTGTACGACGCCGAATACACCAGCGTGCTCGCCAGCCGGGTGTCCGACGCTGCGCCGATGCTCAGTAGATTGGTCGGTAAGCACTGCGAGAGCGGCGATATTGTTGTGCGAGACCTATGGTTGCCCGAAGATCTTGCGCCGGGAGACCTGGTGGCGGTCGCGGCCACGGGTGCGTACTGTCGATCAATGGCGAGCAACTACAACCATGTCCCGCGCCCTGCGGTCGTGGCGGTACGAGAGGGTGCCGCGCGGGTCATCGTTCGCCGGGAGACCGAGGATGACCTGCTGCGGCTCGATGCGGAGGTAACACCTTGAAATCCCTGCGCATTGCCCTGCTGGGCTGCGGCACGGTCGGCACCGAGGTCGTGCGGCTGCTGCGCGAGCAGGCCGCGGACCTGACGGCGCGGGTAGGCGCTCCGCTGGAGCTGGTGGGCATCGCGGTACGCCGGCTGGACCGGCCCCGGAAGGGCATCGACCCCGAACTGCTCACGACGGACGCGATGAGTCTGGTCACCCGCGAGGACGTCGACATCGTCATCGAGGTGATCGGCGGCATCGAGCCGGCCCGCGCGCTGATCCTGGCCGCGATGAAGACCGGCAAGGCGGTCGTCTCCGCCAACAAGGCGCTGCTCGCCGAGGACGGCGAGACGATCTTCGGGGCGGCCCGCGAGTACGGCATGGACCTCTACTACGAGGCCTCGGTCGCCGGGGCGATCCCGCTGCTGCGGCCGCTGCGCGAGTCGCTCGTCGGTGACCATGTGCAGCGGGTGCTGGGCATCGTCAACGGCACCACGAACTACATCCTCGACCAGATGGACAGCCACGGCGCCGGGTTCGCGGAAGCGCTGGAAGAGGCACAGTCCCTGGGCTACGCGGAGGCCGACCCCACCGCCGACGTGGAGGGCTTCGACGCGGCGGCGAAGGCGGCCATCCTCGCCCAGCTGGCCTTCCACACCGTGGTGACCGCGGCCGACGTGCACCGCGAGGGCATCACCGAGGTCACCGCCAACGACGTCGCGAGCGCCAAGGCCATCGGATGTGTGGTCAAGCTGCTGGCGATCTGCGAGCGGGTCCCCTCTGCGGACGGGCGCAACGGCCGAGGGGTGTCGGTGCGGGTCTACCCGGCGATGCTCCCGCTGTCGCATCCGCTGGCCAACGTGCGGGAGGCCTACAACGCGGTGTTCGTCGAGGCCGAGTCGGCCGGCTCGCTGATGTTCTATGGCGCCGGCGCCGGGGGAGCCCCGACCGCTTCGGCGGTGCTCGGTGACCTTGTCGCCGTGGCCCGCAACAAGGCCAACGGCACCAGGGGACCGGTCGAGTCGACCTATGCGGCGCTGCCCGTGCTGCCCATGGGCGAGACCATCACCCGCTATCACGTGCAGCTCGACGTCGCCGACCGCTCGGGCGTGCTCGCCCAGGTCGCGGAGGAGTTCGCCCGGCACGACGTGTCGATCCAGACCGTACGGCAGGAGGGCCGCGGCGACGAGGCCCAGCTCGTCATCGTCACCCACCGGGCCACCGACGCGGCCCTGGCCGCGACCGTCGAGGGGCTGAGCGGGCTCGATATCGTACGCGAAGTCGCCAGCGTGATGCGCGTCGAGGGCGACACACACTGATTGTCAGGTCATAGACTTTGCGAACAAACCGCAGGTCATCCAAGCGTAGGGGAAATCCATGACCAGGGCGTGGCGTGGGCTCATCGAGGAGTATCGCGATCGGTTGCCGGTCACGCCGGAGACGCCGGTCGTCACGCTACTCGAGGGTGGTACGCCACTTCTGCCTGCCCCGCGGCTGTCGCAGCTCACCGGCTGTGAGGTCCACCTCAAGGTAGAAGGCGCGAACCCCACGGGCTCCTTCAAGGACCGTGGCATGACCATGGCCATCAGCAAGGCGGCCGAGGACGGGGCAAAAGCCGTCATCTGCGCTTCGACGGGTAACACCAGCGCGTCCGCCGCCGCCTATGCCGTACGGGCCGGGATGACCTGTGCGGTGCTCGTGCCCCGGGGCAAGATCGCGATGGGCAAGCTGGCGCAGGCCCTGGTGCACGGTGCCAGGTTGCTGCAGGTCGACGGCAATTTCGACGACTGCCTGGAGCTGGCCCGCAAGCTCGCCATCGACTACCCGGTGGCACTGGTCAACTCGGTCAACCCGTACCGGCTGCAGGGACAGAAGACCGCCGCGTTCGAGATCGTGGACGCCCTGGGCGACGCGCCCGACGTGCACTGCCTGCCGGTCGGCAATGCCGGCAACATCTCGGCCTACTGGATGGGCTACCAGGAGTATGCCGCAGACGGTGTCGCCGCCCAGCGGCCCCGGATGCTCGGCTTCCAGGCCAGCGGCGCCGCCCCGTTCGTCCGGGGCGGGCCCGTGCTCAAGCCGCAGACCATCGCCACCGCGATCCGGATCGGCAACCCGGCCTCCTGGGACCTCGCCATAGCCGCCAGGGACGACTCTGGTGGCGCGATCGAGGCGGTCACCGACCGGCAGATCCTGGCCGCCTACCGGATGCTCGCCCGCGAGGAGGCCGTGTTCGTCGAGCCCGCGTCCGCGGCGAGTGTCGCCGGTCTGCTGCAGGCGCACGAGGAGGGCCTGATCCAGCCAGGCTCCCGAGTCGTCTGCACGGTGACCGGCAACGGCCTCAAGGACCCCGACTGGGCGATCTCCGGTGCGCCGGCTCCGACGACCGTCCAGGTCGACGCGCACGCCGCCGCCTCCGCCCTCGGACTTGCTTGATCCTCACGCACGACATATCACCACCGTGATCATGCAATGAATTTCGTATCCATCGCCTGAGCAGGAACTTCGAAGGGGCTGAATGGGCTGGGGGAGTGAGCCGGTCCGGGTGCGGGTCCCGGCGACCAGCGCGAATCTGGGGCCGGGCTTCGACTCGCTGGGACTGGCGCTCACGCTCTACGACGAGGTCGAGGTGGCCATCACCCCGCAGGGGGTGGCCATCGAGATCTCCGGCGAGGGCATCGAGTTGGCGGGCCGTGGCGAGGGCCACTTGATCATCAAGGTGATCAGGCGGACGTTCGACGCCATCAACGCCGCGGCCGAAGTGGCCCTGGAACAGCCAGGGCTACGGCTGAGCTGCGTCAACAGGATCCCGCACAGCCGGGGCCTGGGGTCGTCGTCCGCGGCGATCGTGGCCGGGCTGACCGCCGCCCGAGCGCTTCACCCGTACGGGGACGTACTCGACGATCAGGCGGCGCTGACATTGGCCACCGAGATCGAAGGGCATCCCGACAACGTGGCGCCCTGCCTGGCGGGCGGGCTCACGATCGCGTGGACCCGTCCCGATGGCCCTCGGCTGGTACGGCTCGAACTGGAGACCGAGGTCGTCGCGTTCATACCAGACCAGCGGCTGGCCACCGAGCAGGCGCGCGGGCTGCTACCCGAGTTCGTGTCCCACAGAGACGCGGCCGCCAACGCGGCCCGGGCAGCGCTGTTGATCGCGGCGCTGACGTCCGGGGCGGCGGGGCGTGATCTCAGCCCCGAAGTGCTGCTGGATGCCACCGAGGACAGATTGCACCAGTCCTACCGGGCACCGGCCATGCCGGGCTCCGCGGCGCTGGTCGATCGGTTGCGCGGGGCTGGAGTGCCTGCCGTGATTTCCGGGGCAGGACCGACTGTCTTGGCCTTCACAACAGCATCACAGGTCGATTCAATGGACCTGGAAGTGGGTAATGGGTGGCACAAACACCCGCTGAACGTGGACCCCCAGGGTGCACGTCTTCAGCTTCCATGGTCCGGTGACACGCGACTTTGACCATCCAAGGAATAGCAGTGTGCTCTGGTGATGTTAGGCTAAGTGACGCACCAGATGCCCCACTCGGGGCCTTGTGCTCGTCAGCCACGCACCGCCGGGCCGGCCTACGGGTCGTGTCCGCCCCGCGCACGTGGCTCCCCGACATCGCGACTTTCCGCTGTCTGGCATTCCAGCAAAGTCTCGGACGTGGCGGGATAGGGGAACCAAGCGAGCAATCCGTCCCGACCATCTGGCTGTGCCCAGACATTGCCGGTGACGACCCCATCGTGATCGGCCGAGCACGATTCGGCGCCCCCGCCGTATCGCACTACCGGGTTGACGGGCCGACG
>JAOPYO010000168.1 GCA_025964575.1 Actinomycetes bacterium
GTGAACAACGGCCCGGCGATCCGTGCGCACAGCGCATCCAGATCCTCAGCCCAGGCCATGACGAGATCGTAGGTGATCGGGAGGCTCACACCATGATCAACGAACCAAAACGATCACCGTTCCAAGATCTACGAATGTAGTACCAGTAGCCCCAAAGAGGTGAGGAGCGTTATGAGGACTCCGACAATCGCAGCCCCGGTTGCGGCGCCAGCAATTCGATTACCCCACAAACGTGATTTTGATTCGCCGGCGATCTTTGCTTCCTCACGATTGCGCTCGAATCGCGATAGATGATACCGGCGAGTATCCCCTCAGAACACGTAAACACGGGTGACATCCGGTCTCGGATGACAGCGGTCAGGCTGTCACGCGGCATGTACCGGACAACTGCCACGGAAACCACCACGCGCCCGTAGCTCGGGTGTGCAGATACAAGCGCCCTCTGCTTCACCCGGAAAAACGAAGTTGCCCATCGCGTCTACCGGCAGCTCGCCAACTTCAGTCGGCTTTGAGCGCGGTGTAGCGGGCCTGTTTAACCTCGCGGTGGTGCTGGTCCAGCGCGGCATCGTAGCCGGCCTCCAGGTGTGAGGCGGCGGCCAGGAACGCCTCGGCGACGGCGGCACCGAATGGCTTGCCCGCCCACGTTACACCCTGTCTAACCAGCGCTGACACGGCCCCCGGACATGGAACGACCCCGGTAGGTCGCAAGCCTGCGGGGGCCGTCCGCACGTCTACGCGGGGCGTGCGTCAACTCCGCCCGAGTCCTGTTAGCCTGCAATGCCGCTAAAGCGCGAAGTGAACCCAATCGTGACAAGGCTATGAGGATCGCTGTGACGGTCGTAGAGGCTGATAGGTCAGACGCCCCGGACATGCCGGAGGATCGGCCGGGTAGGGCCGGACCTCTGACTCGACTACGGGCCGCCGTAGCGTGGGTCTGGCCGGCATTGGTCGTGTATGCGGCGGTGCGAGCCCTCGGGTTGCTCGTTTTACTCGTCTGGGCCGAGGCCCGCGGTCGCAGTTTCTCATGGGCACTGAGCCGCTTCGACGGGTCCTGGTACCTGGGAATCGCAGAGCACGGCTACGACCTGGGTGCCCGAATCCAGAGCAACATGGCGTTCTTTCCGCTCTACCCGAGGCTGGTCGCCGCGCTGGAGCCGCTGTCGCCTCTGGACTACCGGGGCACCGCAATCGCGATCGCGTGGCTAGCCTCCCTGGCCGCGGCGTGGGGCATCTTCGCGGTCGGCGCCCACGTCGCCGACCGACGGACCGGCATCCTGCTGGTCGCCGTCTGGGGGGCGGTTCCCCACGCCGTCGTCGAGTCGATGGCGTACAGCGAAGGGATCTTCACCGCCTTCGTGGCGTGGACCCTCTACGCCGTGCTGACCAAGAGATGGCTCACGGCAGGACTACTCTGCGTGTTCGCAGGTCTCAGCCGGACGACCGCCACCTCGCTCATTCCGGTGGTCATGCTCGTGGCGGCACTCGCCATCATCAGGCGGCGCGGCGGGTGGCGGGCGTGGGCGGCGCTGGGGGCCGCACCGCTCGGGTGGCTCGGCTACATCCTGTGGGTCGGCGCCCAGATGGGGCGGATCGACGGGTGGTTCTACATCCAGAACGAGGGCTGGAAGTCATCGTTCGACGGGGGCATCGGCACTTTCCGCGCCGTCGAGCGGGTCCTGACCCGCGAGTCACCGCTCGAATTCGTCCTGGTCACCGTTACGCTCCTGGCCGCGATCGCCCTCTTTGTCCTCTGTCTACTCGACCGGCAACCGTGGCAGCTCCTGCTCTACAGCGGTCTACTGCTGGCGACGACGCTCGGCGCTTCGACCTACTACAACTCGCGGGCCCGCTACCTCCTCCCGGCCTTCACCCTCCTCATGCCGATCGCGCGCGGGCTGGCCAAGACCGCGGTGCCGCGCGCCGTCGTCATCATGTCAACCCTCGCCGTAGCATCCGCGTACTTCGGCGGCTACCTGCTCCTCATCTGGCGCTACTCCCCGTAAGCGGCTTTTCGGCCGGCCCGGTGCCCGTTCGGTCCAGCCGGTCTCGGCGGATGCCGCCGTCGTTGTGTGTCGTCAGCGTGCAGCCAGCCCCGGTCCCATCCATTCACGATCACGAAGTGGGGAAGGGGAGCCAGGACTGGGGGGCGAGGGTCGTGGCATCGTTGGCGCGGGCACCGGCGTCGGAGATCGTCCACAGGGTGGTGCCCACGAGCAGTGAGCGCTGGATCGGCGGCGGATAGTCGCCGCCTGGATGCCGCACCGTGCCGAGCTTGTGGATCCCCTGAGCGGTGACCGTCAGCACGAGCACCTCGTTCGGTGACCCGTTCTGATGCCACACCGGGAGGACGGTGAGGCCCGACTGCGGCCAGTAGAGGAACGCGTGCGGGTCGTACTCGGCGTTGCTGTGGGTTCCCGGCAGCTGGAAGCCGGCCAGGCGCTTGGGCTCCCCGGTCACGTCGAACAGTGACACCTGGGTGCCTTGCGTGCGGCCCTTGAGGTCCGCGTCCTGGCCTACCCCGATAAGCCGCCCGTCCGCGGTGGGATGCAGGTACGAGGAGTACCCGCTGATCTTCAGCTCGCCGGTGACCGCCGGTTTGCGGGGGTCGCGCAGATCGAGGGTGTAGAGCGGGTCCACCTGCCGGAACGTCACGACGTACGCGGTCGCGCCGAGGAAGCGTACCGAGTAGATCCGCTCGCCCTTGCCGAGCCCGGTGACGTTGCCGACCGTGTCGAGCCGTGGTCCGTTCTGGGCGAGCACGTACACCGCGCTCTGGGTCTTCTTCTGGCCGCTGGTGGTGGCCACCCTGAGGTTGCCGCCGAACTCCGACAGGGAGTACTGGTTGAGGAGATCCCCCGGTACGGATCCGGAGGCGACATAGCGGGGTCGGCCCGCGCCGGAGACATCGAACTTGTGCAGGTCCGTGTGCACGTCCGGTTGGACGTCCGTGCGCTGGCCCGGGCGCTGGATCGAGCCTCTCCATGCTGAAGTGTCGGCGACGTAGAGGCTCGACCCGGTGCCATAGACGGTGTTCCCGTCGGCCACCACGCTCACCGGGTCCGGATCGCCGAGGTTCTTCGCGAGATCGATCGTCAGCACGCTGAGCATCGAAGTGCCCGTGGAGTCAGCCGGGTGGCTCACTCGTTCGCACGGGACCTGATGGGTCTGCCGGGAACCACCCGACTCCACCTCGTACGTGGGCAGCCACGCCTCCAGGGGCGCCTGTCGTACGACCTGCCGGTTCGTCTCGGTGAGCTGCTTCTCGTCCCACTTCTGCCCTGGTCCGAACCGTGGTTGCGGGAAATCGATCTGCGGGCTGGACCGCACGACGATGCGGGCCACCGAGCCGACCTGGCGGGCATCGAGGTAGTTGCCGTCGACGGTCAGGGTGCCCGTCACCCGGGGCTCGGCGGCCAGATCGACGACGATCAGCCGTAGCCGTGGTGATCCCATCGGCCGCGACTCAGCGGTGCCGGGCACAATTCTTCTGGAGAACTCCCGTGTGATGATCAGAGCGCGGTCACCACTCAGCAGCAGGTCGCCACCTGACGAGCCGCCGATGAACGGGCCCCGGGGCCCACCGAACGACAGGCCGGGAAGCTTCAGGCGAGACGTGACCTTCTTGGTGGCAGGGTCGATGACCTGGAGCGCGCCCCTGGCGAGGACGACGATCCGGCGGCCATCGGTCTTGACCAGGTCGGGCTCGTCCACCCCGGCCTCGTGCACGTTGGTTCCGGAATACTGAGGTTCGGGGGCCTCGGCGATCTTCGCTGTCGCCGCTCCTCGTGCCATAAAACCGACGGAGTCGCCCGGCAGCCCGTACGGCCCGACCTGCTTCTCGGCGGCGGCGCGCAGGCCGGTGAGCAGTTCCGGGCATCCGCCGTAGGCGACCAGCCGCATCGGCGGAGCGGCCACCTTGGCGGCGCGGGTGGCGTGATGGCTGCTGCTGCAAGCCGCGAGGAGGAGGACCGTCGCGGCGGGGAGCACTCGGCGCAGGGGACCCATGAGTCTTAGACGCAGACCGGGCGGAATCGGTTCGCCCCGGAGCGGGTCTTACCGAGATCGGTGAGCGGAGAATAACCAGGCCTTAAGGGAAAGGAAACCGGTCCGAAACAGGATCAGCGGCAAGATCTCTTATTGCTGTTTTTCAGTAGGAAGGATTTCCGTTGGTGCTGTCACTGGCCACGCCTGCTTCGCCCGCGTGGCTGCGTCCCACTGTTCCCCGGCGTGACTCCCGGGCCGTTCCCGGGCACAACCGCTGGCACCCCGACATCCCTGCCGTCGCAGAGGTGATCTCCGGTGGGTCGGTTCGGATGGAATGCCAGAGCCGGGCGGATCTCGACGAGCTGGACCCCCACGCGGACGCCATCCTCTGTGGCCCGCTCTCCGTCGTAGGCGCGGAGCCGGGAGACGTCATCGTCGTCGACATTCTCGCCATCGGCCGGTCCGATGGCCGGTATGCGAAAGCCGCGCACCCGGGCATCATCGGCTGCGCCCCCGGTGCGGAGTCCCTCAGGACGGTGAAGACGGACCCCGACGGGGCGCTGCTCGGACATGTCGGGCCGGGGCTGGCGGCGTACGGACCGGTCGCGGAGCAGGCTGTACGGTCGGTTGCGCGCGGACTGGACATCGGCAGTTGTGTCATCGCCCAGCTCACCGCCGGATCGCGGATCATGCTGCCGGTCCACGCGTACGGCGCCAAGCTGTCGGTCGGCGACCTGCACTTCCCGACTGGGGCGGCCGAGGACTGCGACGAGTCCGCCCAGGCCGGCTGGCTCGATCTGCGGATCAACCTCACCAAACGCGGCGTCGAGCGGTTCCTGATCACGAGCCCGCTGCTCATACCCGAACCCGACCGAGCCGCCTAGCGCTGATCGGGCCAGGCCACGATCTCGAACCAGGCCGCCTTGCCGGTCGCGGTGAGAATCGTGCCGTGGTCGTCGGCCAGATGCGCAAGAAGCTGCAGACCCCGGCCGGATTCGTCCTCGTCGCCCGCTGGACGTGGCCGGGGGAATGCTCGGCTCCCGTCATGGACCTCGATCCGCAGTCGGTCCCGATTCCTTATGGCCAGCAGCCGCAGCGTCGAGCCCGGCATTCCAGGTGCATGCACGATGGCGTTGGTGGCGGTCTCGCTGACGCCCAGCTCCGCTCGCTCGGCGACGTCGGCGGGCAGGTTCAGGCTCCGTACGGTGAGTACGATCTCCGCGCGAGCGATGCGGGCCGACTCGGCCCGGTTGGTCAGCCGTACCTCCTTGAGCAGCACCCCGGGGATCTCCCGCAGTTCCAGCCGCCGGTTCCTTGCCACGCTGTCGTACGCCACGTCACGACCCCTTGACTTTTCGTGATTGAACGGGTTCTCAGCGTGACGTGCGGAGACTACGCTCAGTACCGTCTCGACCACGTCGGGATGTCCGTTGGGGGGCGGGCCGGATCTGTAGGGCTCTGTAAGGAGAGACCTCCATGCCGAACGATCTCGACCCCACCAGCCCACTCGCCATCTTCGGCGAGGAGCTCAAGCACGCACGCGATGCCGCGGGTCTGAGCCAGGACCAGGTCGGCGTGGAACTTCAATACTCCGAGGCCCAGGTCGGTCATATCGAGACGGGCAAGCGCAAACCGTCTCTCCGGTTCGCGGAAGGCAGCGACCGCCTGTTCGGCACCAACGGATTATTCGGTCGGCTCCACGAGAAGATCGAGCAAATGCCCTCCTATCCCGCCTGGTTCGGCCCCTGGGCCAAGGCAGAACGGGAGGCTATGTCGCTGCACAACTACCAGACGTTGATCGTGCCGGGTCTACTGCAGACCGAGGAGTACGCGCGGGCCTTCCTGCGCGGCGGACGTCCCCGGGACACTGATGAGCAGATCGACGAGCTGGTCACGGCTCGGATGGAACGGCAACGGATCCTGACCTGGGAGGATCCACCCGCGCTGTGGTTCGTGCTGGATGAGGGGGTCCTGCGTCGGGTGATCGGGGACGCGGCTGTGATGCGAAAGCAACTGAATCACCTGGTGGAACTGGCAGGGCATACCCAGGTCAACATCCAGATCGTCCCACTGTCCGCCGGAGCCCGTCCGGGGCTGTCGGGTGCCTTCGTTATCGCCTGTTTTCCGGATCGCCCGGATATCGTGTATTTGGAGACGGCCGCCGAGGGCGACATCGTCGTCGCACCGAAGCGGGTCGCCCCCCTGACGTACACCTACGATGCCGTACGGGCCCATGCGCTGCCCGCTAAGCATTCGGTGGAACTGATCAAGGAAGTGGTGGCCGAACTATGGACCTGAGCAACGCCGTCTGGCGAAAGGCCCGTCGCAGCAGCGAGAACGGCGGCGAGTGCGTCGAGGTCGCAGCCGTGTTCCTCAGCGGTGATGCCATCTGGCGGAAGTCCAGCCACAGCGGCGAGAACGGTGGGAACTGCGTCGAGGTCGCCGCGAGCCCCAGCCACATCGCCGTACGCGACAGCAAGAGCCCACAGGGTCCCGCCCTCGTCTTCCCCCGAGAGATCTGGCAGCACTTCACCACCCAGGTCAAGACCGGCTCGGCCTGACCCTCGGCTCTCGGATTCAGGCCGGCATAGCCCCGGGTCGTTCAGCCTTGTTGTGGTGATCGATCGGGCGTAGCGTCCAGCCATGGGCGTCATCAACCAGCCGCGCGTGGCGTGGGAGGGCGCGCGCGCCTTCGTCGCGGCGGTCAATGCCGACGCCTACTGGTGGCTCAGCGACATGGTCGGGCAGTACCTCGGCGTCATGTACCAGCTGAACCTGGCCGAGACGCGCCTGCGCCTCCAACTAGAGGACGCGTCGTTCGCCGAGACCGCAGTGTGGCGGGCGCGTCTGGAGGAACTCCTTCACCACCACCCCGACCTGACGCCGCTCCTGCTCCAGTTGGTCTCAGAGACCGCCGACCGGCTACCGCGCTAAGGAGCCGGCATCAGCGAACATGCGCGCTTCGCTTGACTTCACCGCACGGGCTCAAGACCGACCGGGCCTGAGGTGGCCTCGAGTCCGGCTCAGTACTCCACGAGCCCGGCTGGGTCGAAGGTGAACGGGAACAGCTGGTCGGTCTTCAGCTCCGCGCCTGCCTGTACGGATCCGATGACGTGATACCGGCCGTCGGAGCCGAGCTCCCGGATGAGGATGTTCGGCTCCGGCTCGAGGTCGACGAGCCAGTACTGTGGGATGCCCGCCCTGGCATACTCGAAGACCTTGTCCACCCGGTCATGTTGCTCACTCCCACTTCGAGGCGAGACGATCTCCACGACGAGCAGGACGTCCGGTCCGTCATACGCCCGTGCCTTTCGCGCCCGCGAGGCACGGGCCGCTTCACCTTCGACGACGGCGATGTCCGGGATGCGGATCGACGGTCCGGTGTCGACGTCGAGTGGGCCCTTGATGTAGACGTCGGCCCCTGCCGCAGCCGCGGCATTGTCCAGTGCCCGTTCGAGGATCTTGGCCGCGTGGTCGTGGTGTGTGCTGGGCCAGGGAGCCACGATGATCCACCCGTTCACAAGCTCACGACGCACTCCTTCATCGGGAAGTGCGTCCAGGTCGTCGACGGTGTACGGCCCATAAGGCCAGTCAGGTGCGGCGGTCATGGCAGTCCTCGCTGGAGACGTCGCGGTCGTGCCCGTCATCGGCATCGCCCTCTCCAGTTTCGCAGGTTCCCGGCAGGCCGCCACGCTCGCCACCATCTAACACAATGCTTACACATGAATACGAAGTGTGTTGCCAGTCTGCGCGCAACTGCTCGTGTACGCGCTCGCCGGATCGCCGCGAATGGGATTTATCGAAGAAGCCCCCCGCCGGGTGCGGGCGGGGGGCTTCAGACCCGAGGTTGGGAGTTGGGACCCTGTGGCCCCTACCCAGCTTCCGCGGTCAGAGGGGGATCGGAGTGTTCCGGACGTCACTCATAGTAGTTAATCGAGCACTCTTAGTAATGGCAGGGGTTTGTTGCCACGGAGGGCCAGATTCCTGCCGATGTGGCCAGTTGCCGGCCAGCGAGAGCAATGGCATGAGATCCAGGCGGGGACGTCCACGGACCAGGCCCCACCGTCGTGGGCCTGAGCCACCCGCGTGACCTTCCGGAGGTCTCAGCTCGGTGCAGGGTCGGTGAGGGGGAGGGCGCCGAGTTCCCCGCGGGAGGCGATGCCGAGCTTGGGATAGGCCTTGTAGAGGTGGTGGCCGATGGTGCGGGGACTGAGGAAGAGCTGGGCGGCGATGTCCCGGTTGGACAGGCCCTGCGCGGCGAGCCGTACGATCTGCAACTCCTGCGGGGTGAGCCGGGCCAGGATGCCGGGCGCCCGCTGCTGCGGAGCGGCCGTGCCGGTGGCGCCGAGTTCGGTACGGGCCCGGTCTACCCAGGGGGTGGCGTCGAGGCGTTCGAAGGTCTCCAGCGCGGAGCGGAGGTGGGTGCGGGCCTCGGCCTTGCGGCGGCCGCGGCGCAGCCACTCTCCGTACAGCAGCCCGGTGCGGGCCTGCTCGAACGGCCGGTTCTCCAGGTCATGGAGGCGTTGCGCGGCGAGGTAGTGCTCTTCGGCCTCGCTGTCGGGTGCGAGCAGCGCCTGACAGCGGTGCACCATGGCGTCGATCCAGGGCTGCCCGGCATGACGGGCCCACTTCTGATAATGGTCGAAGGGCTCGGCGGCCGCCTCCGGGCGACCGACGCGTACGGCCGCCTCCACCAGATCGGGAGTGCTTCGCGTGGCGGTGATGTGAAAGTGTCTCCGCCCCGCTGCGAGCGTCTCGAGCCGGGCCAGCGCCGCCTCGGCTCTGCCCTGACCGAGGTCGAGCAGGCCGAGTGCCCAGTATGCCCAGGGAACACCCCAGGTGAGGGTGCGCGCGGACGCGCCGGTGAGAGCCTCGTCCGTCAGCCGGTGACAGAGCTCCTCGTCGCCTTTGATGGCCGCGAGGTAGGCGAGGATCTCGCTCAGCTGGCTGATCCACTGCTGCTGGGCGATGTCACGGGCGATGTCGAGGGCCTCGGTGGCGGTGGCCCGGGCGTCGCCGTGCCACCCGAGATACAGCTGGGCCGAGCCGAGGTAGAACAGCAGGGTCGGCAGCCAGCCGATCCGGCCCTGCAGGCGGCTTTCGGCGGCCAGCGCCGCCGCGAGTTCGTGCGTCATGGCGTCCTGGCCGAGGATCAGGCCGATCGCGGAGATCAGGGCGAGATCTTGAGGATCACCCGCGCTGCTCCGCCGGGCGGCGGCGACCACCTCGTCCAGATGAGCTCGATCATCGCTCGTCCGGCCGACGATCGGTGAGACGGCACGGATCAGCAGCCGGACCAGCGGCGCCGGCGGGTCCTCCGCCGGAAGGTCGAGTGCGGCCAGCCGTTCGAGGCCGTCGGCCAGTTCCCGCTCGCCGGTATACCAGCCGACGTGCACCGCCTCCATCAGCATGGCCGCCGAACGCCGCCGATCGGCGGTCGCGACGAGCCCGGCACCGTCCACGAACAGCCGATGCGCGGTGCCGCCCGAACCCCGCCAGAACTGTGCCGTCGCCTGCACCTGGGTCAGCCTGGCCAGAAGCAGCGGATCAGTGGTCTGGCGAGCGGTCCGTTCGGCGAGTTCACCGGCCCGCTCGAGCTCGCCGGACTCAGCGGCCGCCTCGGCCGCCAGGGTCAGCCGGCGCAACCGCGCGGCGGGATCCGCGGTCAGCCGGGCGGCACGCTCGTAGGCGGCGGCCGCGGCGGCATGGCCGTTCCGCTCACCGGCCCGTACCGCGGTCCGTTCCAGCTCCGCCGCCACCTGTTCGTCGGGGCCGGTCGCCGCGGCGGCCAGATGCCAGGCGCGGCGATCGGCGTCCTCATGCTCGTCGAGGCTTGCGGCCAGCGCACGGTGAACGGCCAGGCGCAGGCTGAGCGGGGAGCCTTGCAGCACGGCCGCCCGGACCAGCGGCTGACGGAACACGATGGTCTGATCGTCCAGGCGGATCAGCCCGGCCTGCTGGGCCGCATCGAGATGGTCGACGGACGCCCCGAAGTCCTTGGCGGCGGCGAGGATCACTTGGAGCTCGCCGGTGTCCTCGGCCGCGGCGACCAGCAGCAAGGTCTGCGTGGCCTCCGGCAGCCGCCGGACCTGACCTTCGAACGCGTCCCGCATGCGGTCGGTCAACGGTAGGGAGCCACTGCCCGCGGTACCCGTCCGTACAGCTCCGGGCAGTTCGATCAAGGCGAGGGGGTTGCCCGCGGACTGAGCCAGGACCTGATGGCGGGCGTTCTGGCTCAGCCCCACGCCGTGTTCGGTGAGCAGGGCCGCGGCGGCCGGTGCGTCCAGTCCGTACAGCCGAAGTTCCGGCAGTCCGGGTGCGGTGAAGGCGCGCTCGCCGTCCCGGGCGGCGAAGATGACGGCGACCCCCTCGGCGTCCAGCCGGCGGGCGGCGAAGATCAACGCCTCGGCCGAGGCCCGGTCCAGCCATTGCGCGTCGTCCACCAGGCACAGCAGCGGCCCGTCCTCGGCCAGCTCCGACAGCAGGGACAGCACCGCCAGACCGATGAGGAAGCGGTCGTCCTCCTCGGCCGGCCCCAGCCCGAGCGCGCCGCGCAGCGCTTTTTCCTGTACGGAGGGGAGCGTTCCCATGCGATTCAGCACCGGACGGAGCAGCAGGTGCAGCCCCGCGAACGGCAGTTCGGCCTCCGACTCGACCCCCGTGCTTCGGATCACCCGCAGATCGGTAGCGCCCGCCGCGGCGTGATCGAGCAGGGCCGTCTTGCCGATGCCCGGCTCCCCGCGGACGACCAGGGCGCCGCTCATACCCTCGCGGGCCCTGGTGAGGAGCCCGTCGACGACCGATTGCTCCGCGTCCCGCCCCAGCAGCATGTACGGCACGGTACCTATGCGGATCGATCATGACCAACCGAAATACCTATGCGTGACAGATTCCTCTGTTCTCGGATCTCCATAGCGTCTTGATCAGCAAGAACAGCCGATCACGAAAAGACGGAGCGCCGAAAGAATGAGCACCACCCTCAGCCCGGAAACCGCCGCCGCGCGGCCCGAGACACCGGCCGCGAAGCCCTCCTGGGGAACGCTGCTGGTCCTCCTGGCCGGCGTCTTCATCACCACCCTCGACTTCTTCATCGTCAACGTCGCGATCCCGGCGACCCAGAGCGATCTGCACGCCGGTCCCTCGGCGATCCAGTTCATCGTCGCCGGATATGGGCTGGCCGTGGCCGCCGGTCTGATCACCGCCGGGCGGCTGGGCGACCTGTACGGGCGGCGGAAGCTGTTCGTCCTCGGTCTGGGGCTGTTCACCCTGGCCTCGGCCGCCTGCGGAATGGCACCGACCGCTGGATTCCTGGTGGGCGCCCGAGTGGCCCAGGGCATCGCGGCGGCGCTGCTGACCCCACAGGTGCTGGGCATCATCAACATCGTCTACACCGGTGAGCACCGCGCCAAGGCGTTCAACGCGTACGGCCTGGCCATCGGATTCGGCGCGGTCTTCGGGCAGCTCATCGGCGGTGCGCTGATCAAGGTCGACCTCGCCGGTCTCGGCTGGCGCTCCATCTTTCTGATCAACGTCCCGATCGGCATCGCCACTCTCGCGGTCACCCGCCGGCTGGTGCCCGAGGCCCGTTCGGCCAGTGGCGCCCGGCTCGACCTGTTCGGCACCGTGCTGGTCTCGCTGGGCCTGGTCGCCATCGTGCTGCCGCTGGTGCAGGGGCAGCAGCAGGGCTGGCCGGAGTGGACCTGGCTCTGCCTGGCCTCCGCACTCCCGCTGCTCGCCGCCTTCGTCCTCCACCAGCGTCGACTCCGGGCGCGCAGCGGCTCACCGCTGATCGATCTGGCTCTTTTCAGGGAGCGGGCCTTCTCCGCCGGGGTGCTGATCAGCCTCGCTTTCCAGATGACGATGGCCTCCTTCTTCCTGGTGCTCGCGCTCTATCTCCAGGACGGTCGCGGACTGTCGGCGCTGGAGTCCGGCCTGATCTTCCTCCCGCTGGGTCTGGGCTACTTCGCGGCCTCCTCGATGTCCGGCAGGGTCGCCGCCCGCCTCGGCCGCCAGGCCCTGGCCGCCGGTGCCCTGGCGGTCGCAGGCGGGTACACCCTGCTGGCCGAGACCGCCACCACCATCGGCACCCACGGCAGCATCGGCTGGCTCATCCCCGGGCTGCTGGTCTCCGGCGCGGGCATGGGGTTGTTCATCCCGCCGCTGCCGGCGACCGTCCTGGCCGGCGTCCAGCCCGGGCACGCCGCCGCGGCCTCCGGAGTCCTGTCCACCTGCCAGCAGGCCGGCGGTGCCATCGGAGTCGCGCTCATCGGAGTCGTCTTCTACAACGCCCTCGGTACCCACCCGCACGCCGGATCCTTCCCGCACGCCTTCGGCATCGGACTCGCCCTCCTGGTCGGCCTGAGCGCCGTGGTCGCCGGGCTGGTCCAGCTGCTCCCGAAGAAGGGGTGAGCACGACCGCCGTTCGGAGAAGCGCCCCCAGACAGTGTCTCGGGGCGCTTCTGTCGGTACGCCGCGAGCCCGGCCACCTCGCCGTACGCGGCGGCAAAGACCCTAGGGCTTCCGTTTTTCGTGCTTGGCGATGAGGCCGTCGATCTGGACGCTGAGCTTGGCGCCGAGGGGCCAGCCGATGTAGTGGGTGAGGAAGATGGCGATCTCGCGGAGCTCGTCCGCGTCGAGTTCGCCGTTGCCGAGGGCCGCCGGGATTTGGATGTCGAGGACGTCGTTGAGCCCCTGACCTGCCAGGACTCCGATGAGCAGCAGCCGGCGGTCGCGCAGGCTGAGCCCGGGCCGGGTCCAGATCTCACCGAACAGATGGTCCACGGTGATGCCGAAGAAGTCGCCGGGTGCGTCGCCGATCTCCCACCCGTACACCTGGCGCATCATGTCCAGCCCGCGCTCACGCTTGTCGTTGCTCACTGGGTCCCTTCCGTTGTGGGTCAGAGGCCGAGGCCGGTGGCGAAGCGGTCGAGGGACATCCGGGCGAGCGGGGTGTCGAGGCCGAGTTGCTCGGCCAGTTCGAGCGCGAGGATCAGGTCCTTCTCGCCGAGGGCCTGCACGTGGCGCATGATCTTGTACAGCGGATCGTGCGGGTCCAGCGGCGCGGTGGTCGAGCGGATCATGATGGCTCCGGGTCCGCCGGTGACGGCGTCGGAGTGCCGCACCACCCGACCCAGCTTGCGCAGAGACACCCCGGCGGCCTCGGCCAGCCGCTGAGCCTCGGCCGCGGCTGTGAAAGCGGCGAAGTGCAGCAGGTTGCGGGCCAGTTTGGTGTGGGTTCCGGCCCCGACCGGGCCCATATGCAGGATCAGGTCGGCCCAGGCGCCGAACGATTCCTTGCAGCGTTCGAAGGCCTCATCGGTGCCACCAACCATCACCGCGAGACTGCCGGCCGTCGCGCCAATGAAGCCGCCGCTGACGGGTGCGTCGACGACGTGGATGCCGTACGGCTCCGCGCGTGCGGCGAGCTTCACCGCCGTCTCGGCATGGATGGTGGAGTGGATCGCGAGCACCGTGCCGGGGCGGGCCGAGGCGATGAGTTCTTCGGCCACCTCGTTGACCTGGCCATCGTCGCGAACCATCACCGAGACGAGATCGGCGGCGCCGGCGACCTCCGCGGGACTGGCGGCGGCCTTCGCACCCTTCTCCACCAGCGGGGCCATGGCCTCGGCCCGGGTGTCGTACACGATCAGGCCGCTGGGCACGAGATGCTCGGCCATGGGCGACCCCATCTGCCCCAGCCCGATCCATCCTGTTTTCGGGGAATCACTGGCGATCACGCGCGGAACACCTCTCCGCCGTCGACGTTGAAGATCTGGCCGGTGACCCAGGAGGCCTCGTCCGACAGCAGGAACAGGCACATCCCGACCAGATCCTCCGGGGTGCCCATCCGCTTCAACGCCATCTTGTCCCGCACGATCTTCTGGGACATGTTGCCCGGCACGACCGTGCGGTTGGCCTCGGTGTCGATCGGCCCGGGGGCGATCGCGTTGACCCGGATGCCCAGGGAACCCAACTCGTGCGCCAGCTGCTGGGTGATTCCGTTGATGCCGACTTTGGCCAGCCCGTAAAAACCGGAGTACTGCCAGGCCGCCGTGGAGGACTGGTTGACGATCACGCCGCCGCCGCGCTCTGCCATGTGCGGGTAGACGGCCCGTGCGCACAGCAGCGCGCCGTCCATGTTCACCGACATGAACTTCTTGTAGTAGTCCCAGTCGACGGTGAACAGGAAGTCCAGCTTCATGGTGCCGAAGATCGCGGCGTTGTTGACCAGGAAGTCGATGCCGCCGAAATGTTCAGCGACCGCCGCCGCCAGCGCCCCCACAGACGACGGGTCGGAGACATCCGTGCGGACGTACAGCCCCTTGATCTCGTCGGCGACCGCCTGGCCCTTGTCGCTGAGGTCGGCCACCACGACGCTCGCCCCCTCGGCGGTCAGCGCCCGCGCGTAGGCCTCGCCGATGCCCTGCGCGGCGCCGGTCACGATCGCGACCTTGCCCTCGAACCGGCTCATGCGCGCTCCCCGTCCCCGTGCTCTGCCGTTCGGTCGCTGTGCTCGCTCACGAGACTCCTTCCGCGATCGACTTGGTCTCCAGGTACTCCTCGAACCCGGCCACTCCCATCTCGCGGCCGATGCCCGACTGTTTGTAGCCGCCGAAAGGCACGTCGGCGGAGTACCAGACCCCGCCGTTCACGCTGACGGTGCCGGTCCTCAACCGCCGCGCCACCGCATGCGCGCGTTCGAGATCGCCGCCGTGCACCGCTCCGGAAAGGCCGTACGGCGAGTCGTTGGCGATCCGTACGGCGTCGTCGTCGCCGTCGTGCGGCAGGATCACCAGCACCGGCCCGAAGATCTCCTCGCGGGCGGTGCGGGCGTCGTTGGTCAGGCCGGTGATCAGGGTCGGCTCGATCCAGAAGCCCCGGTCCTTCTCGGGCCGCCCGCCGCCGCAGGCGAACGCGCCGCCCTCCTTGACGGCCAGTTCCAGGTACGACTCGATGCGCAGGCGCTGCCGGGCCGAGATCACCGGGCCGCAGATCGTCGCGTCGTCCTGCGGGTCACCGGCACCGATCTTGGACATGGTGCGAGCGGTGATCTGCACCGCCGAGTCGTAGCTGTCGCGTGGCACCAGCAACCGGGTGGTGATGGCGCAGCCCTGCCCGGCATGGGTGATCACCGTGAGCGCGGCATAGGAACAGGCCGCCTTCAGGTCGGCGTCGTCCAGCACGATGAACGCGGACTTGCCTCCCAGCTCCAGGAACACCTTCTTGAGGGTCGCCGCCGCGCTGGTCATGACGGCCTTGCCGGTGGCGGTGGAGCCGGTGAAGGAGACGAGGTCCACGCGCGGGTCGGTGCTCAGCTGGGCGCCCAGCGCGTGGTCGCTCGAGGTGATGACGTTGACCACGCCGGGCGGAAGATCGGTCTCCTCAGCGATGATCTTTCCGAGGATCGCGGCGCACCAGGGGGTGTCGGGCGCGGGCTTGAGCACGACGGTGTTGCCGGCGGCCAGCGCGGGTCCGAGCTTGGCCAGGTTGATCTGGTGCGGGAAGTTCCACGGGGTGATCGCGCCGACCACGCCCACCGGCTCCTTGCGGATCCGGCGGCGGCTGGCCATGCCCATCGGCGCGGCCTCGCCCAGGTCGCGGCTCCATTCGTAGTCCTCGGCGAGCTGGGCGAACCAGGCGAGGTCCGCGACAGGGGCGTCGAGCTGGGCCCCGTACGTCAGGAACTTCGGCGCGCCCACCTCCTTGACGGTCAGCTCCCGCAGGTCGTCGGAGTGCCGCTGTAGTGCCTCGCCGAGCTGTCGCAGGCAGCGCACCCTGTGCCGGACGTCCGTGGCCCAGCCGGATTCGTCGAAGGCGCGCCGGGCAGCGCCGATCGCACGATCCATGTTCTCCGCGGTGGCGTCGGAGGCCTCGCCCAGCACCTCTTCGGTGGCCGGGTCGACCGTCTGGAAGGTGGCGGGCGTCGTGATGAGCTCGCCGTCGATGAGGAGGGGTGAAGGCCCCCCGAAAAGACGGGTCTCAAGCAAGCGATCGGTTGTTCTGGACACTTGTCCAGACTACAGTTCAGGGCATGACGGAACGCAAGGACTATTCCGGAGAATTTGACCCGGGCTTCCGCTTCGAGGATCTGTCCAAGGAAGCTCTCGTACGGCTGGTGCGGGAGTACGGGCTGATCGTGCAGCTGCTCGACAGGTCGGTCTTCACCTCGATCGGGCTGCGCTACGGGCAGAAGGTCGTCGAAGAGATCGCCATCGACGAATGGCAGGGCGCGAGCCCCATCTACACCGACCGCATCCGGCAGATCATGAAGATCTCCGGCAACGGGGTCTCGGCGATCTTCAAGTGCCTGCAGCTGGACCCCGGCTTCGCCCAGCACTACATGAACGTCGAGTACGAGCTGATCTCCGAGACGCACGGGTTCTTCCAGCTCCGCTCCTGCGGCGCGCTACTGGACGTGGAGCCCTTCGGGGAGCGCTCGATCACGGGCATGTGCCACCACATCGAGGACGGCACCTTCGACTGGACCGCCCAGGCCGTGAACCCCAGAGCCCGCATCCGCCCGGTCCACCGGCCGCCCCGGGTACCCGCCGGACGCGTGCCGCACTGCAGATGGGAGATCGTCATCGACGACGACACCGAGCCGGTGGGGGAGGCCGAGATCACCCGGATGACCCGCGGCACCACCGCCGCGAGCTTCCGCTATCCCCCCATGCGTGACGGCACCCCCCAC
>JAOPYO010000208.1 GCA_025964575.1 Actinomycetes bacterium
CCCAACCTGGGCCTTGATCTATCAGGTTGCGTAGCGAGACGCTCATGTTTGCGGCCAGGGTGTTGCACTCCTCACCCTCCGTAACCCGGCCAAGACCACGCCGGCTCGGGGGGCCAACCAGGTGGACCAACCGAGGGACCTCGTGAAAAAGCCCTCCGGTCTACTGTCCGCCAGGGGATGGGTAGGCCGGAGGGCTTTGTTCGTTGCGTTCTGGTTGGTGCTTACTTGACGGTGACGCTCTTCTTGGTCTTGGTGGGGGTGCCGATGCCGTTAGTCGCCTTCAGAGTGAACGTGTAGGTGCCCTTGTGCGTGGGCTTTCCGGACAGGGTGCCGTTGGTGGCGAGTTTCAGGCCGGGCGGGAGTGTCCCGGAGGCCCGGGTGACCTTGGGTGTGGGTGAGCCGGTGGCGAAGGTGTAGCTGTACTTCTTGCCGAGGTGCGCGATGGGTGGGGCGCCGGCCTTGAAGTGTGCCGGGGCGTGCACGGTGATGGTCGCCGAGGCGTCTGTGGTGCCCAGGTTGTTGGTGGCGATGATGCGGCAGGTGACCTTGTGGCCGGCGTCGCCCGCCACCGGCACGTAGGTGGCGGTGGTGGCGCCGGGGACCGTCTTTGTGTCGCGCAACCAGGAGTAGCCGACCCAGGTGGCACTGACGAAGATGGCCTTGCAGGTGAGCGTGCCCCCGACGTTACCGGTGCCGGTGATCGTGGCTTTGGCGGTCAGTTCCGGCGGCCCCGCCTTCGCCAGCGTGTGGTAAGTCCCGGCCGAGACCTGGGTCACGTTACTCAGCCCGGGCACGGCGACCGGCTTGGTGCGGGTGGTGGTGGAGCCGTCACCGAGTTGCCCGAAATTGTTGTAGCCCCAGGCCATCACGGTGCCATCCGAGCGCACCGCGACACTTTGGACGCCGCCCGCGCTGACCCGGGCGACGTTGATCAGTCCTGGCACAGTGACCGGGGTGGTGCTGGTGGTGATGGAGCCGTCACCGAGCTGCCCGTAGTTGTTGTTGCCCCAGGCCACCGCGGTGCCGTTCGAGCGCACCGCAAGGCTGTGGTCGATGCCGACGCTGATCTGGGTCACCCCGGTCAACCCGACCACTTTTACGGGGTGGGTGCGGTTGGTGGCGGTACCGTCGCCGAGCTCCCCGGCCGGGTTGTTGCCCCAGGCCACCACGGTGCCGTCCGAGCGCAACGCGACACTGTGGGTATAGCCGCCCGCGATCTGGGTCGCCTTGGTCAACCCGCCCACCTGCACGGGGTGGGTGCGCTTGATGGTGGTGCCGTCACCGAGTTGCCCGTAGTTGTTGTTGCCCCAGGCCACCGCGGTGCCGTTCGAGCGCACCGCAAGGCTGTGTGCGTTGCCGGCGGCGATCTGGGTGACCCCGGTCAACCCGGCCACCTTCACCGGCTTGGTGCGGTAGATGGTGGTGCCGTCACCGAGCTCCCCGTCGTTGTTGTAGCCCCAGGCCCACACCGTGCCGTCGGAGCGCAACGCCAGGCTGAAGTTGGAGCCCGCAGCGACCTGCACGACGCCGGTCAGGCTAGGCACCTTCACAGGCTTCGAGCTACTCATCGTCGTCCCGTTGCCCAGCTCCCCGTCCTGGTTAGCGCCCCACGCCCACACGGTGCCATCCGCGCGCACCGCCAGAGTGTGGAGAAAGCCGCCGCTGACCTGGGCCGCCTGGGTCAGCGTGGACAGATAAGCCGGGGAGGACTGGTTGGCCGTCCATCCGTTGCCCAACTGCCCGGAGCCACCCAGCCCCCACGCGTACACGTACGAGGTGCCGCTGGAGGCCGCCGCCGGCCCCGCTGGACCCACCGCCGCCATAGCGGCGGCGGTCACGGCCAGCACCGCACCGGCCGCCACGGCACGCACCCGACCGCCCGGCCCCCACCTACTCAACCGCCCACCCGCCGGCTCCGCGTGAAGAGAGCCGGGCAAAGCCCCGGACTTGATGACTGTCCTCATGCGACTGCCTTTCCACAGGGACCTGCGTCGGCCCACTGATCCAGTTAGTCGCACAAGATCCCAAACTGGTTCGCCCGATTCGCAACCGTTCATGCAATCTCCACCCGTCCGCCGTCCGCCGTCGACGGCGGACGCTTGTTCGGACCGGGATCGCCCCGCTCTTCGACCAGCGGGCGAAAGCGGCTCGCGTCGGACGGAACGGCATCGGTGTGCACTGAGCGTGAGCACCCGGACTTGTCGCTCGGTCAAGTCCCAGCCGCTCGCAGCATGGAAATCGCACGCTGGCGTGCGCGGCGACCTCCGAACTTACGGGTTCGGAGGGCTTTTTCGTTGGGGTTGGTAGTCACGGCTGAGGTCGATGGTGAGTTCGCGGAGGAGTTCTCCGGTGGTGGCGGCACCAAGCTGGACGTTCAGCGCACCGGTTTCGGCGCCGATTTCCGAGGGTAGGCGCCGAGAAGATCCGCTACGTGCGCGAGGCCCGCAACGACGGTCGCCGCCGTCCGCAACGGGCGCATCCCCGTCCTGCTCGGCTCCGCCGAGAAACCGACGGCGTGCACGCTTTCCTCGTAGAGCAGCTCGTCGGCGGGACTTCACCTTTGGGAGCATCAATGTCCGATCAGCGGCTCGACCATCCCGCAAAGGCGCTCGTGACCGGCGCGACGTCCGGCATCGGCCGCGCAGTCGCCGTCCAACTGGCCCGCGACGGTTTCGAGGTCATCGTGCACGGACGGGACACCGCGCGCGGCGCGCAAACCGTCGAAGCGATCGAACTCACGGGCGGCCGGGCGCGTTTCGTCGCAGCCGACGTCGGTGACCCGGCCGACCTCCAGCGCCTGGCCGAAGAAACCGGTGACATCGACGTCCTGGTCAACAACGCCGGGTACTCCGTGTGGGGTCCGACCGCGGACCTCGACGTCGACACCTTCGACGCCATGTTCGCCGCCAACGTTCGGGCCCCGTTCTTCCTCGTCGGCGCGTTCGCGCCGGGGATGGTGGCCAGGGGCAACGGCAGCATCATCAACATCAGCAGCATGGCCAGCCAGATCGGGCTCGCGGGCGGCGCGGCGTACGCAGCGACGAAGGGCGCCATCGAGTCGATGACGCGCGCCTGGACCGCGGAGTTCAGCCCCAGCGGCGTGCGGGTGAACGCCGTCGCCCCCGGTCCGGTCTACACCGGCACTGCCTCTGGCACCGAGTTCATCGAAGCGCTGGGGGCCACCACACCGCTCAACCGCGCCGCCAACCCCGAGGAGATCGCCGAGGTTGTGGGCTTCCTCGCCTCGCCGCGCGCGAGTTACGTCACCGGTGCGATCGTCACCGCCGACGGCGGCCGCACCGCGATCTAGCGCAGGTCTGATCGAGTACATCGAGGTCCTGATCCGCACCCACCGCTGATCGACCGGAACGCGAAGAACAGCGGACAGATCTATAAGCGACGGGATCAGCCGTTCCAGATCAAAAGAGTTCTCTGCAGGGAGTGTGCCGACGGGTACTGTCGGCATCCGGGTCGGCGTGCGGTCTGGAGGAGGGGGCTATGGCGGCGGAGTTCGAGCTAGGCGACTACATCCTGGTGCAGGACGGCAGAACTCTCGAGGTCTTCCACCGGTCGTCGGATGCCAGGCGATACCACGTGGCATTTCTCGGGGTGGACGTGAAACCGCATGGCGACGAATTCAAGGTCCGCATCGGCTCCAAGTACGGCGACGACCAGATCATCAATGGGGTGAGGCTGAATATGAACTCGGAGCAGTTCGCGCGTTTCCGTGAGTTCATCGCCCTGGCGATCGCAGCTCGCGATCGCACCGACACCCTGTGACCAGGTCCGGATCCGGTGTCGGCGTACGAGAGGCACCGCGGCCGGAACGGGTAGATAGCGATCGTGGGGGGACTACCGAAGTACGCGCCGATGCTCGCCGTCCTCGGCGAGCTGCCGGCGAAGGATGAGGGCTGGGCTTTCGAGATGAAGTGGGACGGTGTTCGTGCCATCGCTTATCTCGAGCGGGGCCAGCGTCTGCTCAGCCGCAACGACAAGGACATCACCGTCGCCTACCCCGAGCTCGGCGGCCTGGCCGAAGCGGTCGGTGGGCCGGCGGTGCTGGACGGGGAGATCGTCGCCTTTGACAAGGACGGCCGTCCGTCGTTCAAGGCCTTGCAGCCGCGGATTCACCAACGGCACCCAACGAGGATCCGGGCGCTGGCGAACTCGACACCGGTCACCTACATGGTCTTCGATGTGCTGCATCTGGGCGGGGAGCCCCTGATCTCCCGCCCTTACACCGAGCGGCGGGAGATCCTCGAAGGCTTGGGGTTGTCGGGGCCCCAGTGGGAGACTCCGCCGCCCCACCCCGGCTCGGGGGCTGAGGCCTTTGCCGAGTCAAAACGGCTTGGCCTGGAGGGGATCGTGGCCAAGCAGACCGATTCGCCGTACCGGCCGGGTCGGCGTCACAAGTCATGGACAAAGGTCAAGAACTTCAAGACCCAGGAAGTCGTGATCGTCGGGTGGAAGAGCGGCGAGGGCCGGCGTGCCGGGACCATCGGCTCGCTGATGCTCGGGATTCACGACGACACGGGGCGGCTGGTCTACGTCGGGAACGTCGGCACCGGATTCACCGAGGAAATGCTGGACGACCTCGCCCAGCGCCTGCGCCCGCTCGAGCAGGCTGAGTCGCCGATCCAGGGTGAGGTCCCGCGAGAAGACGCATCCGGGGTGCACTGGGTCGCTCCCCAACTGGTGGGTGAGGTGAGCTTCGCTGAGTGGACCGGCGAAGGTCGGTTGCGCCACCCGTCCTGGCGTGGACTGCGCGAAGACAAGGATCCCGGCGAGGTCGTACGTGAAGAGTGAGTATGTGATGGCCCCGGAACCTGGATTGGCCTGGTCGGGGTGGGGGGGAATTGGCTCTTCTGATGGGCCGCTCGTGGTTCGTACGATCGTCGTATGGACGAGATCACGCGCAACGATCAAGCTCGCGCACTACGTGCCCTGCATGAGGGCGTGTTGGTGCTGCCGAACGCCTGGGACGCCGCCAGCGCGCTGGTGATCGCGCACGCGGGAGCGTCCGCGGTGGCGACCGGCAGCGCAGGCATCGCCTGGGCGATGGGGCGTCCGGACGGGCAACAGCTCAGCCGGACGGAGATGGTGCAGGCCGTCGCACGGATCGCGGCGGTCGTGGAGGTCCCGGTCACGGCGGATATGGAGGGCGGCTACGGCGACGTCACGGCCACCGTGACGGAGATCATCGACGCGGGCGCGGTCGGCATGAACATGGAGGACTCCGAGGGACCCGGCAAGCCGTTGGTCGACCGCGAGGAACAGGCCGACCGGATCCGCGCGGTTCGGCAGGCCGCGAAAGCCGCCGGGGTCCCGGATTTCGTGATCAACGCCCGGACCGATGTGCATCTCTTTCAGGTGGGCGATCCGGACGGTCGGCCCGCCGAGGTGCTGATCCGCGCGAAGGCCTATGCCGAGGCGGGCGCGGACTGCCTCTTCGTGCCCGGTCTGCTCGATCTGGACGCGCTGAAGGAGTTGACCACGGCCTCGCCGTTGCCGGTGAACGTCATGGTGATGCCGGGTGGTCCCACCATCGCTCAGTTGGCGGCCGCGGGCGTGCACCGCATCAGTCTCGGTCCGAACGTCATGCTGGCGGCCTACGCGGCCACCCACCAGGCGGTCACCGAGCTGCTGACCGGCGGCACCTTCGACGGATTCCCCGACCTCTCCGTGGTGCGGCCGCTGATCGTACGCCGCTGATCCCGGGAGAACCCGCGCGGGCTCCATGATCGAGCGCTGTGCGCCCGGTCAATTGGAGAGCGTGCGTCCCATGATGGCGGTGTACGGGGCGTCAGCGAGGTGGGTGAAGCCCAGGCGCTTGTAAAAGGCGATGGCACCGGTGTTCGTCAGACTCACTCCAAGGTGGACGCCGGGGGAACCGGCGGCCGCCAGTTCGGTGAGCAGCAACTCGAGCAGCTTTCGGCCGAGGCCTTTGCCCTGGTTCTGCGGCAGCAGATCGATGTGCAAATGGGACGGGTGAGAGGCGACGACCGCCTGCGGGGCGGCTACTGGGTGATGGAACAGGTGCGCGATCCGCTGGTCCGGAGTGCGCTGGTCGGCCGGTACGTTCACCGGATCGGGGTACCGAGAACGTAGCGCCGGCCACCACTCCTGCTCGGAGCGCCGCTCGAACTCGCGGGTGTCCAGCGCGCCCAGGACGTACCCGGTCGCGCCGTCGCCGTCGTCCAGGACGAAGGCGAACTCGGACTCCAGCCGAAGGTAGGCGCCGGCATACGCGTGCCCGAGCATGCTCGGGTCTGCGTACAGGAGGGTGGCATCCTGCCCGTCAGCCCCGGTGCGCAGGCACACGTCGTACACGGCGTCCTCGTCGGACGGCCGGAACTTGCGGATGATCACACTGTCCCCTTTCGGTGCTTACGCGAGCCATGGACACGTTATCCACAGGACTGCGCAGCTCGAGACGGGAGACGGCGGTTCTCGGTTTTCCCACCCTGGGAACTCGCCCGGCCTGCCTGACGCGGTACGCGGCCGCTCCGCATAGCGGTTTCCACGTGTTGCCCGATCGCCGGCAGGCCGCGCGACCTCTGATTCGCGGGATTCCCCGCTGGGATCCAGGATGTCGGACTCGCGTTGGCAGCCGGTCAACTGCTGGTTAACGTCGTGTTTCTGGCATCTTGAACGCTGCCGATACGCGTTTGACCGGCATCTGACCGGCATCGTTTGACCGGCATCGGCCACAACCGACGTACATCTGCCGGGATGGGCCAGCCTTGAGCCGGTCACAAGAGTCCCAGATCTCTGGAAGGACGCGGATGAAGCCCGACCTCGGGGCCCGGTTTCTCAGTGAGACGGACGACGACCCGGCGCTGGGTGAATCCGGGGTGTCGGTCATCGTGGTCACCTATCGGAACGCCGCCCATATCGAGGCCTGTGTCGCGGCGCTCCGGAAGGCCGCGCCGTCGGTCCCGATGGAGCTGGTCATCGTCGACAACGACTCCGGCGACGACACGGCCGATGTGGCGCGGAAGACGGCACCGGATGCCCGGGTCGTCGAGAGCGGGCGCAACGGCGGCTTCGCGCATGGCTGCGGGGCCGGTGCCGCCCGGGCGAGGGGGCGCTGGCTGCTGTTCGTCAATCCTGACGCCGTGCCCGCACCCGGCAGCATCGACGCCCTGCTGGACTGCGCCCGTCAGGAGCCGCGGGCAGGGATCATCGGCGGACGCTGCGTGGCGGCGGACGGATCGAACGATCCGCGGTCCTGGTGGGGTCGGCCGACGCTGTGGTCGACACTGTGCTTCGCGCTCCTGCTCAGCACGCTGTTCCCCGGCAACCGCGTTTTCGATCCGGAATCGCCGCAGCCTTGGTCGGGGAAGGCCACTGAGACCCGCTCGGTCCCGATCGTGACCGGCGCGTTCATGCTGGTCTCGCGGGAGGCGTGGGAGGAGACCGGGGGATTCGATACGGCGTTCTTCATGTACGGCGAGGACGCGGATCTCTGTCTGCGGGCGGCGGCGGCCGGTTACCGGCCGAAGGTGACCGGCCGTGCCGTCTACGAACACGAGGGCGGAGCGTCGTCGAGCAGCATCAACAAGCTGATCATGCTCTTCACCGGTAAGGCCATGGTCGTCCGCCGTCATCTGCCGCCCGGCCTGCGAGTGGCCGGTGTTCTGCTGCTGTCCTTCGGGGTCTTCGTCCGGGCCCTGCTGAGCCGCCTGTTCAGCGCGCGGCCGCAGCGTCAGGGCCGTCCCACCGCCAAGGGCGCCGACTGGCGTGGCCTCTGGGCTGCCCGCCGTGACTGGACCAAGGGCTGGAAGGCCTGAATCACGCTCGGCTGCTCTCGTCGCGTTGCCAGGCCGAGTAGTCGTTGCGGCGTACCGCTTTGGCGGCTCGTGCCTTGGCGATGAGCGCCACCCCTATGAAGACGACGAGCGGCGGCACGAGATGCGGCTCGCGGCGTGCCATTCCGGCGAGGTCCCGCATGCTGGTCCGGGCGGATCCCCCCGCCTGGTCGAGGTCGGTTCGCTCCAGTTGCTCGACGCCGGTCACCGCGCGTATCCGTCGGCGTATCAGGTCGCCCCAGGTACGTGGTGGATGCACGACGACCCGGGCCGAGGCGACGATGACCCGCTCCTCGGGGGCGAAGGCGAGTGATGAGGCGAGATCGTCGGCGATGACCTGGGGCAGCCTTTCCAGGCGCTGGTGTCCGTCGCGGGTGACGGCGATGACGCCGCGTCCGAAGAGCCCGCGCTGGACCTCGGGTAGCCGAGTCCATATCTGGTAGTACCAGCGGACCGGCCATGAGCTGGCCGTCAGCTCCAGATGCCGATCCGGTGCCGCCGCGAGTACGCCTGGTTCCCGCAGAGCCGCGACCAGTTCTCGTACGTCTTCGGTGCGCAACTCCACGTCGGCGTCGACGTACAGCCGGGGGAAGCTCTGAGCCGCCTCATCCCCCAGCCGTAGTGCCGCGGCCTTGGACGGCTCCGGCGAGGCGATCACGCGTACCGGAGCACCGAAAGAGGCCGCCACCTGCTCGGTCTCGTCAGTGCATCCGTTCGGCACGACGATGATGTCGAATTCACCAGGGCGCGCGACGGCCAGCAGATCGCCGAGCAAACGCCCGATGACCCGCGCCTCATTGTGCGCGGGAACCACAATGCTCACCACATGGGGAGTATGTATGACTGCGCACCGAGCGCGCCGACAATCCCCTTTTCCCGGAGGTATCCCATGGCAGACCCCCGCATTCTCCCTGGCGCGGACGTCGACGACAGCGCCGCGATCGGAGAGGACACCACGATCTGGCACCTGGCCCAGGTTCGTGAGAACGCCACTCTCGGGCGCGGCTGCATCATCGGCAGGGGCGCGTACGTGGGTCCCGGAGTCCGGCTGGGGGACAACGTCAAGGTGCAGAACTACGCGCTGGTCTACGAGCCGGCCGTGCTGGAGGACGGGGTGTTCATCGGGCCCGCGGTCGTCCTGACCAACGATCTCTACCCGCGCTCGGTGGACGTGGACGGCGCTCTCAAGCGCCCCGGCGACTGGGATGCCCTCGGCGTCACCATCAGGGAGGGAGCCGCCATCGGCGCCCGTGCGGTCATTATCGCGGGCCGCACCATCGGCCGCTGGGCACTGGTGGCCGCCGGGGCGACTGTGACAAAAGACGTA
>JAOPYO010000232.1 GCA_025964575.1 Actinomycetes bacterium
CCCGCTCGGCCGGATGGGACGCCCCGACGAAGTCGCCGCCGCAGCCGTCTTCCTCGCTTCGGACCAGAGCTCCTTCACCACCGGAGCCGAACTGTTCGTCGACGGCGGCCTCGCCCAGATCTGAACGCCCCAGCTCCATAACCCGATCGCCATGGCCCCAACGCCGGTGCCGGGCAGGTCCGACAGCGCCGGACCAGGCCACCCGCCCGTCCCAACCCCTCATTCTCGGAGGTAGTCATGCCGCCTGAAACCAACCACGAAGCCAACGTCCGCGAGACAGTTGAGGCCTTCCTCCGTCTGCTCGGCGAAGGCGATGCCGACAGCGTCGCAGACGTCTTCGCCGAGGAGATCGACTGGTTCGTGCCGGGAGAGGAGAGCCTGCCCTGGACGGGGCACCGCTCACACCGGCAGCAGGTTCCTGAATATTTCAAGGTCATGTGGCCCGTATTTGTCGCGGGCGAGAGTGAAGCACAGATCCACAAGATCCTCGTCGATGGCTCCGACGCCGTCGTGCTGGGCCGCTTCGCGCACACCGTGAAGGCGAATGGCCGCAGGTTCGACACGCCCGTGGCCTTTCACCTCACCGTGGAGAACGGCCAGATCGTACGCCTGCACCTGTACGAGGACACGCACCTGGTCGCGAAGACCATCGGGGCTGCCGACTGACACAGACCGGGAGGTGGTGGCCACGTAGTCACAAAATCGGCGCGGCGCAGATGGGTGATTTATGTGGTGATGATCACATCGGGAACGGCGAGTGGAAATTTTCGCTCTAATACGGGAGTGTCGGACAACACGAAAAGAACGTCCTAAACCCCCATAGGAACGAGGAGCTCCCGCTTATGGCTTTCCGGAGGAAGCTGACCGCCAGCGCAATCGCGCTCGTCTCCGCGGTCTCTCTGGCCGGCATCACCGCCGCCGCCACGCCCGCTGCTGCGAGTGGCATCCCCGGTGAGGAGGTGCACGTGAGCTGCGGCAAGCAAGGGTACTACTACAAGAAGAAGCTCAAGATCTACTCGTACACCTGGCACCGCACGATGGGGTACGCCTACGTGTACACCTCCGGACGCGCGGTCTGCGTGATGACCAAGCCATACAAGCTGACGCCCCAGACGCTCCGCATCTACGTCAACGACACCTCCATGCCCAACCGGTACAAGGGGTGGGACGCCAAGGCATCCACCAGCCGGTACAAGGACTACGTGGGTGGGGTCACGACCTACTGGCAGAAGAAGCTCACGATCAGGGCCGAGGTGAAGTGGAAGAACGTGACGACCTCCGCGCACTTCGATGGCACCAACCTTTACAACCTGCACTGACCGCAACCGTCGCGCGGCTGCGGGAGCGTCTGTCCGTGCCAACTAACGTGCTGACCACCGCATCCCGATGAACTGTGTGACCCGCGCTGGGTTGCCGCTCACCCCAAAGCGTTGAGCTGCACCATTCTGTTGGTGCTGACGGCTGTCATATCAACAAAATGATGCAGCTCAACGGCAACTCTGCACCTATCGTCCGAATCAGAGGTTGAAGACAAGCTAAGGATCATGTCCCGACCAGCGTGGTGACCAGTTGGTGCATGCGGCTGTGGGGGTCTGGTGCGCCGGCCCAGTGGGTCATCAGTAGGTGGTGCATCGTGCCGGTGATCGCGAGTGCCAGCGCGCCGGTGTCGGCGTCGCCGGCGACCCGGCCGAGCTTCTGCTCCGCGTCGAGGTAGGCAGTGAAGGCTTCTTCGATCGCGGCGAACCCTGGGGATCCTCGCTCGAGAGCGTTCCTCACCCGCGTTGACACGGCTGGTCGGGTCACCGCGACGCCGGCGATCATGGGGCCGCTTGAGGCGAGCATCGACAGCGCGGCGTCCAAGTTCTCGACCACCGTGCTCTGACCCGCACGGGAGGGAAGTTCCGCGGCGCTCTCGGCGGCTGCCCGGAGCCGGTCGATGACCAACTCCGCCACGAACTCGTCCATGTCGGTGAAGTGGTTATAGAGGAGTCCCTTGGCGCATCCGGCCTCGCCGGTGATCGCCCGGTTGGTCAGGCCGCTCGGCCCTTCACGGGCAAGCACGCGCTCAGCGGCCGTGAAGAGCTGCTCTCGGACGTTCGGGATCGCTACGCCACGCGGTGACACGAGTCTCCAATCAGCCCGCCCGGCCAGGACAACAGCTCCCGACAGGTGAGGACTTGCCAGTATGAGCATGTGCCCATATTGTTTGGGCACATGCTCATTCTAGGTCTCGGAGGCTTCCGATGCAGTCGGTTCACACTGGTGTCCTGCAAGGTCTCACGGCCGGTATCCGCGTCAGCGGCTGGGAGTGAGGGCGGTGTTCACCTGGTGGGGTTCTACCGTCGTGAAGAGTTGGTCTTGCGGAACCGGTACGCGAGGAGTGGCTCGCCACCGGCGACAACACCGCCTCAGTGGCAACCGACCTGCAGCGCACCGGAGGGATCATCCACCTCCGCGGCCCTGCTGCTGAGGGTAGTGGTGGCCGCCTTCAGCACCGGCCAGGTCGTCTTCGCCAAGATCATCGGGCTCGGCATGCTCACCGCCATCACCGTGGACGCCGCCCTGGTCCGGACCCTGCTCGTACCGGCGACCATGCGGCTGCTCGGCCGGTGGAACTGGTGGGCTCCGCCCTCGCTGGCCAGGGCACACGGCCGCTACGGCATCCGTGAGACGACCGAGCCCGCGCCGACCCCACCACAGCCCAGCCCAGCACAGTAGTCACTCACCCAGCCTCAACGGAAAGGAGCAGGCGATGCATACCGTCGTCAACATCGAACAGGCCCAGGCCTGGAATGGCTATGAGGGCGAACACTGGGCCGAACACCACGATCGCTGGAACGCCGTGAACTCCGGCTTCAACGGGCCGCTGCTCGCGGCGGCCGCCATCGCCGACGGCGATCGAGTGCTCGACGTCGGGTGCGGTGCGGGGCAGACCACACGGCTGGCTGCCCGCACGGCCGGCCGCGGAGCGGTCGTCGGGTTCGACCTATCCGCGCCGATGCTCGAACGCGCGCGGGCCCTCGCGGTCGATGAAGGTATCGCCAACGTGACGTTCGAGCAGGGCGATGCGCAGGTCCACCCGTTCCCAGGCGGCGGTTTCGATGTCGCCATCAGCCGGTTCGGCATCATGTTCTTCGCCGATCCCGTCGCCGCGTTCGCCAATATCGGCCGTGCGCTGCGGCCGGGCGGCCGGCTTGCCTTCGTCAGCATGGCGGAGCCGCGGCGCAATGACTGGATCCAGGTGAGCGAGGCCATGCGACAGCACGTGACTATGCCGGACTTCCAGGTAGGCGCCGGAATGTTCTCGCTCGCAGATCCAGAGCGGATCGATGAGGTGCTCACCGGGGCCGGGCTGGCGGAGGTGACCTCGACGCCAGTCGAGTCACCCATGAACTGGGGGCGGGACGCCGGCGACGCGGCCGATCTCCTGACCGGCTCGGGACCGGCTCGGTTCATGTTGAGCCAGGTCGACCGGGCCACGGCAGGCCGGGCCCGCGACGCGGTCACTGCAGCGCTGCGCGCGTACGAGGAACCGGGTGGCGTCGTGCTGCGCGGCGCCGCATGGGTGGTCACGGCGACCCGGCCTTCCGTGGATGAGTGACGCTCGCCGCGCAAAGGGCAGCAAGGAATCGGCTCAGCTTGTCTTCGAACCTGCGGCGTGAAGGAAAGACCCAGGTCGTAGGTTAATACCTACGAGAAGGCCCCGCACATTTGGGATTGCGGGGCCTAATCACCGCCCTCTTGCTATGCGGGCTTGCAGTATTTTGCGAAGCCGTCGTCGTATCCTCTGCCGTACCCTAATTGGAAGCCCTCACTGTAGCCGACCTTGTAAGCACCCTCGCCGACCTCTGGGTTAGATAGCGAATAATCACGAGAGCAGTTGTTCAAGGCCCGTGATTCTCCACGCGCGTACCCTTCTGAGCTTCCTTTGGCGTAGCCTTCCGAATAAGGAGAGTGGTCTGCCGCTATGGTCGCCTGGGCGCCCGAGTTCGGAATAGCCGAGGCCTGAGCCCCGGCTGGCCAGAGCGCGACGGTGGCGAAGAACACCGTTCCGAGGATGATTGAGTGCCGAGTATGACGCATGTTCGTCTCCTCTCTCATCGGTTGATGGTTGTCATGTAAAAACGCGACTTACGTTGGATGAATCGAGGCTTTCCCCTCGCCTTTCCTCTTTTTTCTTTTCCTTTGCTTTTTTCGTCGTGACCATTTAGCCACACCTCCACTCTATGAACGCCCGAAAGCTCAGTGTCAAGAGTGAAACGCTAAAAAATAAGGTTTAAATCTCAAAAATTGAATTATAAATTTTCCTGCATCCAGCCAACTTCATGCAATTCAGCCAATCCGTGTACTGTGTCGTTGCACCTCACGGATGGGGGAATACACAGCCCATTCACGCCCATACACACGCCACACCTCGGTATACGCGATGTAAGGGCAGCTCGGGGCGTAGGGTCCGGGGCCATGGAGACAACCGCGGTGGTGAACCAGAAGGGCGGGGTCGGCAAGTCTGCGACGACGATGAACCTCGCCGCGGCCCTGGCCGAACAGGGCAAGCGGATACTGATGATCGACTTAGATCCGCAGGGGCACCTGAGCAAAGCGTTCGGGGTGGCGGAGGCCTCGGCCGACGCGAACCTGGCGAAGGCATTGCTGGGGTTGTGGGCCGGTGAGCTCGGTGAGCTCGTGACGTCCTACAGCGAGAACCTGAGCATCGTCGCGACGTCTCAGGACATGTTCCTGCTGGAACCGCAGATGTACGCCAAGACGGGCCGCGAATACCTGCTGCCGCTGCTGCTGGACGCGTTTCGCCCGGCGTTCGATCACTGCCTGATCGACTGCCCGCCGTCGCTGGGCGCGCTCACCGACAACGCCCTGGTGGCCGCACGGACCGATGCCGAGCGGACCGGCAGGGTGCTCATCCCGGTCCAGGCGGAGGACTCCTCGCTGGACGCGCTGCGTCTGCTGCTCCGGCAGACCAGCACCCTGCAGGCCGTGCTGGGCATCCAGGTCGACCTCGCGGGCCTGGTGGTGAACATGTACGACGCGAGGCGCGGCCAGGTCGCCACCTCCACCCTGGAGGCGTACAACAACCACAAGTCCCTGGAGGTGCTGGCGATCATCGGGGACCGCAAGGAAATCCGCGAGGGGTGGCGGCTGCACAAGCCCGTCGTCCAGCACGCGCCCACCAGCGAGCCCGCCGGCTGGTACCGCGACCTCGCCAAGGTGATCTCCGGCGGCCGCCTGTGAGCGCCGCCGGCAAGAAGTTGCCCGACCCGGACCTCTCCGGCACCGATCCGGACGAGACGCTGAAGACCGGGTTCAGTCTGGGGCAGCCCTCGGCCGCTCCGACGGTGTCCGCACCCAGCCCACACTCGGGTACGGGCGTGCATGAGCAAGGTACGGGCACGGCGTCCACGCGGCCGAGACGGCCCCGGAAGAAGGGCACGCGCCCGGACCCTGAGGGGATGAAGCGAGTCTCGTACTACATCTCCGCCGACGTCGCCGCCGCTCTGGATGAGGCCGTGGAAGAGGTCCTCATACAGCTTGGTGGTGACGTGCCCAAGCACCAGGTACTGTCCGCGCTCCTGGCCGCCGGCGCCGGGCACATCGCCGATGTCACGGCGGCCCTGGCGCAGTCTCGCGCGGCGGAGCTCGCCGCCCAACTGGAGGCCCTCCGGCAACAGCAAGGCCCCTAGGTCAACGCGACGCTCGAACGCGTCCGGACGCATCCAACCCACGACGCTCCAGGATCCCAGCCAACCGCTCTTCCAGCCTCGGCCGACAGTCCGGCCACTCGGTTGCGATGATTGAGAAAATCGCAGCGTCGCGGAGCCGGCCGTCCTCGCCCGGCGCCCATGACCGGGACCAATTTCGTAGAACACCTTCAAACCGTGCGCCCACGCCCTCGATCGCGGCCCGAGAGCGGCTGTTGCGTGCGTCCGTCTTCAGATCGACTCGGGCCACGCCCCAGCTTTCAAATGCATGGCGGAACAACAGCAGCTTGGACTCGACATTCAGTCCCGTGCCTTGGGCCGATTGTGCAAGCCAAGTGAAACCGACCTCGATCGCACACAAATCGTCTCCCGCCGGCCACAGCCGCGGCTCCCAGTAGGCCGTAGCCCCGATTGCCCGCCCCGATGACTTCGCCACTTGCGCATACGGGGCGAGCCTCCCGGTCGCGGCGCGGGCGAGCTGCGCGTCAATGTACTGCCCGACCTCAGCTGCCGTAGGCACCCAGGTGAATCCGTACGAGCTGCGGTCCTCTTCCGCCGCCACAGCCAGGTCCGCCGCATGACGATGGTCCAGTGGCTCCAGGCGGACGAGCGTGCCTTCAAGGACCGGCCCCTCAAGCTTGAAACTCATTGATCCTCGCTCCTTCCGACCGCAAAGGTCGTTCTCGAATCCCGGGCCGATACTGTTTCAGGTCATTGCGCTATGTCGCGTGAATTAAGTGTCCAGACGGTCGAGGTGATGGCATGTGCCTTCTGCCACCGCGGTGCTTGTGTCTGATGCCGACCGGGATGTACTGCGCTCGTGGACACGTTCGCGTGAGGAGAGGCTCGTAGCATGACCGCATGACGATCAAGCCAACCGTGCCCGTCGATCTCGCGTCGCTGCCGACGGCCGAGTTCGCCTTCCCGGGCCCGCTGCGCGCCAAGCTGGTGGCCGCGATCCTCGATGGCTCCAAGACCGCGACCACGAGCCTGCTGATCGAGTATGAGCACGAGGGTGAAGCGCTGCCCGAGCCCGGCGTACGGTCAGTGGTGGTGGACTCCGATCACCGGCCGGTCGCCGTCATCGAGGTGACGAGCGTGCACGTCGTGCCGCTGGCGGACGTGGATCTGGCCCACGCGGTGGACGAGGGCGAGGGCAACACGACAGTGCCCGAGTGGAGAGCGAGCCACGAGAGGTTCTGGCACAGCCAGGAGATGCGCAGCGCGCTTGGCGACGCCACCTTCACCGTCAACGACACCACTCCGGTAGTGCTCGAACGCTTTCGCCTCGTCGCAGACCTTCGCCTCGCTGACTGAACCAGCTCCCATCCGAACCTGGCATGAGCTCGGCGGCCAGATGAAGTCGATGTGGGTAATGAGTGTCAGGGCTGGTCCGCAGGGCGGATGTGTAGCAGTTTGTCGGGGTTGAGGATGCCGAAGATGACATGGATGCGGCCGTCGCGGATGTCGAGGGTGACCAGTTGTTCCTGGCCGCCGATGACGCTCCATGCGGCGGGGGCGCCGTTGGCCTGGGTGGTGCGGATCTGGCTGATCGGGTAGCGGGACATCAGTCCGATGACGAAGGCCAGCACGTTGTCGCGGCCGACGATGGGACGTAGCGCGGCGCGGACCTTGCCGCCACCGTCGTTGTAGGCGATCACGTCGTCAGCGAGGAGTTCGGTGAGACGTGCCAGGTCGCCGTTCTGGGCGGCGTCCAGGAACCGGCCGAGCAGCTCGCCGTGGTCGTCGGCGGACGGCTGGAACCGGTCGCGGCCCTCGGCCAGCCGCCGGGTGGCCCGATGGTAGAGCTGGCGGCAGCCGGCGGCGGAGGCCTCGATGATGCCGCCGATGTCGTCATAGGGCAGGCCGAACACCTCGCGCAGCACGAACACCGCGCGTTCGGGTGGTGAGAGCCGTTCCATCAGGTGCAGCGTGGCGTAGGAGAGGGTGTCGCGCAGCTCGGCCGATTCCTGCGGCCCGAAGGTATCGGCGGAGACCGGCTCGGGCAGCCAGGGCCCGGTGTAGGCCTCCCGGGTGACCCGTGCCGAGCGGAGTTGGTCGAGCGCGAGCCGGGAGACCACCGTCACCAGGAAGGCGCGCGGTTCCCTGATCTGCTCCTGGTCGGTACCACCCCAGCGCAGGTAGGCCTCCTGGACGACGTCCTCGGCGTCCCACATGCTGCCCAGCAGCCGGTAGGCCAGCCCGAGCAGCATGGGGCGGTGCTCTTGGAACACCTCGGTCGAGTCGTTCACGCACCCTCCCGGCGGAAGCGAACTAGGACGATCATGTCCCCTCGCGCTATCGCCGTACAAACTGACCACGCTCAACACCAGCCCACCTCGTCTGCGTCGCAGGATGCTCCTGGCGTCCCGCGCCTGGTGTCCTGCGAAATCGCAGGATGCTCCCGGCGCCATATTCGGTATGACCTGAATCACACCCGCGACCGTCACGCCGAGGACCACTCGCCCGTCCTGTTGCCGTAACCGAATCCCCCGGCCGTGCGGCCGGGACGACACACCAAGGAGTGATCATGCGAGTTCTCGTCGCTGGAGCCACCGGAGTGATCGGAAGCCGACTGGTCCCGCTGCTGACCGCCGTCGGGCACGAGGTCGTCGGGCTGGCACGGTCGGCCGACCGTGCCAGCGCCCTACGGGAGGCGGGTGCCGCGATAACGGTGGCCGACGCGCTGGACCGCGACGGCCTGATCAGCGCGGTCACCCAGGCAGCACCGGACGCGATCGTGAACCTGCTGACCGCGATCCCCGGCGAGCTCAACCCGCGGCACCTGGCCCGCGACTTCGCGCTCACCAACCGGCTGCGTATCGAAGGCACCCGCAACCTGGTCGATGCGGCGCACCAGGCGGGCACCACCCGCGTCATCGCCCAGGGCCTGGCCTACGCCTACCAGCCAGGAGAGGGCCTGGCCGACGAAGACGCCCCGCTGTGGACCACCCACACCCCCAAGCAGTTCGCCCCGGTCCTGGCCGCGCTGATCGAGCTGGAGCGGCTCACCGCCGAGGCCGGCGGGCAGGTCCTGCGCTTCGGGCACCTGTACGGACCCGGCTCCGCCTACGCCGCGAACGGCTCGTTCACCCGCCAGGTCCAGGCCGGCAAGGTCCCGCTCGTCGGCGGCGGAAACGCGGTGTTCTCCTTCACTCACGCCGACGACGCGGCCACCGCCATCGTCGCGGCACTCGACAAGGGCACCACCGGCGTCCTCAACATCGTCGACGACGAACCCGCCGCCCTGCACACATGGCTGCCGGAGTTCGCGCGGCTTCTAACCGCCCCCGCGCCCAAGAACGCACCCGCCGCACTCGCCCGCCTGGCCGTCGGAGGCTGGGGCGTCGCCTACATGAACCAACTCCGCGGCGCCGACAACACCCGCGCCCGACTGAACCTGGACTGGCGCCCCCGCCACACATCCTGGAAAGAAGGCTTCACCACCGAACTGGCCACCACCCTGCCCAAGGCAGCCTGACCCGTCGGACAATTCGCCGGGTGCAGGTCACCTCCCCGGTGCTCATCATCGACTGCGCAAGCAGCGAAGAACATCGGTCGATCGGCCGCACTCCCCGTAGGCGCCACAACGCCCCTCGAGCGCCCACGCTGGCCCTGAGCAGGCTCAACCCCGTATCGACAGCCCCTGGCCCTGGCTTGTAGGTGGGAATCCGTGGGTGCGGGCGCCGATCACCACGGCAAGGACAGGCACCAGGAGGAGCAGGACGGCCCAGGGGAAGGAGGTGGAGCCGACGAGGCTGAGGAGGATGCCGCCGGCGATTCCGCCGCCGGCCATGGCCCCGTTCCACAGGGTGACGAGCATGGCTTGTGCGGCGTCCGCCGATTCGCCTCCGGCGTCGCCCGCGGCGGTCTGCAGGAGGGTGGGGACGCCGCCCCAGCCGAGTCCCCACAGGGTCACCGCGACATAGACCAGGGCGGTGCTGTCGGCAAGCAGGGCCAGGATCGCGGCCGCCACGGCGATCAGGAGTGCGCTGGCGAGGGTGAGGGTGCGCAGCCGACGGTGGATGTGGGCGCCCACTATCCAGATGCTCACCAGGGAGGCGGCACCGAAGACCAGAAGTACGAGGTCGGTGGAGCTGCTCATGCCGCGGTCGTCGAGGAACGTGGCGATGTAGGCGTAGAGGATGGTGTGGGCCAGGACGAAGACGAGGGTGACGAACAGGACCGGGGTCACGCCGGGGATGCGCAGGGTGCGCTGCATCGGGGTGCGGGCATTCCGCTTCTGGCCGGGGTAGTCCGGGACCGCCGTGGTGATCCAGGCGAGCAGGGCGACGGTGAGTACGGTCATGACCAGGAACGCCACTCGCCAGCTGAGCGCCTTGCTGAGGAAGGTTCCGGCGGGCACGCCCAGGGAGAGCGCGACCGGAATGCCGGCCATGGCTATCGCGATCGCCTTGCCCTGCAGGTGAACGGGGGCCATGCGGCGGGCGTATCCGGCAAGCAGCGCCCAGGCCAGGCCCGCGGCCACCCCGGCGACGAATCGGGCCACCATGGTCAGGGAGTAGTCCGAGGAGAAGGCGGTGACCGTGTTGGCGACGGCGAATCCCGTCATCGCCGTCAGCAGGAGGCGTTTGCGCCGCCACCCGGCCGTGGCCGCGGTCAGCGGGATCGCTGTGAGAGCGGTTCCGATCGCGTAGACCGTTACGGTCTGCCCCGTCGCGGACTCGCTGACGTGGAGGTCTGCGCTCATCGCAGGCAGCAGACCCGCGGGCAGCGTCTCGGTCAGGCTGGTGATGAAGACTGCCGTGGCCAGCGCAAGCAGCGCCAGCAGGGGAAGTTTCTGCTCCTTGGCGCCGACATGGGGAGCAGTGCTCAGCTCTGCGCTTTGCCCCATACCCCTCGTGCCGCCGATGACCACTGCCTTCTTGCCCCCGTACCTGGTCATGTTCTCTCCCTGCCGTGTGTTCTCGGTGTGCGGTGCTGCTGACTGGGATGACTGTGCTCGTGGGCGCTTCGGAGGTGCTGATGATCCGCTGATGCGCTGTGGGTACGGTTCTCGCATGCGGTTCGGGGTGCTCGGTCCAGTGATGGTGTGGGACGGCGGGGGCGAGCCGGTCAGGGTCCCCGAGGTGAAGGTCCGGGCACTCCTTGCCGATCTGCTGGTGCACGAGGGGCGGCCGGTCTCCGCCGACCGGCTCATCGATGACCTGTGGGGCGAGGAGCTACCGGGCAACCCAGCCAATGCCCTTCAGGCCAAGGTCTCCCAGCTGCGCAGAGCTCTTGGCCGCGACCGTGTGGTGCATCAGGCGCCCGGTTACCGGCTGCGCGTCGACGATGCCGGGGACGAGGTGGATGTGGCCCGTTTCCGGTCCCTGGTGGCCAAGGCCCGCCTTGCGGGCGACCCACGGGCGCGGGCCGCGCTGCTCACCGAGGCGCTGGGGTTGTGGCGCGGGCCGGCGTATGCCGATTTCGCCGATGAGGAGTTCGTACGTACGGCGGCGCAGCTCCTGACGGAACAGCGTCTGGCCGTCCTGGAGGAGCAGGCCGAGGCCCGCCTGGAGTCGGGCGACCACACCCTGCTCACCGGGGAGCTCGCGGACCTGGTGGCACGCCATCCGCTCCGGGAACGGCTGCGTGCCGTCCAGCTGCGTGCCCTGTACCTGGCGGGTCGCCAGAGCGAGGCGCTGGCCTCGTACGCGGAGCTGCGGGACCGCCTGGCCGACGACCTTGGGCTCGACCCGAGTCCGGAACTGGCCGCGCTTCATCATGCGATCCTGCGCCACGACGTATCACTGGCCCTGACACCGGGGCCTGACACCGGCCCGGTTCCGGCCACAGCGGCACCGGGCACCAGCCGGCCCCCGTCGAATCTCCCTGCCTCGCTCACCGCGCTGGTCGGCCGCGACCGGTCCATGGACGAGCTCGGTCAACTCCTCGGTAGCGCACGCCTTGTCACGCTCACTGGACCGGGCGGGGTCGGCAAGTCACGGCTTGCGGTGGAGGCCGCCACCCGGATTGCCCACGACGCCGACGGGGGCGTGCCCGACGGGGTGTGGCTTGTTGAGCTTGCCGGTCAACGCGGGGGTGTGGCTGACCTCGTGCAGGTGATCTCCGCCGTGCTCGGCATCCGGGACGACGCGCCCTCCGGCCTGCCCGGACTCGGTACGCTCCCCGGGCCCGCCGACCGGCTCGCCGCCGCCCTGCGCGACCGCCGGGTCCTGCTCGTCCTGGACAACTGCGAACAGGTCATCGAAGCAGCTGCCGAACTCGCGGAGTTGCTGTTGCGCGCCGCGCCCGGACTGCGTGTCCTGGCGACCAGCCAGGAGCCGCTGGGCCTCGCGGGCGAGGCGGTGTTCCTGGTCGAACCGCTCCAACCGTCCGACGCGGTACGGCTGTTCGCGGAGCGTGCCGCCGCGTCGGCCCCCGGTTTCTCGCTCGACGGGGCCGCCCGCGAAATCCACGAGTCCGTGGCGGAGATCTGCCGCCGCCTCGACGGCATTCCGCTCGCCCTCGAACTGGCCGCGACCCGTGTCCGTGCCCTTGGCGTGCAGGAGTTGGCGGTGCGCCTCGGCGACCGGTTCCGGGTGCTCACCTCCGGGCAGCGGGGCGCGCCGGCCCGCCAGCAGACCCTGCAGGCGATGATCGACTGGAGCTGGGAGTTGCTCAGTGCGCCGGAGCGCATCGTCCTGCGCCGACTGGCCGTGCACATCGACGGCTGCGCCCTGGACGCCGCGGAGGCCGTGTGTGCGGGTGAGGGTGTGACCCGCGAGGAGGTCCTCGACCTGGTGACCCGCCTGGTCGACCGGTCCTTGGTCGTCATGGTGGAGGGACCGGCTGGCCCCCGCTACCGGCTCCTCGAATCCGTGGCCGCGTACGCGACGGAGCGCCTGCATGAAATGGAGGACCTCAGCGGCGTACGAGACCGGCATCTGCGCCACTACCTGGAGCTCGCCGAGCGGGCCGAACCTCATCTTCGAGGTGGCGGACAGCAGGAATGGCTCGGCCGTCTTGACGCCGAGTCCGCCAATCTGCGGGCAGCGCTCGACGAGGCGATACGGCGGGCCGCGATGGATGAGGCGGTACGCCTCGCCACCGCCCTCTCCTGGTGGTGGCTCCTTCGCGGCCGGCTGAACGAGGCCCGCCGCACCCTGTCGACGGTACTCGCCGTCGCCCCCTCGGCCACCGAACTCCACGTGCTGCAGGGCGCGTTCGCGCTGCTGACCGGGGACCGGCCCGCGACAGAGGTATGCCCCGAATCGGCGATCGGGGATCCCCTGCGGCGTGGCCGGGCCGTATGGCTGTTCGCGTACGGGCTGTTCAACGCCGGTGATCTCGCCGCCAGCGAAGAGGTCAACGCCCATGCGCTCGGCCTCTTCGCCGTTGCCGGCGACCGGTGGGGCACCGCCGCGGCTCTCGGGCTGCGGGCGATGCACGCGCTGGTCCGGGGCGACCTTGACACCATCAGGCGGGACGGTCTGCGCAGCGCCGGGCTCTTCCGTGAACTCGGGGACCGCTGGGGCGAGTTGCAGACCGTACCGCCGCTCGCCGCGCTCGCCGAGATCAAGGGTGACTACGACGAGGCCACGCGCCGTCAGAATGACGGGCTGCGCATCGCACAGGAGCTGGGCCTAGAGGCGGAGGTCTCCGCGCGGCTCTCCGGGCTCGGCAGGCTGGCGCTGCTCACCCAGGAGTGGGGCCGGGCCCGTGAACTCCATGAGCGGGCGCGACGACTGGCCGCCGAGCAGGGCTACATGTACGGCGAGGTCCACTCGATGATGGGACTCGCCCTGGGGGCACGCCGCTCTGGCGACCTCGACGCCGCCGAGGCGTTCCTGCTGCGCATCCGCGACGGGTACGTGTCCTCGGAGGTGGGCGAGCACCTGCTCCTCGCGGAGTTCGGTTTCACCGCCGAACTGCGCGGGAACCAAGCTCAGGCCACAGCCCACCATCTCCTCGGCCTGGAGATCGCATGCTCCATCGGAGAACCGCGTGCGCTGGCTCTCTCTCTGGAGGGCCTGGCGGGCGCGGCGGTGCTTTCCCCGGATACGGAGCGGGCCGGGTGCGCAGCCCTGCTGCTCGGCGCGGCGGATGCGGCGCGCCGGAGTGTGGGCGCCCCGCTGCCACTCGCCGAGCGCGGGGACGTCGACCGGATCACGGCGACAGCGACAGCCACCCTGGGTCAGGCAGCCTTCGCCGAGGCGTTCCGGCGGGGCACGGACCTGGCCCCGGAGGCGGCCGCGCACGTCGCCCGGGCCGCGTTGTCTCCTTCGGGCTGAGCTGCTTGTGGCTGGGCACACCGGACGGCCGGATGCCGTTGCGTGAGCGGACGACACGGCACAGACCATCCCGACCCCGGGCTGCGTGTCGCGGCCGGAGCGGTGCAGCGGCTGGGTGCACTGGCCCGGTTCCCAGGGCAGGCGCCGAGCGGGCGTACGCCGAGATCGAGACCGGCCTACGCCCGCGCGGCAACCCAACCCCCAGCGGCCCTCACTAGTGATCTTGAGATCCCACTGCCGTCGGCTGCGGCGCGGGTGCGGGTCCCCGACAGCGCGGCCTGTTAGCGGCCACCGCTTCCTGCGTCCAGGAGCGATCGGCCCCGGACGTCCTGGCGTCCGCGGGATCGAGCTGTCTTCGACGCGGATGGCCCTCCCCGTCGTGATCTCGACCTAGGGAGCTTTCTGGATGAGCGCGGGTGTGTCGCTGTCGGCGGGGGTGACCATGAGGAACCGTTGGTGATCGCGGTTCGCGGTCGCCGGGGTGAGGACCTCTCGCAACGGGCCGATCGCCTGCGCGACCTGCGCCCCGGCGAGGTTCGTCGGGAAGGTGGTGAGCGCTTCCTTCGGGCCGAAGGGGGCGGTCCGCGAGGTCGCCAGCCACAACGTGTACTTCTTGCCCGGCTCCAGGCCCGACACCGCCGCCTGTACGAGGTCCAGCGGACCCAGTGAGTTCACCGACACCGTCGCGTGCCCCCGGCCGGTGCCGCTCGGCGCGACGAGGGTGAGATGGCCGGCCTTGCCCGCGTCGCCGAGCGGCGTCAGGTTGGCGGTGCCGGGGCCGGACGGCACGGCCTGCGGGACGTAGACGAGTGCCTGCGGCTGCTGGCCGATCGGGATCGTCGCGAGGACCTTGTTGGTGAGCGTGTCGATCGCCGAGACCGAGTCCTGGTTCTCCAGGCCGACGTACACGCGCGGACCATCGCCCGACCCCCAGACGCCGTGCGGCAGGTCACCGGTGGGAATGGTGGCGACCAGGGTCGGCTTCGGCCCCCGACGATAGACCTTCACCACGTTCTCCTCGCCCACCGACACATAGGCGAATTTGCCGTTGGCGTTGTCCACGAGCGTCACATGGTTGGTGATCGGGCCGCTGTCGAGAGTGGCGAGGATGCGGAAGGGCGGCTGCGCGCTCATCACCTGCGTCTTGCCGGAGTCCTTGAGAGTGAACCAGACCTCTGTTCCGTCCTTGCTCACCGCCAGGTTCGGGGAGAACGGGCTGACTTGAGGAACGCGGGCGACCACCTGGTACCTGTGCAGGTCCACCACGTCGAGTTCGGGGGTGAAGCTGGAAGGCACGAACGCGTATCTCCCGTCGGGGCGGAACAGCACCATGCCGGGCCCGTTGGCGGTCGGTACGCGGCGGGTCTCCTTCATCGTCACCGGATCGATCACCGACACATAGTTCTCGCCGCGCACGGTCGCCCAGACCTCCTTGCCGTCGGGCGTGAAGAACGCCTCGTGGGGTGAACGGCCGATATAGACGATGCCCTTGATCTTGTTGGTCGTTGTATCGAGCAAGGTGACCGAATTGGAACCGATGGAGACGACGGCCAGTGTCCGGTGGTCCGGTGAGAAACCCATGCCATGCACCAGCAACTGGCCCTTGTACAGCGGACTGAGCGCGTTGGGCACGGGGTCGCCGAGACGAATGACGCCCAGCAGTTTGTTGCTGGCCGGATCGATCACGGAAACGGTGTTCGAGGTCTGATCGGCGGTGTAGACCCGGTCCCGGCTGGAGACCGGCACCGACCCCGTACGCCGTCTCTGTTGCGGCGCACTCGTCGGGACTGAGCGCAGCGCGGCCATCCGGTGGCGCATCACCTCGATCTCCTGCTGCTGGGTGACGATGATCTCCTGAGCCAGCCGTCGCATGACGGGGTCGCGGCCGTGCGCCAGCACGGCTTTGGCCATGTCGACGGCACCCTGGTGATGGGGGACCATCATGGCGGCGAAATCGTGGTCGGGATCGCCGGTCATCGGCGCCGACCTCATGGCCTTGTCCATGGTGTGCATGCTCTGGGTGATCTCATGCTGAAACACCGGGTTGCCAGTTGCGTGGGGCATATGTTCTCGGTGTGAGGTGGGTTGCCGGGTTTCGCACCCGCCCGCGCTGAAAACGCAGCACACCACGGTGCCGAGAACGCACAGGCGTTGTGGGATGGTCGTCATCGCGTACTCCGTCCTACGCAGGTGCGCAGATGCCCCCTGCTCTCCCCGGTCACGACGGTGCGGGTGAGTCCTTCGGGCACCGGACACCCGCTTCCGCGGGGGCGTTCCGCAGGGCTGCTCTACTCGGAGCGGCGTCAGCCGTAACCCCTCAAGTCGACGCCGGTCGTTGGAGCTTCACATCCCCCGGTCGTGTAGTGGCGGCAGCGTTCGAGTGCGGGAAGATCAGCCGGGGTGGGGAGTCACCGCATCACCAACCGACGCACATCTTGCATTGACACAGTCGCATAGAGCCACCGATTAAGAGAGCTGTTCGGTCCTGGCCCCAGCTACGGCTGAGCCTTGTAGCGAGGTGAGCGGGCGGGCGCGCATCACCTCGAATCCACCAAGCTCTATCTGATGATCATGGGCGGAGTTGCATGATTCCGACAGAGCCAGGCTCGCCGTCGGCTTGGCCTCCGCGTGGAAGCAAAGATCACCCAGCGGGACCCCGGCACCGGAAAACTGGCCGGCGACATCAACAACCAGTGGATCGTCGAACGCGACGCGGACCAGAACTACTGGGTCTGCGGATGGCTCAACCAACGGTGAGCGGACGTCGAGGTGAACCGGTGGCTTCGTCAGTGACAACCGACTCCATCGGTAGGGACCGCCGGAAAACCATTGGGCCACCTGACGGGTGCCTCCGTAGTCTTGCCCGATGACTACCGCTTCTGCTGAAGACCTCGCGCGCGCGTACGAAGCCGTCGGCGACCTGATCGCCGAGATCCGCCCCGAGCAGTGGAAGGCGCCGACGCCGTGCACGGAATGGAACGTGCGCGATGTGGTCAACCACCTGGTCGGCATGGACCTGGTGTTCGCAGCCTTGATCGAGGGTGGCCCGATGCCCGAACGCGGAGCAGACCGCCTCGGTGACGACCCGGTCGGAGCCTGCCGAGCCTCCAGCGCTTCGCTGCAGGCCGCGTTCTCCCGTCCCGGGGTACTCGAGCGGAGTTATGCCGGACCCTTGGGGAGTGCCACGGGCGCCGAGCGCTTGCAGATCCGCCTGTACGATCTGCTCGCTCACGGATGGGACCTCGCCCGGGCCACCGGAATCCCTGCCCGGCTGCCCGAAGACCTTGCCGAGCAGGCCCTGGCGTTCGTTCAGGTCCAACTCTCCCCCCAGTCCCGAACGGGACGATTCGCCGAGCCGCAACCCGTCGAGGAGACCGCTCCGGCCATCGATCGGCTTGCCGCGTTTCTCGGCCGGCC
>JAOPYO010000188.1 GCA_025964575.1 Actinomycetes bacterium
GATCTCCGAGATCCTCGACATGCCGATCGAGGAGGCGGCGGGGTTCTTCGAGAACATCCCGGCCATCCACCGGCATCTCAAGACCCTCAACGACGTGGGCCTGGGCTATGTGCGGCTGGGCCAGCCCGCGCCGACTTTGTCCGGTGGCGAGGCGCAACGGGTCAAGCTCGCTTCCGAGCTGCAGAAGCGCTCCACCGGGCGGACGATCTACGTGCTGGACGAGCCGACGACCGGCCTGCACTTCGAGGACATCCGCAAGCTTCTGGCCGTGCTCAACGGGCTGGTCGACAAGGGGAACACGGTGATCGTCATCGAGCACAACCTCGATGTCATCAAGACCGCCGACTGGATCATCGACATGGGTCCCGAGGGCGGTTCCCGTGGCGGCACCCTGGTCGCAGCCGGGACGCCCGAGGACGTCGCCAAGGCGGAGGAGAGCCACACCGGTACCTTCCTCGCCAAGCTTCTCGGCGGCTGAGCCGGTCATCCTGTGCACTGATAGAAAGGATGGCATGAGCCTTCCGATCTGTCGTACGTGCGGCGTCCAGTACGCCGCTCCCCGTGCCGACTGCCCCATCTGCTCCGACGAGCGGCAGTACGTCGGATGGGAGGGGCAGCAGTGGACCAGCCTGGAGGAGTTGCGGGACGGCTCGCGCAAGGGACGGGTCGAGCAGGAGGGTCCGGGGGTGTTCGGCGTCGGCTCGGACCCGTCGCTGGCCATCGGCCAGCGCGCGCTGCTGGTGCAGGCGGACTCCGGCAACGTGCTCTGGGATATGACCACCTACCTTGACGATGACCTGGTCGCACAGATCAACGCCCTGGGCGGGGTCAGCGCCATCGCGATCAGTCATCCCCATTTTTACGGCACCATGATCGAATGGGCGCACGCCTTCGACGCCCCGGTGTACCTGCACGCCGCCGACCGGCAGTGGGTGGCCCGGCCCGACGACTCCGTCGTGTTCTGGGAGGGCGACACGCATGTGATCGGTGACGGGCTGACGCTGGTCAACGCGGGGGTGCACTTCGAGGGCGGTCAGGTGCTGCACTGGCGGGACGGCGAGGAGGGGCGGGGCGCGCTGTTCAGCGGTGACATTTTCACCGTGGTCCCCGACCGGCGCTGGGTGGGCTTCATGTACAGCTACCCGAACCTGATCCCCGAACGTCCCCGGACCATCCGGCGGGCTCTTTCGCTGCTGGAGCACTACCCTTTCGAACGGGTCTATGGGGCCTGGTGGAAGCGGATCGTGTCCACTGACGGGACCGACGCCGTCCGGCGCTCGGCCGACCGCTATCTGCGTTTCGCCCTCGACGACGCCCCGCCCGCCGGTCAGGAGGCCTGACGGGCCGTTGACGAGCCTGGCCATCCGGATACCAGGCGATGGCGTCCTCGCCACCTTGACCATTGAACCGGTCGCTGCGACCTTCCGTATTCCTCAGTATGTGTCCATCATCCGCCCGGGCGGGGCGGGTGGCGACTTGAGGGAGGACGGCGCATGCGACAGGAGTCCGCACCGGATGGGGAGCGTTCCGAGCCCGTGTCCATGGAGGATGGACCGGGTCAGGAGCCGCCGGTGGAGGGGAACACCCGGCGTGGACTCCTCATGGGGGTGGGACTGGCAGGGGTCGGCGGCGTGCTTGCGGCCTGCGGCGGTGCGAGCAACGCCGGGGAGGCGACGGCACCCGCTGAGCCCGCGGCCTCCGCGCCGGCGGGCGGGTCGACCTCGGCCCCGGCAGGCAAGGCCCCGGCAGGCAAGGCCCCGGCGGGCAAGGGTCTGGCCAAGACGACCGATATCCCGGTCGGCGGAGGCAAGATCTTCAAAGCTGAGAAGGTCGTGGTGACCCAGCCCAAGGCGGGCGAGTTCCGCGCCTTCAGCGCGGTCTGCACGCATATGGGCTGCACCGTCGGCTCGGTCTCCCATGGCACCATCAACTGCCCCTGCCACGGCAGCAAGTTCAAGATCGCCGACGCTTCGGTGGCGGCCGGGCCCGCACCGGGGCCGCTCCCGTCCAAGAAGATCGAGATTAAGCGCGGCGAGATCACCGTGACGTGACCTCGGCGACGTCGGGCTGAAGCGGGGATCGGGGAGGTGGCTCGGGACGGGCGGCCGGTCGTCGCCGGATTCTCGGCCGCGTTTGTGGCGCGCAGAGTGTCGGAGGACCGCACTAGGCTTGTTGACGTGGCAGATCCGGCGAGTTACCGGCCCGCGTCCGGGTCCATTCCAGAATCGCCCGGCGTTTACCGGTTTCGGGATGAGCACGGCCGGGTGATCTATGTCGGCAAGGCCAAGAGCCTGCGATCCCGGCTCAACTCCTATTTCGCCGACTTCGCAGGGCTGCATCCGCGGACCCAGTCGATGCTGCAGACGGCCGCGAGTGTCAACTGGATCGTGGTGGGCACCGAGGTCGAGGCGCTCCAGCTCGAATACTCCTGGATCAAGGAGTTCGACCCACGGTTCAACGTTCGTTACCGGGACGACAAGTCCTACCCTTACCTTGCGGTCACGGTCAACGACGAGTTTCCGCGGGTGATGGTCATGCGAGGGGCCAAGCGCAAGGGCGTCCGCTACTTCGGGCCCTACTCCCATGCCTGGGCCATCCGGGAGACGGTCGACCTCCTCCTGCGCGTCTTCCCGGTCCGGACCTGCTCGGCGGGCGTCTTCAAACGCGCCGAGCAGATCGGCCGGCCCTGCCTGCTGGGCTATATCGGCAAGTGCTCGGCACCCTGCGTCGGCAGGGTCAGCAAGGCCGAGCACCAGCTGCTCGCCGAGGACTTCTGTGACTTCATGGCCGGCAACACCAGCCGGTTCATCAAGCGGATCGAACGCGACATGTTCGCGGCGGCCAAGATCGAGGACTACGAGCGCGCCGCCCGGCTCCGTGACGACGTCCGCGCGCTGGAACGGGCGCTGGAGAAGCAGGCGGTCGTGCTCCCCGACACCACCGACTGCGACGTGATCGCGCTGTCGGAGGACCAGCTTGAGGCGGCCGTCCAGGTCTTCTATGTGCGCGGCGGGCGGATCCGGGGGCAGCGCGGCTGGGTCGTCGACAAGGTCGAGGACATCAGCACGAGTGATCTCGTCGAGCACTTCCTCATCCAGGCCTACAGCGAGAGCGAGTCGGTGCCGCGCGAGGTGCTGGTGCCCGAGGAGCCGCCCGAGCCCGAGGCCATGGCCGAGCTGCTGTCCGAGCATCGCGGCGGGCCCGTACGACTGCGGGTGCCGCAGCGCGGCGACAAGAAGGCGCTGATGGAGACGGTCGCGCGCAACGCGCACGAGGCGCTCAAACAGCACAAGACCCGTCGCGCCAGCGACCTGACGACCCGCAGCAAGGCACTGCAGGAGATCCGGGAGACCCTGGAGCTGGACCAGGCGCCGCTGCGCATCGAGTGTTACGACGTGTCGAACCTGCAGGGCACCAACGTGGTCGCGTCCATGGTGGTGTTCGAGGACGGGCTGGCCCGCAAGAGCGAATACCGCCGCTTCAGCATCCGTTGGGTCGAAGGACAGGACGACGTCCGCTCGATCCATGAGGTGATCACCCGCCGTTTCCGGCGATATCTCGAGGAGCGTGACCGCGTTCCCGAAACCGGCGACGGAACCGCGGCCGGTGACGAGGCGGCCGCCGGTGACGTGCTCACCGCGTACGGCTTCGATGATCACGAGGGCGGACGGGCGCAGCCGATCGACCCGGAGACCGGCAAACCCCGCAAGTTCGCCTACCCGCCCAACCTGGTGGTCATCGACGGAGGTCCGCCGCAGGTCGCGGCCGCGCAGCGTGCCCTGGACGAGCTCGGCCTGGACGACATCGCCGTGTGCGGGCTGGCCAAGCGGCTCGAAGAGGTCTGGCTGCCCGAGGACGAGGATCCGGTGATCCTGCCGCGCACCAGCGAGGGCCTCTACCTGCTGCAGCGTGTCCGCGACGAGGCCCACCGATTTGCGATCAATTTCCATCGCGCCAAGCGTTCCAAGGGCATGACGGCCAGTGAACTCGATAACGTTCCAGGTCTCGGCCAGGTGCGGCGCACGGCGCTGCTGAAACACTTCGGATCCGTGCAGCGTTTGAAGCAGGCGACGCCGGACCAGATCGCCGAGGTTCCCGGAATCGGGCGCCACACCGCTGAGACGATCGTGGCGGCGCTGCACGTGGAGGAGCAGCGCGGAAGCGCTGGGCGGGAGACGGGGGGAGCAGAGTGAGCGACACACACGGGAAACACATCCCGGACATCGTCATCATCACGGGGATGTCCGGCGCGGGGCGCAGCACGGCGGCCAAGTCGCTGGAGGACCTCGACTGGTTCGTGGTCGACAACCTCCCGCCGGGGCTGCTCGCCACCATGGCCGACCTCGGCGGGCGGGTGCAGGGGGCGGTTCCGCGGATCGCCGTCGTCGTCGATGTGCGCAGCCGCGCCTTCACCACGGACCTGCACACCTCGATCGAGGAGCTGGAGGCCCGCGGGGTGCACCCGCGGGTGGTGTTCCTGGAAGCCAGCGACGACGAGCTGGTGCGACGCTTCGAGAACGTCCGCCGTCCGCATCCACTGCAGGAGGACGGGCGGCTGGTCGACGGCATCGCCCGGGAACGGGAGCGCCTGCTCGAGGTACGCGCCGAGGCCGACCTGGTGCTCGACACCAGCGGGCTGAACGTGCACGAGCTGCGCGCCAAGATCGTCGGATTCTTCGGCAACGACACCGGTGAGTCCAGCCTGCGCGCGACCGTGGTCTCCTTCGGCTACAAGTACGGACTACCCGTGGACGCCGATCTCGTCGTGGACTGCCGCTTCCTGCCCAACCCGCACTGGGTGCCCGAGCTTCGCTCGCAGAACGGCCGTGACCAGGCCGTGCGGGACTATGTGCTGAGCCAGCGCGGCGCCAAGGAGTTCCTGGACGCCTACACCGAAGTGCTGCGACTCCTCACCGAGGGGTATGAGCGGGAGGGCAAGCACTACGTGACGCTCGCCGTAGGCTGCACGGGCGGAAAACACCGTAGTGTGGCCATGACCGAGCAGCTCGCCGCCCGGTTGCGGGACGAGGGGCTCGACGTTCAGGTCGCCCACCGCGACCTCGGCCGGGAATAGGGCCTGGCAACGTCGCACGGTGATCATTGGAGACGTGGCGGTGGTCGTCGGGAACAGCGCTCGTCGGGAACTGCGCTTGTCGGGAACGGGTGCTTGTGGGGAACAAGGAGACGAGCCACCAGGTGAGCACACCCCCCAAGGTCGTGGCGTTCGGCGGCGGCCATGGCCTGTACGCTTCGCTGTCCGCGTTGCGGCGTGTCACCGACCGGCTCACCGCCGTCGTGACGGTGGCCGACGACGGCGGCTCCAGCGGGCGGCTGCGCCGGGAGCTCGGCGTGCTGCCCCCCGGTGACCTGCGGATGGCGCTGGCCGCGCTGTGCGGTGACGACGAATGGGGCCAGACCTGGAGCCGAGTCGTCCAGCACCGGTTCCGCAGCCAGGGGGACCTGCACGATCACGCGGTCGGCAACCTGCTCATCGTCGCCCTCTGGGAGTTGCTCGGCGACACCGTCGAAGGCCTTGACTGGGTCGGCCGGCTGCTGGGCGCGCAGGGCCGGGTGCTGCCGATGTCGACGGTTCCGCTCGACATCGTCGCCGAGGTCGAAGGGGCCGACTCCTCCGCACCGTACGACCTCAGCCAGGTCCGTGGGCAGGTGGCGTGTGCGATGACACCCGGCAAGGTGCGCAGCGTCTCGCTGGTGCCATCGGATCCGCCCGCCTGCCCGGAGGCGCTGGCCGCGATCGAAGGCGCCGACTGGGTGGTCTTCGGTCCCGGATCATGGTTCACCAGCGTGCTTCCGCATCTGAAGGTGCCCGAGCTCGCGCGGGCGCTGGTGAGCACCCGGGCGCGGCGGATCCTCGCACTGAACCTGGCCCCGCAGCCAGGGGAGACCGATGACTTCTCACCGCAGACCCATCTGGAGGTGCTGCAGGCGCATGCGCCCGGCCTCCGGATCGACGTCGTCCTCGCCGACGCGAGCCTGGTCGAGGATGCGGGCGCGTTGGAAAAGGCTGTTCAGGCCCTCGGCGGCACGCTCCTGCTCGCCGACGTGGCCGCCGATGACGGATCGCCCAGGCACGATCCCGCCCGTCTGGCCCAAGCCTTCGGCCAGATCTTTGCAGCTGGGGACGGCTAAGGCCGGACAGCTGAGGCCGGGATGAGCGAGACTGCCTGTAGCGTGTGTTTCAACTGGGGGAGGGGTTACATCTATGGCGATGACCGGCGTGGTGAAGGACGAGCTGAGCAGGCTGTCCATCATGAAGCCGTGCTGTCGCAAGGCTGAGGTGTCGACGCTGCTGAGGTTCGCCGGGGGGCTGCACCTCGTCAGCGGTCGCATCGTGATCGAGGCCGAGATCGACACAGGATCTGCGGCACGTCGGCTTCGCAAGGACATCGCGGAGGTGTTCGGGCACACCTCTGATGTGGTCGTGCTGGCACCGAGCGGACTGCGCAAGGGCAACCGCTACGTCGTCCGGGTCTTCCGCGACGGCGAGTCTCTGGCCCGTCAGACAGGGCTGATAGACAACAACGGCCGGCCGGTGCGGGGTCTGCCGCGGCATGTGGTCTCGGGCGCGGCTTGCGACGCCGAGTCCGCCTGGCGTGGAGCCTTTCTGGCGCACGGCTCGCTGACCGAACCGGGCCGGTCGATGTCGATGGAGGTCACCTGCCCGGGGCCAGAGGCCGCGCTTGCGCTGGTGGGTGCCGCCCGGCGGCTCAAGATCCATGCGAAGGCACGTGAGGTGCGCGGCGTCGACCGGGTCGTGGTCCGCGACGGCGATGCGATCAGTGCGCTGCTCACCCGGCTCGGCGCGCACGACAGCATGATGGCGTGGGAGGAACGGCGGATGCGTCGGGAGGTGCGTGCCACCGCCAACCGGCTCGCGAACTTCGACGACGCGAACCTGCGGCGCTCCGCCCGCGCTGCGGTCGCAGCCGGCGCACGGGTGGCACGGGCTCTGGAGATCCTCGCGGAAGAGGCACCCGAGCACCTTGTCGCCGCGGGCAGGCTGCGGCTGGAGCACAAGCAGGCGTCGCTGGAAGAACTCGGCCAGCTCGCCGACCCGCCGCTCACGAAGGACGCGATCGCCGGGCGCATAAGGCGGCTGCTGGCGATGGCCGACAAGCGTGCGGGCGACCAGGGGATTCCGGGCACGGAGGCCAACCTGACGGCCGACATGCTCTCATCCTGACGGACTGTTCGGCAGATATCTCACGGCCACAGCGCCGGTGCCGCCGGCCTCACCGGCTCGGTCGCACCGGCGCTGTTTCCCGCCGTGGTTCCGTTGCTCGGAGCGAACCTGCTCCGAAGAAAGGTGGACCACCTCTATCTCCGCTACCGGACCGGCCGCTGGATCGTCGGCTCGCACACCGCCACCCTCATGAACTCTCCGTACTATCAGCCGTTCTTTGACAACCGGGTCGTACGGGAGGCGCTGGCACTACCCGCCGAGTGGAGGCACAGTGAGGAGCCGTTTTACCACCTCATCCGGCAGCGTGCTGCTCTCGGGCGCCTGGCGTGAGCCCTTGCCCGACCTGCCACAGATGCGGACCCCTGTCCCGTTCTGATGGCGAACCGCGCTACTCGCCGGTAACGGTACGGAGCACACTGGTATAGACCAATAGAATGGGCGTGGCCCGCTACTCGGAGACATCCGGCGCGACCCCCTCGCTGGAGTGGCGGGCCGTACGACCGGGTTGCCCGGCTATCGCCGGGATCACCTGCTGGGGGGAGGGCGACTCACCCTTGGTCTCACCCGGCGTCGTGTCGGGAGTCCGGGGTCGATTCGATAGGGTCGCCTTCAGGGAAACCCCTGCTGTCAGGTTGTGAGAGAACCGCCGGACCCTTCAAGAGGCCGGGCGGGCGGAAGACGACGTACGAGGAGATCGGTGCCGTGACCATCCGGGTAGGCGTCAACGGGTTCGGCCGCATCGGCCGCAACTTCTACCGTGCCGTGAAGGCCAGCGGGGCAGACATCGAG
>JAOPYO010000245.1 GCA_025964575.1 Actinomycetes bacterium
CGACCATCTGGGCGGCGATCACGCCGTAGGAGGTGGTCTGGGTCGCGGTGGCGATCCACAGGAACGCGATGCAGAACAGCACCAGTCCGGTGCTGACGATGGCCTTGTTGCCGATGCGGACCGCGAGCCTCGTGCCGAGCAGGGACGAGACCGCGACGGCTCCCGCCACTGGGAGCAGCCGGACGCCCGTGCCCAGCGGGCTGAAGGACTTCACGAACTGGAAGTACTGGACGACCAGGAAGATGAAGCCCATCAGCGCGAAGAACGCGATGGTCACCGACGCGCTCGCAGCGGAGAAGCGCAGGTTGCGGAACAGGGCGACGTCCAGCATCGGGTGCGCGGTACGGCGCTCCACGGCGAGGAAGACCGCGAGCAGGACAACGCCTCCCGCCAGGGTCGCGATGGTGGCCACCGAGCCCCAGCCCCACTCGGGCGCTTGAATGACGCCGAGCACGAGGACGCCCATCGCCGCGGTGGAGAGCAGCAGGCCGCGCACGTCGACCGGCGCCGTGCCCGGGTCCCGCGATGTCGGGACGGCGAAGGCGATGAGCGCCGCGATGACGGCCGCGACCGGGACGAGGAACACGAAGATGCTTCCCCACCAATACCTCTCCAGCAGCCATCCGCCAAAGATGGGCCCCATCGCGATACCGATCCCGGTGGTGGCGCCCCACAGGCCGATCGCCTTGGCCCGCTCACGGCGGTCGGTGAAGATGTTGGAGATCAGCGACAGGGTGGCCGGGAAGATCAGCGCCGCCCCGAGCCCCATCACCGCTCGCGCCGCCACGATCTGGTAGACCGACGTGCACAACGAGCCCGCCAGGCTCGCGGCAGCGAAGATCGCCAGCCCCGTCAACAGCGTTCCCTTGCGGCCCAGCCGGTCGCTCAGGCTGCCCGCGGCGAGGACCAGGGCGGCGAAGACCAGGTTGTACGCGTCCACCACCCACTGCAGGTCCGTGGTCGTCGCGCCGAGCCGGCGGACCAGCGTCGGCAGCGCCACGTTAACGATCGTGGTGTCCAAATTGATGATGAAGGCCGCCAGCGAGAGGGCGACCAGGATCAAGCCCCGGCGTTTCATAGACAAGAAACTAAAGCACTAGAACTTATTATTCAAGTGTGACATCGAGCCCGAACAGTGACAGGAAGCGCGCCGCCGCCCCCGCGGCACCTTGGATCTCGATCCGCGACGCCACGTCCGCGGCGGCACTGACCCGGCGTTCGACCAGGTCCCGGGCCCGGCCCCGGATCTCCACCACGGGCTCGCCGTGCGCCGCGCGCAGGCCTCCCGGGTGCACGCCGAAATCGAAGGAACGTCCGTCGATCACGACCCGGTAGTCCTCGTCGACCTGACCCAACCGGCGGCCGTCGAATCCGAGCAGCACCCCGATCAGGAACCCGCTCAGCGCAGGGATCTCAGCCGGCGCGGGCGGCAACCGGTCCAGCCCGAACCTTGCGAGCACCTGGACCACCGGAGGCACGTGTTCCCACCCCGCGTCGGTCAGCCGGTACATGGTGCGGGCCACCGGCGGCGGCACGTCGACCTGCTCGACCAGCCCCTCGGCCACGAGCCGGCGGAGCCGGTCGGACAGCAGGTTGGTCGCCACGCCCGGCAGGGCATCGCGCAGGTCGCCGTAGCGGCGCGGGCCGCCGAGGAGCTCACGCAGGATCAACAGGGTCCAGCGCTCACCCAGAAGGTCGAGCGCCTGGGCCAGCGGGCAGTACTGGTTGTAGGAGCGTGTCGACATGTAGTGATTCTAGCAACTTGATTTTCTTGTCTAAAGTTGGTTACGGTGCGGGCCATGAGCATCTTCCGTGGCACCCCCGAGGCCGAGGAGGCCCGCCGGGCCCATGAGGCCGCGCTGACCGACACGCCCCGCCCGCAGGAGCTATCGCAAGATTGGCTCCATCGCCTGTGCCTGGAATCGGGTGCCGACGACGCCGGGTTCGTCGAGCTCGGCCGGCCGGAACTCGGCGAGGAGAACGACCACGCGCGCCGGCTGTTCCCCGCGACCGCCACGCTGATCTCCCTCGTGGCGGTGACGAACCGGGACGCCATCCGATCGGTCTCGCGTGCGACGGCGAACGAGACCTGGCATCACGAAGGCGACCGGCTCGCGCACGCGGCCGCGGCGGTCCTGCGCGGCCTCGCCGAGAAGGGGGTGCGCGGCCTCGCGACGTCCATCGGGTTCCCGATGGACATGCACGCATCGGATGGACGCAACTTCTGGGACATCGCCCACAAGACCGTCGCCGTCGAGGCCGGGATGGGCCACATGGGCGTGAACCGGAACGTCATCCACCCGCGCTTCGGCAACTTCGTCCTCCTGGACACGGTCCTGATCGACGCCACGCTCGACCACTACGGACGACCGCTCGACTACAACCCCTGCCTCGGCTGCAACCTCTGCGTGGCCGTCTGCCCGGTCGGCGCCATCCACCCCGACGGCGAATTCGACGGCTTCGCCTGCCTCAACCACAACTACCGGGAATTCTTGTTCGGTTTCACCGACTGGGTCGACACCCTGGCTGCCAGCGGCGACGTTTCCACCTACCGGGCGAAATTCCGCGAACCGGAGACCCTCTCGTGGTGGCAGTCCCTCTCCTTCGGCCCCAACTACAAGTCCGCCTACTGCCAGGCCGTGTGCCCGGCGGGCGAAGACGTCATCGGCCCCTACCTGGCGGACCAGAAACGCTGGCGCGACGACGTCGTGCTCCCGCTGGTCCACCTCAAGGAACCGGTCTACGTCGCGTCCGGGACACCCGCAGAGCAGGCCGCGAAACGCAAGAAGGCCAAGCACGTCCGCTACATCGACTTCCAGCCCGACGTCTCTACCGCCGCCAACTTCCGGCTGGGCATCCTGCACCGCTTCGATCGCACCCGCGCCGCCGGCGCCGCCGTCCGGATCGAGTTCGAGTTTCCCGACGGCCGCGTCTCCGTTGTGATCGAGAACGACCGAATATCCGTCTCCACGGAGCCGCTGGCGGAAAGCGACGCGGTGGTCACCTGCGGCGACCAGCACTACATACGTCTGCTGCACCCCCAGCCGACCGACGTGCCGGACCCCGCAGTACCGGTGAAGACATCCGGTGATCCTTCGGCACTCACCCGCCTGCTCGGCTGCCTCACTTAACCACACTCAGAACCGACCAAAAAAATCCGCTCTTGGACTGGGACGCCTACCCGATGCCGGGTGCTCCCGGCCCGATGCTCATCGTCTACACCGCCGACGAGGGCGGGCCCGACGACGAGCGGTCGGCGCGGATCTTCTACACTCCGACGCCTGTCGATGACGTTCGCTTCACCTTCGACGCCCACGCCGCAGCCTCGACCAGGTCGGCTCCACGGGGCCGGTGGAATATCTGGCGAAGTGCATGGCCGAGAGCCCGGTCAAGCCCGTCATGGCGCCAGCGCCTTTCGCCATGGTCCAGAGCGGCGGCTACCGGGCCAAGCCCGCCGAGCGGCCACCTCTGATCCGCCTCGGCCAGATGCAGCCCTGATCCGTACGTTGCAAGGTCCGCTTGGAACCGGAGTTCCGCCGGGCCGTCACCCGGTCCAAGGGCGGCGACCTTGTGTACCTGCACTAGGCCACCGCCACCGCCCGCGTGATTGCATCGATCCAGGAGCTGAGCAGCGGGTTGCAAGGTGGGTTCGAACAGGGCTGGGCCCACACGGCGTGTGGCGGCCAGGTGTCCTACGAGGTGATGAAGTCAGGGAACTCAGCGGCTTCCGGGAATGGCGCTTCCTCGGCCAGGACGCCTATGTAGACGACGGCCTCTTCGAATTGGGAGTAGGAGAAGCCCTCGAGGGTCTGGCCGACGACGAGGGCGTTTCCGCCACGGCGCCAGGCGGCGTACCGCCACGAGTACGGGCCGGTGGACACGGTGCTGCCCTCGGTCCTGACGTCGCATTCCGGCGGGCCGAGCCGCTCAGCGAATCGGTCGACGGCGGCGTTGACGTGCGCGTCGAATTCCTTGCGGCGGGCACCCTTCTGGCTGGACCAGCCGGGTAGCGAACCCCAGGCGTCATAGCTCCATACCTCTCCACCTACCCAGTAGGAGTGGGAGAACGGCATGTAGAAGCAGTTGTCGCCGTAGACGATGTGGCCCTGGTCGGTGACGAAGCGCCCCTCGTCGATTGGTACCTCGTCGTCGCGCCAGCCGAGGTTGCGCATTGCCCGGTCGGTGATCTCTGGGTCGTCCCATGACAGGTCCGCCAGGCCGACGATCTGTCGGGCCAGTTCGGGGATGATGTGACAGACGGCGACGTAGTCGTCGATGCCGTCGTCCTCATCTTCGGGCATGGGACCCTCCATCCCTGGTTCCGTCACGACCGAGCATTCTTCAGGCCCAGCCGTCGCCTCGCAAACCTAACCCGAACATCGCAAGATCCCTCACAGCCTGAGTCCAGAACTCACAAGGTTCCCCCGGAAGGGACAGACGCTGCTGTCCGTTCCGGCCGAAGGCTGCCATTGGTGAGCGTGGGGAGCTGGGGGTTGGCAGGTTCGGGCGGTCGCGGTCGCGGGGTTCTGTTCGGACGTACGAGTTGGTGCGCAAATGGTTCGGGGCGTGTTGGCTTGAACGATCTGGCTGGTGATCGTTACCGGATGGCGCAGCGATCGGAAACGAGCCCGGCGATGGCGCGAGCGGTCGGGGCGTAGTTCTCGCGGCGGCACCCCTGATCACAGCGATGTCGTGTCGATGAGTTTTAGCAACACCCCGGCACTTGGGGTGAGAGCATCGACGTGCTACTCACCGCAAAGGGGATCCGGTGCCGTCGCAGTCCAAGACCGAGCTCTACGCGGCGATCCGACGCGATGTGCGCGGCGGGATGTCGATCCGGGCCGCGACGCGCAAGCACTCGGTGTCCTACCCCACGGTGACCAAGGCGATGGCGTCGGCCTGGCCCGAGCCGCGTAAGAAGCCGTCGGCGCGGCCGACGCGGCTGGATGTCTACCAGACGCTGATCGATGCGATGCTGCTGGCTGACTTGGTGCTGTGACCGGCAAGGTTCACCGGGTCCCTCCTGAGCCGACCACCGGCTCGGGGAGCACTCGACTACCTGGACGACGCCTGGCGGTCACTCCTGTGCTGAGCGGGCGCTTCGGCCAGTGAGACCGGGGCCTCCTCCTGGCCGAAGGTGATCAGGATGTGCCTGCCGTTGGCATAGCTGGCCACAGGCCGCTCGAGCATCTCGCTCACCCTGCGGGCGACCCCCTGGAACAGCTCCACCATCTCCAGCGTGTCGGCGCTCACCCTGAACCGTCCGTTGGCGACGAGCACCTGGGCGACGAGGGGGGAGAAGTTCGCCTCGCCCCGGGCCTTCTCCTCCGCGCTGAGAGGGGTGCGCCGGTACGCGGGCTGCGTGCCGAGGGGGTGGGTCATCGCTGATCTCCTTATGATCGCAGCCTCCCAGCATGCCATCCGCGCCTCCCGCGCTGGAACCACGACCGAGCAGTCGGTGACCACGTGGGAGTTGCTGACTGAGACGAACCAGAAACTACGGCCCAAGCTTGCCGCTCCTGACCGACGCAACCGACCGGACGCGCCCCGAGATCACGAACTAGCCATCACCAGAACTGCGATCTTCAAGTCCAGAGAAGAATCACATGACGGTCCCGACCACCGTCCGCGCGACCCTGCTGGTTCTGTACTTCCGCGAAGTCGCCCTCGCGGCCTGATCAGAAAGTCCCTGCAATCTATCTGTACCCTGCGCCGATAGCTTGACGCTGTCGTGACTGTGAGGCTGCTCGCACCATAAGCTCGCCGAGTGGAGAACTTGCCTGAGGCCGTGGGGCCTGAGAATCGCCCGGTCGTACGGGCTGTCCGAGCGTCCGACGCCGACCGCGACCGTGTCGCGGTCGCATTGCACGAGGCGTTCGTGGAAGGCCGGCTGACGATGCCGGAGCTGGAGGAGCGGCTGGCCGCGGCCTATGCCGCCGAGACTGACGTCGAACTTGCAACGGTCATGCACGACCTGAGGGCTTCTACACCACAGCCAGGCGACTGGGCAGGCGCGGCACCCACCTCGTTAAGAGACGTTGGAATCATTGCCGGGTTCCAGCGCAAGGGCCGATGGATGGTGGGGCGCACCTTCCGGGGGCTGGCGGTGATAGGCAACGGCGAGATCGACCTCCGCCAAGCGCGGTTCATCGACGGCGAGACGACTATCCACGCCACCGCGATCATCGGCAACGTCACCGTCGTGGTGCCCGAAGACGCCGATGTTCATATCGGCGGCACTGGGATCATCGGTGGCTTCGACCACCACGAGGAAGGGCCGGGAACACCCGGTGCACCCAGGATCACGATCACTGGCTTCGCGTTCTGCGGGACTGTCTATGTCGAGCGACGTTCTGCCAACGCGGAGACACCCAACCCCAAAGGGAAACGCGCCCAGCGCCGACTTGAGCGCAAGCAGCGACAACTGGAACGCAAGCAGTCGCGATGACCTCGAACGCCCCAACCATCGGACCGTGTGACCACGCAACCGGCCACGCAATCGCCAGCTATTCCCCCGCAACGGCAGCAGGCCTCGGACTCCTCGCTACTGCGTCGACTGAAGGCAGCCACCGACCGCATCCGACCGGCGAGCATCCTCTTCTGCCGCTGGGAGGCCGCTCGGTCCTCGGACTGTGCTGCAAGGCGGTGGCCAGTCATAACTGTCGCCGGTGTGATCGGCCGGCTGTGTCAACGATGCCTGATGGCTCTTGTGATCCCGGCTGGCGGTGCCGATTTCAGACCGCCCAGCCGAGGGTGCGGAGCGGGTGCTCGGGAAGTTCGTAGATCTCGAGCTCGTACATGTACTCGCCCCATCCGGGCGCGACGTCCTGGCCAATGACGCGGTACTGCCCGGGCTCCGCCGGTTTCTGGTTCTCTGCGACGTCGTGGTACCCGTGCTGCCTGAGCCTGTTCACGTCGCTGATGACGGCCCAGACAACGGGTAGTGGCGGATCTCCATCCGGGCTGTCATCGGGCATGTGAGGACACCTCCAGGAGCGCTCCCCCAGGGTATGAATATCACTCGGTCATACAAGCCTGTATCCAAAGGGAGCGCACCGCCGGCCAGGATCGGCCCGATGAGCCCGGCGCCCGGATTGCTGGCGGCCTGGGTACGGTCATCGTCACCTAGCTGTTCCCCACCGGACATGATGGCCTAATCGACCATCCCGATGTGGAGTTCGACCACGCCAAAGTAGACTGCTGGACGTTACCCGACCTGCGCTCAAGGGATCCCTCGCGAGGAACAGGGCGTAGACGGCGCTGTCAAGTCACGGCAGCTCGCCCTCCCACCTGCTGATGTTCGCCAGGAAGCACACCACGGCGACGGAGTTTTGTCGGTGGGTTAGGGAAGACTGGTGGCGTGGGAGGAGGAATAATGGCTAAGGACTCTCAGAGCTCTGGCCAGGTCATACCTTCACCGAGCGGGTGTCGGTGGTGCGGGATTGAGGCCCGTGAACACTTCCAACGACAATTCTGACCGCATCCTTGCCGAAGAAATCGACGAGGCGTCGCTGTTTAAATAGGGCGATGAAGGCCCGGTGGTGGGGCGATGACATCAGAACTCCCCGAATGCCTCATGGTTCGGTGGCGACCAGATGATCGACACGATCTGGAGGGCCGCTGTTGCGAGGTGCCGGTCCCCGTCGATGTGGGCGTGTTCGGCGGCCTGCTCGGGGGTGATGCCCCGGGTGCACAGCCGCCAGGTGGTGTCGGCGTCGAACTCGAGCCGGGCGGCGGGCTGGGGCTGTGGTGGATGGCCCAGCCTCCAGCGGTCGGGGCCGCGGGTGCAGGTCCAGGCTCCGCCGCCGGGGCCGGTCACAACCACTTGGACGGTGGTGCCTTCGGGGGCCGTCACGTCGCGCAGCGTGTGGGGCAGTGCCCGCAGGAAGGTGTCGATGACGGGGCCGAGGTAGTGCGGGTCGGTGAGTCCGGTCCGCCCGGTGGCGTCGCAGATTTGCTGGTGGTGAGTCCAGTACTCGGTGTACTCCCGGGCGACGTCCAGCCAGAAGGGTTGCGGTTCGGGGCCGGCCCAGCGGACCGGCCCGCCGAGGGCGTCCAGGTCGATGGTGTGCCAGAACTCCACGATCTGGTTCCCGATGGTGGAGAGCAGTTCGATGAGCATGGGCGGGCTGATGCGGCGGGCGGCGGTCACCCACTCCTCGTTGATGCGGTCGAGGAAGTTGGGGAACGCCTCGCCGTCTCGCGGATGCAGCACCTGGAAGCCGTCGCGGTGGATGGACAGGCGTCCGATGTGGTCGCCGAGCACGTGCGCGGCGACGTCCTTGACATTCCATCCCGGGCAGATCGTCGGCTGGGCCCACTCGTCGGTGTCGAGTCGGTGCAGCAGGTCGATGAACGCGGTCTGCTGCTCGGCGAGCAGCGGCCGGACATCGATAGCGGGTCCCAGCCAGGCGGTACCGGTCATCGCGTCCCCTCACTGTTCTGCGCTGGTGGTACGTAGGCGGCGTAGGCGGTCCAGTCTCTGGCGGAGGCGCGCTGCCAGGCAAACGGCGACGCCGATGTGGATGCCGAGCATGCGGGCCAGGACGGTGGTGGGCACTCGAACTGAGCAACGTTCGGTTAGTCGCGCGATACCTGAATGATCTCGCACCTCGACTTATGTTGACAGGCAAGCAGTAACTTGCGTAACGTGCTCGCGTGTGGGAGACGTCTTCAAGGCCTTGGCCGACCCCACGCGGCGAATCATCCTCGACGAGCTGACCGACCGGAACGGCCAGACGCTCTTCGAGATCTGTTCCCGCCTGACGACCTAGCACCATCTCGGCTCGTCGCGGCAGGCGATCTCGCAGCACCTCGACGTTCTCGAGACCGCTGGCCTGGTCGAGACCAGGCGCGAGGGGCGGTACAAGTTCCACTACATCAACACCAGACCTCTCGAACCGATCATCGAGCGGTGGCTCAAGAAGCCCCAGAAGGACGCCGGGCGGCCCTGACAGCGGCGCCGATACAGACGGAAAGGGACTGACATGAGAATCAACCTGGCGAGTGTGCTCGTTGACGACCAGCAGAAGGCGCTGCGGTTCTACACCGACGTACTGGGTTTCGTGAAGAAGCACGACATCCCGATGGGCGAGGACCGGTGGCTTACCGTGGTGTCCCCGCAGAACCCGGACGGCACCGAGCTGGTACTCGAACCCAGCAGCCACCCGGCGGTGAAGCCGTTCAAAAAGGCGCTGGTCGCCGACGGCATCCCGTACACCTCATTCGCCGTCGACGACGTCAAGGCCGAGTACGAGCGACTGCGCGGCCTCGGCGTGCGCTTCACCCAGGAGCCCGTCGACATGGGCCCGGTGAC
>JAOPYO010000259.1 GCA_025964575.1 Actinomycetes bacterium
TTCGCGCCGACCTGACCGCCTCCAGAGCTCGCATCGTGGCCGCCACCGACCAGGCCCGGCGGCGGATCGGGCGCGACCTGCACGACGGCACCCAGCAACGGCTGGTCTCGCTCGCCATGGAACTCCAAATCGCCGAGGAAGAGGTGCCCGCCGACGCCCCCGAGCTCAGGACCCGGCTGTCCGAGGTCGCCGCCGGCCTCACGGACGCGCTGAACGAACTGCGGGAGACGGCGCGCGGGATTCACCCAGCGAGCCTGGCCAAAGGGGGCTTCGTGCCGGCGGTCAAGGGCCTGATCCACTACTCCGCCATTCCGGTAAAGCTCGACGCCCCCATCGAGACACGACTCCCCGAGAGTGTTGAGGTCGCGGCTTACTACGTCGTAGCGGAGGCCCTGGCGAACGCGGCGAAATACGCGCAGGCCTCGGCCATCCACATCGAAGCGGACATCTGTGATGGTCGTCTGCGTTTGTTGGTGTGTGATGACGGCTGCGGCGGCGCCGATCCCACTCGAGGAAGCGGCCTTACCGGGCTGGCCGACCGGATCGAGGCGCTGAATGGTACGGTCAAGATCACAAGTCCGCCCGGCCAAGGCACCCTGCTGCAGGTGGAACTGCCCATCACGAGCGACTGAGGCCTCCTGCCCGCTCACCGACGTCTTCCGGCCCAGGCCGGCGATTTCACCGGCAATGCGCCGGTACCCCCCCCGGTCGGATTTTCGGCGACCAGGGACGGGGCGAAAGGCCGAGGTCAGGTGGTGACGATGACGGGGCTGCCCAATGGGATGCGGGACAGTACACGTAGTGCGGTGGAGGGAACTCGTACGCAGCCGTGACTGACCCCACGGCCGAACACGGTCTTGTGCGGCCAGCCGTGCAGGGCGACCGTGCCCGGTCCGCCGCTGAAGGTGTCAAGGGTGGTCGAATGCGTGCCCAGCGGAAGGATCAGTGGGCTGTAGGTCGGGTGGGGGGGAGATAGAGAGGCGAGCAGGAACGTCCGCCCTGTCGGCGTGGGTGTGGACGGGGCGCCCACGGCCACTGACCATGATCCCAGGCTCCGGCCGGCGTCGAACACGGTGAGTTTGCGAGCGGTCAACTCGATGTGCACTCGGTAGGTGCTGTAGGCATGCTGCAGTCCTCCACCGCTGAGGTAGATCCATCCTGTTGACCGGTTTGGTCGGCTCGGCAGCAGAACCTGTTCCCACCCCGGCTGTGTCTGCACTACCGGGACCCACGTCGGGTTTTTCAGCTCAGTGGTGGGCAGCACCGCCACCGGTGGCCCGCCCGGACGGGTATAAAGCACCTGTGTCTTTGTGGGATGTGTCACGAGCCCATTCCCGGGCTCGAATGGGTCTGAATCCTGTGGCGCCCCGCGCAATCTTGTGAAAGTGGTAGCAAGCGGCAATCGCGCCATTTGTGCCGCTGACACCGACACAGGCGTGACCGGCCGCGGCGAGACAGATGGTGACGCAGCACGTGGCGACACGCCGGTTTCGCAGGCAGCAGCCAGGGTCGTGACGGCTAGCACCGTGCTGCACACGATCGCCTTTGTGGGCCCGGCAGCAGCGCGCCCGGCCCTGTCGAGCCGAAAGCGATCACGCATGGAGAACCTCCAGAAAGAGACTAGTGCGTGCACTGATTTGCCGCATTTGGCGTTTGATCCTTGAAGGAGATTGTGGTGTGGCGGCCATGCGGGGCAGTCGACATCATATGAGGCGCCACAAATCCTGACTCGCGAGAGCGGTCCATGTATAGCACCGCAGAACGCTGTGAATGAGTCTGTCTTGCCTTCGGTGACTACAAAGTTCCACTGGGTTTCCCGTCAACGAAACGTATTTTCCCGGCATTCCGTGATATGACGCTAAGGGCGAGCACGGTATGTCGCTGTTGAATAGGTTATTTCTGAAATCCACTCAAGAATTGATCAACTTTTAGTTGCGATTTAAGCGGTTCGTGTCCGCGATTGATGATCTCTCTAAGTAGCGTGCCAAGTCACCGGGTCGGGCTCTCGTGCTTCACGAACCGCTGATCGCTCCAACGGGGGCATTTGCGATGGGTTGGCGATTCACGCAGGGCGCCTCTGCCCCTTGTACACGTGACAGCCGGGCGTATCCGGCGCCCTTCTATAGGAGAAAGACCAGCTCAATGAAAGCTATCTTCACTCGCGACTCCCATAGGTCGTCCGGGTTCTCCTGGCTGGCGGCCGGTTTCGCGCTTATGCTCGCAATGGCTGTGCTTATCAGTACGCAGTCCAGTGCGGGCGCCGCACAATCGCCAGTGGGTCTGGGAACTGCCAAAAGCTTCGCAGTTCTGGCCGGGACCACGGTCACCAACACCGGGGCCACTCTCATCACTGGGGACCTGGGTGTGAGCCCGGGCACCGCGGTGACCGGGTTCCCTCCCGGCACAGTGATCGGGGCGCAGCACAAAGCGAATGCTGTCGCGCTTCAAGCAAAATCCGACTTGACCACCGCATACAACGACGCGGCTGGACGAACCCCGGCCACCAGCGTCTCGGGCGACCTCGTCGGCAAGACGCTCACCCCCGGCGTCTACAAGTCCACATCTTCGCTCGGGCTGACCGGCACGTTCACCCTCAACGCCCAAGGCGATCCCAACGCCGTCTTCATCTTCCAGATCGCTTCCACACTCATCACCGGATCAGCCAGCCATGTCAACCTCATCGGCGCGGCTCAAGCATGCAACGTCTTCTGGCAAGTGGGCAGCTCCGCGACGCTGGGAACGAACTCCACCTTCGTGGGCAACATCCTTGCCCTGACGTCGATCTCGGTGACAACCGGCGCCACCATCGACGGCCGAGCGCTGGCCCGCAATGGTCAGGTCAGCCTCCAAACCAACACAATCTTCAGGGCCAACTGTGCGCCGCCCACGACAACACCGCCCACGACGCCGCCCACGACACCGCCCACGACAACACCGCCCACAACACCGCCCACGACGACACCGCCCACGATTCCGCCCACGACGACGCCGCCCACGACGCCGCCCACGATTCCGCCCACGACGACACCGCCCACGATTCCGCCTACGACGCCGCCTACGACGCGGCCGCCCACGACGACGCCGCCCACGATTCCGCCTACGACGCGGCCGCCCACGACGCCGCCCACGACGCGGCCGCCCACAACTCCGCCCACGACGCGGCCGCCCACAACTCCGCCCACGACGCGGCCGCCCACGATTCCGCCCACGATTCCGCCCACGACGCGGCCGCCCACGATTCCGCCCACGATTCCGCCCACGACGACGCCGCCTACGACGCGGCCCACAATGCCGCCCACGACGCGGCCCACGACGACGCCGACGTCCACCAGACCCGGTCACGGTGAGCACGAGCTCGGCCACCACGAGCACGGTGAGCACGAGCACGGTGAGCACGGCGAGCACGAGTTCGGCCACCACGAGCACGGTGAGCACGAGCACGGTGAGCATGAGTTCGGCCACCATGAGTGCGGCCACCATGAGTGCGGTGAGCATGAGTTCGGCCACCATGAGCACGGCCACCATGAGCACGGCCACCACGTGCTTACATCGGCACCCGCTCCCAAACCGGTCAACGGCAACCTTCCCGTGACCGGCTGACGATTCCGCCCCGCTGACCGCGCCCGGCTCTTTTCGTCGCAGAGGCATTCTCCGCTCCCGCGACGATTCGTGATTGGCGCTTGGCGGATCACAAAGGGCCCGGCCCCCAGAGACCTGGGGCCGGGCCCTTTCGTCCGACTGCGGAGGTCTTCCCTCCCCCGGGATATCGGACTCAGTCGGTCAGGCCGGGCTGTTCCTCGTCCCGTCTGATGGTGATCACGATCTCGCGGCCGTTCGCCTAGCCGATCACTGGCTGCTGGAGGATGTCTCCCACCCGGTGGGCTACCCCTGGAAGCGCTGGCGCATCTCCAGTGTGTTGGCGGTCACCCTGAACGTTCCTGTGGTCGCGATCGTTTGAACGACCGTCTCGGCCATGGCGGCCTGAAAGCGAATTTCCTCGTCCACAGTCAGGGGCGTGTGCTGTGGTTTCTTGGGCGCAGGATCCACACCGGGAACGTAGGCCACCCTGATCTCGTCACGCTGGGCGTCTGCCCCAGCATGCCTCATGGTTGGGGACCCTCGTCGCCGTCGGCTATGTGCCCGGGACAGTGCGGAACGGTGGCGGCACGGACCCGTGATGGCCGTCAGTTCCGCGCGGCCGATGCGGCGGCCCGCCACGGGGGAAGGATGCTCGCCAGAGCAGGCCCTGGGAGCCGACAGAGTCGGATGCCCCTGAACTCCGTGACTCAGTGACGGCCGCCATGAATGGACGCCCCTCACCTTCACCGGGTTCACCGGGGCCGACCGCATCATCGTGGTCGCCGGGGACTAAGGGGACTGAGGGGACTGAGGGGAAACGGCCTGTCACCACGCTGGCAACCCACGGCTGCGCACAGCAAGACATATCGCCAGGCCAGGGTTCACGAGAACGACTCAGGGCGTCCGCTCTGCCGCACCCGATCCCTGCTCGCGGGACGATGGCACGGGCTCCCCTTGCTCGGACCCCGTGATCTGACCTGCGGACGGTGGGGTAGCCGACTGCCCGGGGGCGTCCTCGCCAAGACCGCTGACCTCGGACTTGAAGATCCGCAGCGAACGACCCAGCGCACGCGCCGAATCAGGCATCTTCTTCGCCCCGAACAGCACCATGAACACCACCGCAACGATCAACCAGTGCCACGGACTCAACTCACCCACGACCACTCTCCTTCTGCCGACTGCACTGTTATCACTCCCAGCGTACGCCGCACCACTTCGGGCTCTTCCCCCCGTAGAGCCGGAAGCGCACACCGACGGCCTGCCGCTCCAGATAAGCCATCTCAGCGACGCACGAGGGCAAGCTCAATGTTCAGGTCGGCGATAGCTGGCTTGCGAGGTTCGTCGAGTAGTGGACGGGTTCGAACCTCGATGGTGCGGGGGCCGGTCAGGTGAGGCTGAGCCAGGCGGCGGAGGCGAGGCCTGCGACGGTGCAGTAGATGGCGAACGGGGTGAGGGTGCGGGTTTCGAAGTAGCGGACCAGGAACCGGATGGCGAGGTAGGCGCCGATACCGGAGACGAGACTGCCGACCAGCACCTGGCCCCGGATGCCAGCGCCGAGCGGGCCGGTCAGGTCGGGAATCTTCAGGACGCCGGCGGCCAGGATGACCGGGGTGGCCAGCAGGAACGAGAAGCGGGCGGCGTCCTCGTGGGACAGGCCGCGGGTCAGCCCGGCGACCATGGTGGCGCCGGAGCGGCTGACGCCGGGGAGCAGGGCAAGGATCTCGGCGGCGCCGATGAGGAGGCCCTCCCCCCAGCCCAGCTTGGCCAGGCGGAGATCGGAGGCGACGTCCGGGGGCAGCTCCTCGCCGTCCACGGTGGCGGGCCGTACGGGAGCGCGGCGGCGCAGGAGTTCACCGGCGTAGAGGATGACTCCGTTGGCTGCCAGGAACAGTGCGGCGGGGATGGGCTTGCCGAGCACCGTACGGAAGGTGTGCTCCAGGAGCAGGCCAGTGACGCCGACCGGGATGGTGGCAAGGATCAGTAGCCAGGCCAGCCTCTGGTCGGGAGTCTGGATCTGCCGGTCGCGGATCGAGGTGAAGAATCCGCCGATGATCCGTACCCATTCCTTGCGGAAGAAGATCAGCAGGGCGATCGCGGTGGCCACGTGCAGGCCGACGATGAACGCCAGGTACGGCGATTCCGGCGCCGAGACGCTGAGGTCCTTCGCCCAGCGGCCGCCGATCAGCGCCGGGATGATCACGCTGTGGCCCAGGCTGGAGACCGGGAACAGCTCGGTCACGCCTTGGAACAGCCCGACGACGATCGCCTCGGGATAGGTCAGGGACATCAAGGGCCTCTCGCGTTCGAGCCATCATGGCAAGTCAGGGCGTGCCGCGGCCGGGCCGGCCTCCTCAGGTGCGGCGCCGACCGGGGCACGCCCACGCAAACTACTACAGCGTGTAAAAGTTCAGGGGAGGTAATTTCGGAATGTCGCCCGCTGTTCATCTGATCCCCCTAGGCGGGGTCAAAGGTAGGTCTGGGCGTGCAGATCGAGCCGGGTGATCAGGTCGTGGGCGAGGACGTCCTGGGTGAGGCGCCTGCGAAGATCCACGCGCCGAGCGCGGCGGTGGTGAGTGTCGCGGTCAGCGGGAGACAGGCGGGTGTGGTGGCCAGGATGAGCAGGCCGATGCGCAGTGTGAGTGAGCGGGTCAGCCCAGGAAAAGGCTGAAGAGAAGGACGAGGACGAGGAGGAAGATCACGGTGGCGCCACATCCGAAGATGACGGCGAGGGCGCCGCGTACGATCGTGGCGAGCAGGTCAGAGCCGGGTGAGGACGGATCACGCAGTTCAGGTTGGTCGGTGTAGCGGGCCGGTGTGTGGCGGGCCGGTGTCTGGTGCATGGTGTGCTTCTCCATCGGTGGTGGGTGGCCGCCCGGACAACGGCGGGCCTGTTGTCGGGGAGTTGTTTGGTTGTGACGTCTGTCCAGCGGCCGCTCGTCAGTTGCCGCATTCGGGGAGGATGTCGCGGTCGATGATGGTGCTCACGGTGGCGTGGACGTGGACCACGCCAGGGGTGAGTGCGGTCACCTGGAACCAGCCGTCCGGGGTGGCGGTGAGACAGGCCGCGGAGCCGTCGGCGATGCCCCACATGTTGTCGTCGTGGATGCGGACCGTCTCGGTGCCGGCGGTGGGGAAGTTCAGGACGAACGAGGAGATGCCCAGCGCGCTCAGCGTGGCGGGGCCCGAGGCAAGCGGGGTCGCCGCGGCTACCTCCCAGACCTTCCAGTGCGCGTCGTGCCACACCTGGTGCAGGTACGACGGCGGATGGGCGAGCAGCGCGGCCTCGTTGAGGCCGCCGTTGTCCAGCGCGACGTCGGGCAGCGCGACCAGGCCGACGGCGTTGGCGTCCAGCCAGTCGCGGTAGCTCGCCGCGGTAAGCGGTTTGTACAGCACGGCGGAATACCGCAGGTCGAGTTGGCGCTCCCAGCCGCGCGCCAGGTGGAACCGCTGCGCGAGGAACACCGATTCCCAGTGTTCGCGGGTGAAGGGGACCTCCAGCCGGCCCGCCACGGGGCTCCGGGTGGCCAGGAACGACTCCAGGCCGGTGTAGTAGGAGGCACTGGAGGAGGAGTCCCCGGCCGAGTTCGCCAATGCGGTCGCCACCGGCACCAGCTCCCAGGTCAGCAGCGGCACGATCAGCAGCGCGAGCACCAGGCGCCGTCCGTAGCGGAGCAGCAGATAGCCGGCGGCCGGTAGCGCAAGTGTGCTGCCCAGCCGGTCGATGTTCGAGCCGACCGGGTTGGGCACCAGGAAGAGCGCGGCGCCGACCACTCCGTAGATCACTGCGAACCGGCGGATCAGCATGCTGCTCTTGGGGGTCAGGGCCAGGGTCAGCACGGCGAACAGCAGAACGCCCAGCAGGTTCACCAGGGGGAAGGGGAACCGCCCGCCGCCACCGCCGGTGACCAGGGAGACGAGCATGCCCAGCGCGGCCGAGCTGAGCGGGGCGGCTTTCTTCCAGTCGACCTGCGGCGCCCAGGCCAGACCGGCGAGCAGCAGGAACAACCCCGCGAGCGGGCTGGACAGCGAGCAGCAGGCGGCCAGTAGCCCCACCAGCCAGGGGTGCCCCCGCAGGACGGCGAGCAGCGCGCCGAGCCCGAAGGCCAGCCCGAGGGCGAACGGCAACTGGCCGATGACGAGTTCACCGACGATGCCGACCGCCAGGGTCAGCCGGAAGAAGAGCTGAGCGCTGTCGCGGGAGCCGGGCAGCAGCCGGCAGGCGGCCCAGGTGGTGGCGGTGCAGGCGAGCAGGCCGGTGATCCGGACGCCCAGCACCGAGGCGATCGGCGGGAACAAGACGCTGTAGCCCGGCAGGCTGTGCCCGTCGTACCACTGGTTGTTGAAGACCACCAGGGCCGCGGTACGGGCCAGCCAGGTCCGGAAGTACTGCGCGGGCAGGTCCGGCCCGCGCAGGTTGAAGGCGATGACCAGGGCGCCGAGGAACAGGGTCAGCAGCCACGGCTGGAACGCGAGCGCGGCAAGGCCACGGGGCGGCGCGCTTGGGGTGCCATTGCGGTGTCGCCACAGCGGTGTGTTCATAGTGTTCGTTCCTCGCCCAGAGGCGGGGGTGGTGGTTGGGCCCGGAGCGGGCGGCCCATCACCGTCCTCCGGCCGTGGTCGGCACCGTGGTCGGCACCGCTGATGTCGTGGTGGCGGGGAGTTCTGCCGGCTCGGTGGGGGCGGGGGCCCGCAGCCGGTCAGTGCGGCGCCGCACCGCCTTGATCGCCACGACCAGCCCGGCGGCCAGGAGCAGCACAGCCAGAATGAGCAGGCCGATGGCGCTGGCCAGGGCGGCGGCGTGTCTCCAGCCGGCCCCGGCGATATAGCCGAGCAGGGTGTTCCAGATCGCCCACACCAGGCCGCCGAGGATGTTGTAGAGCGCGAAGGTGCGGTACGGCATGCGGGACATCCCGGCCATCCCGGGGATGAGGACGCGCAGCGCGGCGGTGTGCCGGCCGAAGAACACGGCCTTGCCGCCGCGCTGGGCGAGGTAGCGTTCGGCGCGGTCCAGATGCTTGCGTCCGGCGATGCGGCCGAGGGTGCCGTGCAGCAGGGTGCGGCCCCAGCGGCGGCCGACCGCATACCCGATGGTGTCTCCCAGGATCGCCCCGGAGATGGCCGCGGCCAGCACCGCGGGCAAGGGAACGCGGTGCTGGGAGGCCAGCACTCCGCCGAGCAGGATTGCGATCTCGCCGGGGAACACGAACCCGACGAACGCCGAGGACTCGGCCAGCGGAACGGCGAACACGATCGCCAGAGCCGCCCAGCCGTGCAGGCCCAGAATCCACTGGGTGATGTCGGTGATCACGGCGCGCCCGCGCTGGGGCTACCGGAGCGGCCGACACTCGGCCTGTGTGCAGTGCCGGCGCAGCCCGCCGGGTCTTCGCGCATCTGCTCGCCCGCGTGCCCAGGCCGTGGCGCGGCCGGTTGACCTTCTGCTGCGGTTGCCGGCGGCGCGAGTGGCGCGGTGGTGAGCAAGGCCCGCAGCCGGGTGGTGGCCAGCCACTGGACGAGGTGGGTGAGCAGATCCTCCAGCAGGAGATATCCGATCACGGCCACCACCGCGCCCAGCACCAGTCCGGCGGCGACGTCGATGGGGTAGTGGGCGCCGGTGTAGACGCCGCAGATCGCCATCACCGCCGCGGCGGCGGCGGCGATCAGTCCGAGTCGGCGGTTGACCAGGAGCAGGGCGCCGGCGACCGCTCCGGCCATGATGGCGTGGTCGCTGAGGAACGCCGGGGCGCCATCGCGGTCGGCGAGCACCAGGATGTGCGGCAGGCTCGCGTACGGGCGTGGCTGCGCCACCAACAACGTCGCCGCCTGGGCGAACGCGAGCGCCAGCAAGGTGCCGGCGGGCGCCCATAGTGCGGCGGCCATCTTGGTGGAGTCCCCGTCGTTGCGGGCCTTTTCCCACCCTGCCACCAGCAGCGCGCCGAACAGCAGCACCCCGTAGGTGGCGTAGAGATAGACAGGGGTGTGCAGCCACGGGGTGTGCCGGGCGAAGTCGTTCATGTCCAGGAACAACCGGCGGTTCAGTCCCCTGGGACCTACATCGTCGTCGGTCACCGCGACAGCGAATGCGATCACCATCGCGGGTTGTCTTCCTCGGTCAGCGTGTACCGCCGGTCGGCATGTCGGCCGCCATCACGGCGGGCATCGCGGCGGGCGCGGTGTAGCTCCAGAGCGATCGGGATGACCGAGACGACGACGATCACAGCGACGGCGGGCAGCAGGTACTGGTCGACGCCCGGGATGGTGGAGCCGAGCGCGTATCCGGCGATGGTGATGCCGATCGACCAGACCAGCCCGCCGGTCACCTGCCACAAGGCGAAGGTCCGGGCGGGGACCTCCAGGACGCCGGCGAGCGGGTTGAGCACAGTGCGGACCACGGGGATGAACCGGGCCAGCACGATGGCTTTCCCATATCCGTAGTGGGCCAGGAGTTCCTCGGCGCGGGCCGCGCCGCGCTGCAGGTGGGCGTTGCGGGTACGGGCCAGCAACGGGCGGCCGCCGCGGCGGCCGATCCAGTACCCGGTCTGGGCGCCCAGCAACGCGCCCGCGACGGCCGCGACCAGGACGACCGGCAGCGACAGGTGGACCTTGTTCGTCGCCGCGGTCGTGCACAGCAGCCCGGCGGTGAACAGCAAGGAGTCCCCGGGCAGGAAGAACCCGATCAGCAGGCCGGTCTCGGCGAACAACACCACGAACACCCCGATGGCGCCGAAGCTGGCCAGCAGCGAGGAGGAGTCCAGTGGGTTGAGCGCTGCGAGCCCGGCGTGCGCCGCCGAAGCATGCAGGCCGAGTGCCGTCACCAGCATGAGGTCCCCATTCAGATCTCCTGTTCCATCGAGTCCAGCGGCGCCCGCCCACCGGTGGTGACACCGCTCGGTGACTCTGGCGGCGGCATACGGTGGCATGGCACACGCGGGCCGATAGGCTCAACTTTTACAATGAGTAAAAGTTCTACTTCACTGTAGATGATGTGAACGGCAGGAGGCTCGCGGCAGTGGATTCAGAACCCGATCCGGCGGCAGGGGCGACCTCGGGAGGCCGGCGGGCGGCCGGCGCGTTGGAGGCCGAGGTGCTGTCGGTGCTGCAGAGCAGGGACCGAGCGCTGACGCCCGGCGAGGTGACCGACCTCTTGGGTGGCGGGCTGGCGTATTCGACGGTGGTGACGACGTTGTCGCGGCTGCATGCCAAGGGCATTCTCAGCCGTACTCGCAGGAGCCGGGCGTACGCCTATACGCCGGTGGTGGACGCGGCGGGGATGGCCGTACAGCGGATGTACCAGGTGCTGGAAGGTCAAAGCGACCGTGACGCCGTGCTGACCCGGTTCGTCGGTGAGTTGTCCGCGCGTGATGAAGCGCTGTTCCGCCGGCTCTTCGGCGACCAGCGCGATCCGGAGTAGAGGAGACCCGGGTGCATCTGGCCGTCTATCTGCCGCTGCTGGTCCCGCTGGTGGCCGCCCTGTCCGCGGGGCGGCTGGCCCGCCGGTTCGATCCGCGGCTGGCCACCTGGCTGCTGACCTGTTCAGCGGTGATGCTGGCCGCGGCCACCGGCACGGTACTGTCGCTGCTGGTGCTGGCCGGGTTGATCCAGATCCCGCTGGTCGCCCAGCTCGGCAAGCTGTCGCTGCAGATCATCCAACGTGATGACGCGCCGTCGGTGTCGGTGGCCATGCTGGCCGCCATCGCCCTCTCCGCTGCGATCGCGGCGGCGGTACGGATGACCTACCGGCGCGTGCGGGCGCTACTGGCCGCCACCGTCCAAGCACGCTGCCTGCCCGGCACCGGCGAACTGGTGGTCATGCAGGACGATGGCGTCGCAGAGGCGTTCACGGTGCCGGGACGGCCCGGGCGGATCGTGGTCTCCACCGGCATGCTCGCCGCCCTGCACGAAGACGAGCGTCATGCGCTGTTCGCGCACGAGCGGGCGCACCTGCGCTCGGGCCACCACTGGTTCACCGCCGCCGCGCAGCTGGCCGCCGCCGCCAACCCACTGCTGCGCCCGCTCGCCCGCGCCGTCGCCTTCACCATCGAGCGGTGGGCCGACGAGGACGCCGCCACGGCCACCGGCGACCGGCGCCTGGTCGCCCGCACCATCGCTAAAGCCGCACTCGCCAAAGCCTCAGCCACCCGCCTGGGCACTGCGCCCAGTTGGTCCGCAGACTTCGCACTCGGCGTGACCGGCACGGCGTCCGATCTCGCCGACCTGTCCGGCGGCGGCCCGGTGCCGCGCCGGGTCGCCGCCCTGCTCACCTCACCGCCCCAGCGTCGCCTGATCCTGGTGATCAGCGTCGCAGTGGTGCTCGCCGCGACCGGCGTGTGCACGCTTGAGGCTCTGCGCGACCTGCATGATCTCCTGGAAACGGCCAGCATGTGAGCTCCAGTGCCCGCCTCCTCGCCTGCCAGGTCCGAACAGGGGCGCGCGGGCGCGAAGTTCAGGTCGCCAGGGTAAGAGGTGAGAGACGGCATCGGCCTATAGGCCGTCCGGGTGCCGGTCACCTGCACGTTGGTCGAACCGGGTGGAGGTGAAGGGCGGGAATGGTGTCTTCGGTCACCGACTGGCTCGGCGGATTGTCCGGCCCGGTCGTCTACGCGGTCGTCGCGGCCCTGGTCTTCTGCGAAGACGCCCTGTTCGTCGGCTTCCTTCTGCCGGGCGAGACCGCCGTGGTCATCGGCGGAGTCCTGGCCGGCCAGCACAAGGTCTCCCTCTACTGGCTCGCTGCGATAGTGGTACTCGCCGCGATCGCCGGGGACTCCGTCGGCTACGAGATCGGCCACCACTTCGGGCCGTCGATCCTCACCACCCGCCCGCTACGGCGCCATCACGACCGCATCGAGAATGCCCGTGATTTCATCCGACGCAAAGGACCCGCCGCGGTCTTCCTCGGCCGGTTCATCGCTTTCTTCCGGGCGATGATGCCCGCCCTGGCCGGTATCTCCCGTATGCACTACCGCACGTTCCTGCTCTTCAACGCCCTCGGCGGCCTGACCTGGGGCATCGGCTACACGCTGCTCGGCTACTTCGCCGGCACCGCCTACACCAAGATCGAGCACCTCGTCGGCCAGGCCATCGCCATCCTGCTCGCCATCGCGGCCATCGCCGCCCTCATCATCTGGCGCCTGCGCCGCCGCTCTCACCCCGGCCCCAGCGATGAAGGCCCGGCCCGGTAGAGGTCCCCGGACCGGCCAGCTGCCCCCTTAACGGGCTTGTCCAGGTGAATCCCGGCCGAGAAATACGGAAAACCTCCCCGTTCCAACTTCTACTTGCTGTAGAAGTACAGATAATGTTCACCTCTGCGATCTCCGAGCGCAGTCTGCTGGACACCTGACGTTTCCCTGACATTCGAGAGTGAGGCCCGCAACGTGAGCGGTTCGCAGGCGGTTATTGAGGCCTCCCACGGCACCCCGGTCGACAGCGGCTGGTACACCTCGGTGACCGACTTCGCCCACCACACACCCTGGCTGCACACCCCGATGACGCTATGGACCGACTACGGCCTAGGCCTCTACGCGGTGCTGTTCCTGCTCGGCTGGTGGCTCGCCCGGGGTGATGCGGCGGCGAAGATGGCCGCGGCCCTGTGGGCACCCGCCGCAACCGTCATTGCCTACGTGGTCAACAGCGGACTCAAAATGATCGTCCAGGAGCAACGGCCCTGCCGCACGCTCGCTCACGCCTACACCCTGGTGGCCTGCCCGGGAACCACGGACTACTCCTTCCCCAGCAACCACGCCACCATCGCGGCAGCAGCCGCCGCAGCGATCTCCCTGGTCAGCTGGCGGCTCGGCCTGATCGCCTCGGCAGCCGCCCTCCTCATGGCCGCCTCCCGCGTCTACGTCGGAGTCCACTACCCCCACGATGTCCTGGC
>JAOPYO010000260.1 GCA_025964575.1 Actinomycetes bacterium
CGCCTTGACCTTCGTCCAGCCTCCGGTCGGCTGGCAGTCCCCGGTGAACCGCCCGTCGGCCACCCGCAGTTGGCCGACCGGCCCGTATCCGGTCCCCGGTCCGGAGCGGATGTCCAGTTGGCCGCCGGGTTGCGTCGGCGGCACCTGGTAGGCGCATCCCACAGCGGTTCGGCCGGTCGAGTGGCCGGCGGCCTGGGCGCTGGCTCCCATGAACACGCCAGCGGCGGCCGCACACACGGTCAGCGGGACCGCGATGCATGTGGTGATCGTCACGGTGTCTCCCTTCGATCTGCATCGTGTCCGCCGGCGGACGCGGCGGGCACTACGGCCGCGATCGTGGCCGTGGACAGAGCTGCGATGGCCAGTTTCAACATCGGGGCCCTCCTCTCACCAACCCGCGAACGGGGGGTGTCGCAATGTGTCATGAATTGCATGCGGAGCGTGTTCAACTACAACCATCGTCGTAGATGTGATGGAGGTCAAGACTTCATAGTGTTACCGTTAAGACACACATGGTTACTGGAGGGTGTGGGTGGCGGGTCAAGGGCCCGTGCGCGTCGGCAGCGCGCGGCGAGCTGGCCTGCCGAGGTGCTCGCGGTAGTGGCCGCCTCGCAGGCGCGGCTCTGAAAGCAGGTCCAACCGCATGCGGGTGCGGGTCTGGTCTCAAGCCGGATGCGCAGGGAAGGATCGGACGGATGGGCAGTCCAAGCCAGAGCGTGCTGGAAGTCTGCCTCTGAGTGGAACACCGGCCGCGACCGGGCATCCGAAATCCGAAATCCGGTGTAAATCGATGGGCGCGGTTGCGGCTTCATGGTCAGGTTATGCGATGGTGCTGACAGTTTTTCGGTTGATCAACTGACTGAGCGCGGTCGTGTTCCCTCTCGGTGGCGATGAGCGGTGATGATCCAGGCGCGGGAGTTGAACCAGACACCGTCGTCGCTCAGGTGCTCGGCGAGCGCCACGCGCAGACGCTCGATCGCACGCGTTGCGGCGGCCGGACCCAGCCGCTTCAGGACTTCGCTGGTGCATGTGAAGCCGCGGACCCAGTCGAGGGCGGTGGCCACGTCCGGACCGTAGTAGACCGGTTCGTGGACGTCGGTGAAGGCGACGTCGGCGAACCCTGCAGCCTGCAGGATCTCCTTCACGGTCGGCGGGTCGGCGAGAGAGAACGGATCCGGTCCCTCGGAAGCACCGGCTGCTGGCCCTTCGGCTGCTTCGAGGGATTGGTGGATAACGACGTCCCACTCGTTGCGCTCGTGGGCCTGCCAGACCATCATTACCAGGCGCCCGGCCGGTCGCAGCGCCCGCCCGATGTTGGCGAATGCGGCGACGGGGTCGTCGAAGAACATCGTGCCGAACCTGCTCATTGCCAGGTCGAAGCGCTCCTGCGGAAAGCGGTGGACCTGCGCGTCGGCATGCTCGAAGGTGACGTTGCGGAGTCCTTCCGCCCGGGCCAGCTCGCGGGCGCGCTTAATCGCGGGCGCCGAGACGTCGACCCCGAGCGCACTGCCCGCCCGGGCCGTACGCGCGGCCTGTCGGGTCGTCTGCCCGGTACCACAGCCGATGTCGAGGACGTGGTCGCGGAGCTGGACGCCACAGGCCCGGCGCAGGACCTCGTTGTGCCGCCGTAGTTCGGCGTCGTAGCCACTGGGGCCGGGCGTGTGTTCGCTTGCGGCGTGTCGCATCGCGGTCCCTTCACGACGGCCGGGGCCGCCTGGGCGCTGTTGGTCACCGGCATTCATCATGATGGCCCCCGCCTTTCAGCCCATTGGGGCCGGTTAGCTCCCCGGAGACCGGCAGGAAACTTGAGCGCATGGGAAGGCATACCGCGATGCCGGCTAGTGGCCGCCGAGCAGTCCTTGCTTGGCGGCGTACGCCTCGAGGCGGTCCACCAGCTCATGCGGGCGACTCAGCGCGGGGGTGTGCCCACCGTCGATCTCATCGGGGGTGATGCCCAGGCGCTCCCGGGCGACGCGGCGAAGGAAACCAGCGGGGAACAGGCGGTCATCGCGGCCGATCAGGACCCGCGTGGGGACGCCGGGCCAAGCCCTGAGCGGCGACGGTTCCCCCATCCGGGCCTCAGCCTGGCTGCGCGCCCGGTTCAACGCCTCGGCGGCCAGCTCCGGCGAAACATCCTGGTAGAACAGGGCGATCGCATCGTCGTACCGGTCCCGCACCTCCTCGTTATATCTCGTATTGGCCCAGTAGTCGGCGGGAGCCTCTCCCGGCGCGGGGATCATGGGCGCGACCAGGACGAGCAGCTCCACCGCCACCCGGTCGCAGACGAGCGGAGCGGTGAAGCCGCCGAACGATTGGGCGACGACGATCAGATTGGTCCGGTCGCCGATCGCACTGACCACGGTGTCCGCGTGCTCGGGCAGGCCCGCCGAGTCGTCGTCGCATGGAAGATCCGGGGCGATGGCCTCATGGCCTCGTACACGCAGTTCGGCCTCCACCAAATGCCAGTACCAGCCGACATCGCCAGCGCCGTGGATCAAGACGAATGTGGCCACCCAGCCCCCTTCCGCTGCTCAGATCCCGATCGAGACGCCACCTACCGCCTGGCTCCGGTGAATCGACGGGCGGGACGCGCTTCCGGTTTCGTGGTGAGGTTAGCCGACGGTGCCGACATTCTCGGCCGCATCGCCGGGCTGACTCGCGGCGGCGGTCTGGGCCGTCCGCGTGGCCACGCGGGTCAGCTCGGCGATCTGACCGGCGATCTCCAATCCAGTCGGGCCGCCGCCGATCGCCACGCGAAGGATCCCGATGAGGTCGGAGTTCATCTCGATGTGGCGGACCAGGTCGTGGGTATGGATGGGTTAGGCCGACCTGCCGGTTCGTGGCTTTTCGGGGAATTCCTAGCCAGCCGCGTCGACCGTCGAGCGTACCGGGCTCGAGATGACGCCACCGACGCGTACAGGCGTCCAGGGGCTGAGTGGGGGAATCATGAACGTACCGCGTGGGCAGGTCCTGGTGCTGTACGGCATCGCCGGGGATCTCGCCAAGAAGATGATCATTCCGGCCTTGTATCGACTCGCCGCCCGCGGCGTGCTCAACATGCCGGTCATCGGCGTGGATCGCGGCGACCTGGACATCGCCACGCTGCGGAGACACCTCCACGACAGCGTCACGGCAGCTTTCGGGCGGGTCGATGAGGACGTGTTCGGCGCGCTCGCCGACAGGCTGGTGCCGGTCACCGGCGATGTGACCGAAGCAGCCGTCTACACCGAACTCGCACGGCACATCGCCGACGAGGCGTTCGCCGTCCATTATCTGGCCGTGCCACCCGCACTGTTCGCGCCGATAACCGAAGGACTGGGCGCCGCGGGGCTGAACACCCGGGGCCGGCTGGTGGTGGAGAAGCCGTTCGGCCACGACCTCGCCTCCGCGCAGCGGCTCACTACGGAACTGCACGGGCACTTCCCGGAGGAGCGGTTGCTGCGCGTCGACCATTTCCTCGGCAAGGAGCCGGTCCAGAACCTCGTGATGTTCCGCTTCGCCAACAGCCTGCTGGAGCCCATCTGGAACCGCGACCACGTCGCCGCCGTAGAGATCACGATGGCCGAGGCGTTCGACGTCGCCGACCGGGGTGCGTTCTACGACGCGGTCGGTGCCGTTCGCGATGTCGTGCAGAACCATCTACTGCAGGTCCTGGCGTACCTGACCATGGATCCTCCGATCGACGACAGCGCCGAGGCCGAACGCGATGAGAAACGTCGGCTGATGTGCGCTATACGGGCGATCGATCCCGATGATGTGATGCGGGGCCAGTACGCCGGCTATCTCGACACGCCAGGGGTGGCCGCCGGGTCGACCACCGAAACCTACGCCGCGGTGCGGCTGTGGATCGACAACTGGCGCTGGGCCGACGTTCCGTTCCTGATCAGGACAGGTAAGGCGCTGGCGGTCACGAGCACCGAGATCGCGGTCCGGCTTCGCCGGCCGCCCCGCATGTTGTTCCTGTCCGCCGACGCCGGCCGCCCGCCATCCAACGTCGTGCGGTTCCGGCTGGAGCCCGATCCCGGGGTCACATTCGAGCTGCTCGCCAAGGCCCCCGGTGAGGTCGACGCCATTCGCGAGGTGCCGGTGTCGGTCGACTTCGCAGCGCAGCCGGGCCATGCGGAAAGCGCTTACGAGCGAATCTTCACGGACGCGCTCTCCGGCGACCCGCGCCACTTCGCCCGCCAGGACACCGTGGAAGAGGAATGGCGCATCGTCGATCCCATCCTCGACTTCAAGACGCCTCCAGAACCGTACGAGCGCGGCGGGTGGGGGCCGTCCAACGCCGACCGCCTCACCGAGGATGGCCGCTGGATCCCTACACAAGTGCGTACGTGACCATCCAATTTGCAGGTGCGAGACCATCAATCCGCAGGACACCTTCATGGTCACTTTTTCGCACGGAGGAGGTAATGAACGGGCCTGTGGTCCCTGGATTCGCGGCCGGAGGTAGTCTAAATGTTAGATACGTCAACGCTGCCATCGCAGAGGATTCGCGCCAGGACGTTGCGCGAACCCGCGATCTCCGAGTCGGACCGGCACCGCCATTGCGGACCGCCGGGCTCTGGCATCGAGGGAGACACGCAGATCATGACCGATCTTGACACACTTTCCATCAACACTATTCGCGGCCTGTGCATGGACGCGATCCAGGCCGCAGAGTCGGGGCACCCCGGCACTCCGCTGGACATCGCTCCGGTCGCCTACACGTTGTGGCAGCGCTTCCTGAGGTTCGACCCCGCCGACCCGATCTGGCCGAACCGCGACCGATTCGTGCTCTCGGAGGGACACGCCTCGGCCCTGCTGTGGTCGCTGTTTCATCTGACCGGAGTCCATGCCGTCGATCCGGACTATGAGATCCTCGGCCGCCATGCGGTCACGCTCGATGACCTGAGGTCGTTTCGCCAGCTCGACTCGCATTGTCCCGGCCATCCCGAATACCGCCTGACGAGCGGTGTCGAGACGACGACCGGTCCACTCGGCCAGGGTGTGGCGACGTCGGTCGGCATGGCGATCGCGGGCCGGTGGCTCGCCTCCCGCTACAACCGGGACGGTTTCCCTCTGTTCGATTTCGACGTGTACGCCCTGGCCGGGGACGGCTGCATGATGGAGGGCATCTCCTCCGAGGCGCCCTCGCTCGCAGGCCATTTGCGGTTGTCCAAGCTGTGCTGGATCTACGACTCGAACCGGGTGACGATCGAGGGCCATACCGGGATCACCTTCACCGAGGACGTCGCGGCGCGGTTCCTCGCCTACGGCTGGAACGTGACGACAGTGGCCGACGCGAACGACCTCGAAGGGGTGCGCCGGGCGCTGCACACGTTCAAGGCCGAGACCGAGCGGCCCACTCTCGTGGTGGTGCACAGCCATATCGGGTACGGCTCTCCGGTGGAGAACACGCCGGAGGCACACGGGACGCCGCTGGGCCCGGACGGCGTGCGGGCGGCCAAGCGTTTCTTCGGCCTGGACCCGGTATTCCGCACCATCGCACCCGGTACGGGCAGCGCGGAACCCACGCCCAGCAGAACCCGGAACGGCACCGCACCCAACGGCTACCTGCACTGCGGGCCCAGCGGCGCCGGCCACTTTGTGAAGATGGTCCACAACGGCGTCGAGTACGGGATGATGGGCGCGATCGCGGAGGGGCTGTCCATCATCCGGCACGCCAACGTCGGCACGAAGGGCCGCGCCACCGACGCCGAGACCGCGCCCCTTCGCGACCCCGAGGCATACCAGTACGACATCGACGTCGCCGAAGTCGCCGAAGTCTGGCGTCGCGGCTCGGTCGTCGGGTCATGGCTCGTCGACCTGATCGCCGACGCGCTGGCCCGGTCACCGCAGCTCGACGGCTTCGAGGGCCGAGTCTCCGACTCCGGCGAAGGCCGCTGGACCGTGGATGCGGCGATCGATGAGAGCGTGCCCGCCCCGGTCATCACGTCGGCGCTGATCGAACGATTCGAGTCGCGCGGGCTCGGACACTTCACCGACGCGGCCCTGTCCGCGATGCGCAGCGAGTTCGGCGGCCACGCCGAGAAGCGCGGATGACGAACGGGGGGAACCGATGCTGGGGTTGCCGGATCAGGTACGGGCGTGCCTTTTCGACATGGACGGGGTACTGACCCGCACGGCCACAGTGCACGCGGCAGCGTGGAAGACAATGTTCGATGAATTCCTTCGCGCGCGGGCCGAGCAGAAAGGCGAGCCGTTCGTGCCGTTCGACTCGGTCGCGGACTACGACCGCTACGTGGACGGCAGGAGACGCCTGGACGGCGCGCGGGTGTTTCTGACCGCTCGCGAAATCGAGATACCGGAGGGAACCCCGCAGGACCCGGCAGACGCGCTCACCCTGTACGGGCTGGGCAATCGTAAGGACCAACTCCTGCTGAGCCTGCTGGAGAAGGAAGGCGTGGAGGTATTCCACGGATCGGTGCGTTTCGTGCGCGCGATCCGAGACGCGGGGCTGCGGACGGCTGTGGTGTCCTCAAGCGCGAACGCGGCTCGAATACTCGACGCGGCCAAGATCGCTGATCTGTTCGACGCGCGGATCGACGGCGTGACCGCCCGGCGGCGACACTTGAAGGGCAAGCCGGCACCGGACATGTACCTCGCGGGTGCGGAGGCGCTCGGTACCGGCCCCACGGAGACGGCGGTCTTCGAGGACGCCCTGGCCGGGGTGCGGGCGGCCCGGGCGGGCGGCTTCACGCCCGTGATCGGCGTCGACCGGGTCGGGCAGGCGGAAGAGCTTCGCGAAAACGGAGCCGACATCGTCGTCACCGATCTCGCAGAGTTGCTGGAGGCGCGGTGATCACGAATTCAGCCTTCGCGGTGGAGCCGTGGGCGATTCGGGAACGCCGTCTGCCCATGGAGATGCTCGCGCAGACAGAGTCGCTATTCGCGCTGTCGAACGGGCACATCGGCATGCGCGGCAACCTCGACGAGGGTGAGCCGCATGGGCTGCCCGGCACCTACCTGAACTCGGTTTACGAACAGCGACCACTGCCCTACGCCGAGGGCGGCTACGGGTTCCCCGAGTCCGGGCAGACGGTGGTCAACGTCACCAACGGCAAGTTGATACGGCTCCTGGTCGACGACGAGCCCTTCGACGTTTGTTACGGCACGCTGCACGAACACGAGCGTCTGCTCGACCTTCGCGCCGGGACCCTAACCCGCCATGCGCACTGGAGTTCGCCGTCCGGCTGCGCGGTGCGCGTCACCTCGACACGTCTCGTCTCATTCACCCACCGGGCCGTGGCCGCGATCCGGTACGAGGTCGAAGCCACCAATCAGCCGGTCCGCGCGGTCGTCCAGTCGGAGCTGGTCGCGAACGAATCGCTGCCACCACTGAGCGGTGATCCGCGAGCGGCCGCCATACTGGAGTCACCGCTGGTCGTGGAGGAGAACTTCACCTCGCACAACGCCACGGTCATGGTCCATCGGACCCGGGCCAGCCGATTGCTTATCGCCGCCGCCATGCGACACGACGTGGATGGCCCCAACGGCACCGACGTGGATATCAGCGGCTCGGGTGATGTCAGCCGCCTCACAGTGGTGACCCGGCTGGAGCCTGGCCAACGCCTGCGGCTGGTCAAACTCGTCGCTTATGGCTGGTCGGCGAAACGCTCGCGGCCGGCATTGCACGACCAGGTCATGGCCGCCCTGGCCGCCGCACATTCGACCGGCTGGGATGGCCTGGTGAGTGAGCAACGTGCGTTCCTCGACGAGTTCTGGTCCGGGGCAGACGTCGAGCTCGACGGTGATCCGCAGGTGCAGCAGGCGGTGCGTTTCGGGCTCTTCCACGTGCTGCAGGCCGGCGCCCGCACGGAGCAAAGGCCCATCCCGGCCAAAGGGCTGACCGGTCCCGGCTACGACGGGCACATCTTCTGGGACACCGAGAGTTTCGTCCTGCCGGTCCTCAGCTATACCTATGCGCGTGCGGTCGCGGACGCGCTGGACTGGCGGCGAACGACGCTCCCACAGGCCGAGGACCGCGCGGAGCGGCTCGGGCTGCAGGGGGCCGCCTTTCCGTGGCGGACGATCCACGGAGAGGAATGCTCCGGTTACTGGCCAGCCGGGACCGCCGCGTTTCATATCAACGCCGACATCGCGGATGCGGTAACGCGCTACGTGGACGCGACGGACGACACCGAGTTCGAGCGTGAGATCGGTCTGCCGCTGCTCGTCGCGACCGCTCGACTATGGCGTAGCCTCGGCCATCACGACATTCGCGGCCAATTTCGCATAGACGGTGTCACCGGTCCCGACGAATACAGTGCGCTCGCAGACAACAACGTCTACACCAACCTCATGGCGCGGCGGAACCTGCAAGCGGCGGCCGACGCGATCGCCCGCCACCCCGACCGAGCGCAACAGCTCGGAGTGACCGTTGACGAGGCCGCCACATGGCGTGCCGCCGCTGAGGCGACGTTCGTCCCCTACGACGAACGGCTCGGTGTTCATCCGCAGAGCGAGGACTTCACCAAGCACGCGCCCTGGGATTTTGCGGCCACCGGACCGGAGCAATATCCGTTGCTGCTGCATTTCCCGTATTTCGACCTGTATCGCAAGCAGGTGGTGAAGCAGGCCGATCTCGTGCTCGCCATGTACCTATGCGGCGATGCGTTCACCCCTGAGCAGAAGGTCCGCAACTTCGCCTATTACGAGCCGCTCACCGTACGTGACTCGTCACTGTCCGCCTGCATCCAGGCGGTGCTCGCCGCCGAGGTCGGCCAACTCGAACTCGCCTATGACTACCTCGGCGAGGCTGCCCTGATGGACCTCGACGATTTGGAGAAGAACACCCGCGACGGGGTGCACATCGCCTCCCTGGCCGGGTCCTGGATCGCGCTCGTTGCGGGCTTCGGTGGGATGCGCGCCGGGGACGGCCGGATCCGGTTCGACCCGCACCTGCCTAACGGCATCGCCCGGCTCGCCTTTCGGTTGTGTTACCGCGGCCGCCGGCTGCAGGTCGTCATCACCGACGACACGACGACGTATCACCTCTTGGAGGGTCAGCCGCTAACGGTGACACACCACGGCGACGACTTCGTACTCGGCGAGCAACCGACCACGCAGCCGACACCGACCGTGGTGACTCCGACGAACTGGATTCGCCAACCACCAGGGCGCGAGCCCCTTCCGCGCCGTGCCAGCGCCGTGACGCGTTAAAGGCAGGTGGAAGCGGCCGCCTTGATGCCGAGCACAGCAAGTTCGCCGTGGATGCGCCGATAGCCCCATGAGGAATTCTCCCGTGCCAGGCGCAGGACGAGGACACGGACCGACCGAACGGTGCGCGGGCGCCCACGACGCCGAGGAACACTGGCAGCGGCGTGACGGCGCTTCAAGAAGCTGCGGTGCCAACGCAGGATGGTGTCCGGGCGGACCAGCAACTGCAGTTGCCGGAGCTTGTCCATCGGCAGGTGATGAAGCAGTCCGGCGAGCAGGAACCGGTCGGCCGGCGTGAACGCCGGCTTGGCCAACTGTCGCTGTAAGACCGTCAACTGGTGCCGCAGCACAGCCTAACGATTCTTGACCACCTAGTCCAGAATCAGCTATGTTCTGGACGAGACAGTCAAGAATCCGCGGCCGAGCCCACGACCGCACGATCCGCACGGCGCCGAGAGGTTCCTCGTCGACGGCGGCCGGGCCCGGATGCGGCGCCGGACCGCACCCCTACGACATTCAGCGCACCGAGGAGTCCCCTGTGACCTACGCATTCGATCCCGAACTCGCCCCGTGGGCCGCGATGCTGCCGGAGTTCCCGCT
>JAOPYO010000278.1 GCA_025964575.1 Actinomycetes bacterium
GGAGCACGCCGGGCACGGGCTCCCGCAGGTGACGGGTGGGATCACCACCGTGGATGGAGACCGTCTCGGGCAGGTTCTCCCACCCAAAGGTGAGCGGGACCACCCGCCTCACTCCGCTAGTCATGACATCCTCCTGTCAGTTCGTCGGTCAGGAACGGGATGATCCGGTCCGGGCGTCCGGGTCGCGGCCGCAGAACGCTGTCGTTCTCGGCCGTCATCTGATGGACACATGGCCGCAGACGATGCGCCAGCCTTCGGGCCTACGGATCCAGGTCTGGGTCTGGCGGCCAACACGACCGTTCTCGTCGAATTCGGCGCAGACGATCGCCATGTCCGTGCCGAACGTGGCGATGGTTTGTCGGGTTAACGGGCCTCGGATGACTCCGGGGTGATTGCGCCGATGCTGCGCGATGGCGTCGTGACCGTACAGTTCCTCACCGAGCCCGTACCGGACGGCCTGGGGTGCGGTCCAGAACCATCGGTCGAGTGCGGCTACGTCATTGGCGATCAGCGCGTTGTCGTAGGCTTCGAAACAATCGGTGACCTCGGCCGTTACATCCGGCTGGTTGATGGTGATGTCGCCGGGTGCCGGGCGGTCACCCGACTGGGCGGGTCGCTCGGACCCGCCCGGTCGGTTTTCGGGGTTAGCCATTGGCGAGGGCCGCGAGCTTGAATCCCCATGGGATCGGCGGCACGTGGTAGAAGCCGGTCAACCCGGTGCGGGTGACAATGGTGTCCTTCACGTCGGCTATGTCGATGAAGCAGCCGCCCTGGACGATACGATCGCCGGCCTTTCCGTAGGCATTATCGACGGCGGCCGGGGTGGTGGCGGACAAGCCGGTGTCAAGGAGCTTGTCGACCTCCGGGTCGACGCACTGCAGGTAGTTGGCCCCGCCGCCCTTGCTCATGTAGATCCGCGCCCACGTGTCGGGGTGTGCGGCGTCGGGATTGGTGGTTTGTACGAGGATGGCCGGCGCCTGGGGGGGCTGGCTGGCGAGGCTGAAGATCTGGCCGATCGGAATAGCGCGGTCCGTCGCGTCGAGACCGAGACCTTGTAGCGTCGCTTGGATGAGGTCAGCGACCTGTTGGTTGCGAGGGTCGGTGGAGTCGTAGCCGATGTCGACCTTCTTGGTGGGCAATGTCGGAACGAGCTTGCGGAGAACGCTGGGATCGTAGGTCACCGCCGAGGTCGTCGCCGAGACCGGCAGTTCGCCGACAGGATAGATCTGAGTGGAGACCGTGCCCGCGGATCCAAATGGTCTTGTCAGCGCCGCCTTGTCGAGGGCCTGCCTGAGGGCGGCACGAGCGGTGGCAGTCGTGAACGCACCACGATTGGGGTTGATGAACAGCACCGTTTTGAGTTCGGTGGGGAACTCGTGCAGGGCGAACCCACTCTTGTGGCTGATCGTGTCGACGTTCTGGGGTTGCAGGCCATGCATGATCATGTCGAGCTGGCCTTGTTCCAGTTCGAGTTGCTGGGTGCTGATGCTGGCCTGGATGGAGATGTCGACTTCCTTGAACGCCGGCTGGTTCCCCGGGTACCCGGAGAAAGCGCTCAGGACGTACTTCTGCTCGGGGAGGAACGAGGTGATCTGGTACGGCCCGGTGCCCACGTCGTGCGTGTGGAGCCACGTCTGGGCTTGGTCGCTTCCGCTGTGAGCGCGGATGGCGGTGGGGCTCATCATCTTCGGTCCAAAGGGAGACGCCAGGTAGTCGCGGAAGGCGCTTACCGGTTGGTCCAGATGGATGACGGCGGTGAGCGGGTCGGACGTGTCGACTGACTTCACGTGGGCGAGCATGTACGCCGGGCCCTGGTTGATGGCCTTCCGGCGGGCGAAGCTGGAAGCGACCGCCGCCGAGGTGAACGGAGTGCCGTCGTGGAACTTGACGCCGGCGTGGAGTTTGAAGGTGTACGTCAGCCCGTCCGAGGACACGGTCGGCAGATCGGCCAGAGATCCCTCGATGGTCGTGGAGTTGTTGGCGTACTGCAGCAGACCTTCGTAGACCGAGTTGGTCACCACGAGGCCTTCGGAGGCGTAGAACGTGTCGGGGTCCGGCGGGCCCATGTCGGCGAGGAACGCAACTCGTAGCGTCGTCGATGTGGCACGTGCGGTGGCGGCGCCAGTCGGCGTCGAACTGGAGGAGCACGCGCTGAGGGCGGTCGCGGCGCCAACCACGGTGGCGCCGACCAGAACGACCCACCGCGTTGTCAACCTGCTTTTCATGGCAACGGAGCATTGTCTACAACTGTTACAGCAAGATTTCGGAATGTGTCCTAAATGGAACGTTTCGAACGATAAGCTATGGATCTTTAACGGATCCTGTGGCTGGAGTGACGGAACCACCCGTGGCGCTAACCTCATCCCATGGGGAGTGACGATGGGTTGAGGCCCCCGGAGCGGTTGCACGCCGAGATCCGGAGCCGGATCATCCACGGTGAGTATCCGGCGGGCCACCGTCTCACGGAGGAGAAGTTGGCGGGACAGTACCGCGTGTCCCGCATGTCGGTCCGCGAGGCGTTGCGGGTCCTGGCGGCGGAGGGATTCGTCACGGTCCGTCCCTACTTCGGGACGTTTGTCGCCGAGATGACTGCCAAGGAAGCCGGTGACCTCATCGAGGTGCAGGGGGCGCTCGAGTCCCTGGCCGCTGGCCTCGCCGCCGGCCGACGGACGACTGAGCATCTCGCTCAACTCAACGTGATCGTCGGCCGGGGTCGCGTGGCCGCCCGAGAGGGGCGCGCAGAAGACGGGGCCGCCCTCCACAGTCAGTTCCACGCGGTCCTCGCCGCCGCGTCCGGGAACGACAGTCTCTCGGACCTCGTCACCCAACTGCGCGACAAGCTCGCCTGGGCCTATTCGGCCCAGGTCCGCCGCCCGCTAGGTGACTCGTGGGACGAACACGCTGAGATCGTCGCGACCATCGAGAGAGGTGACTCCGCACGTGCGGTCGAGGTGGCGAAATCCCACATCCAACGCGGTAGGACCGCCCAACGTGGGTCGGCGGGCGAACCCAGCCAAAGGTGATCGGAGACGGGCCGGGTGAGCGACCGGCGCGTCTCGATGTACGTAACCGATGCCGCGGCACCGACACCGCTGACCTTCACGACTCGGACGTCGCGGAGTTCGGATGCTGGGGTGTGGTTCCAACCTTGGTGTTCATGTACGCGGTCCAGCTTCGATGTTGGGTGATGTCGGTTCCATCTTGGGCAGCGTCCTGGCTGCAGCCAAAACCGGTTGTCCAACGGCCGTCTGAGAGCTCGACACTGGTGAGCGCCATCGGCGCTGGCAGAGCGGCGAGAAACGCCCCGATCGCAGCCGGCGAGAGTCGGTAGAGCTCTCCGTGGATGGCTGCACCGTCAGGTCCGGCGCAACGAACGAGCCCTGGCTTGGGTGGGACTGTTTGGAGAGCAAGCAACCTGTAGCTCTGTGATGTGGTGATCGGGCTGATGAACCGTGCGCCGAGGGTTTCTAGCTGGTAGTGCAGAGGTTGACCGCGCAGGTGCGCGCCGAAGACCGCGAGGTCCACACCACCACTGATGATCAAGGTTGATTGCACTGCGAGAAGGCGTGCGGAGAGGTCTATCGCTACCTGGTCCGCAAATGCCGGGACCACGAACATCACGCCGAAGGGGTCCCCGTTCCGTGTCGATTCGCCTGGTACTGCGACCGCGGCCATGTCGAGCAGATTGCAGAAGTTGGTGTACGTGCCCAGTCGTTTGTTGATCGAGATAGGCTCCGCGTTGACCGCGGCGATGCTGGGATGCTCTGTGGTTGTGGGCAGCAGCAGGCCGTCGAGTCCCTGCAGCATCGCGGCGGCGGATTTCTTGACGCGGAGAAGACGATCGAGATCTTTGGCGAACTCGTGGCCTGTCGGTGTTTTCGCGGCCTTGATGATAGATGCGACGATGGGGTCTGTTCCTGCCGGTGCCACCTCGAGGAATGCGCCGACAGCGTTGTAGCGTTCCGCCACGATCGCCCCGTCATAGAGGATCTGTGCGGCGTCGAGCAGCTCGCTGATATCCACGGTCACGGTGGCGATTCCTGCTGCGGTTGCGTGGGCGACTGTACGGGCAAAGGCGTCGGCGTAGTCCGGGCTGAGTGCCTGCAGGTCTTCAGGCCTGGGTACTCCCACGGTAGGGCTGACAGATGCTGAAAACGGTATCGCGGCGGGCCACTCACGGCTACGCGGATTGCTGTCGTCGGGCCCTGCCATGACGGCGATGGCCGAGCTTGCGAGAGCGAGGGTGCGGGCAAAGACAGTCACGCAGTCGAAGTCGGCGCATGCTGGCACGACCCCGCTGGTGGGGACGATGCCCAGGGTGGTCTTGATGCCGACCAGGTTGTGGAAAGCGGCCGGTACCCGGCCTGATCCGGCAGTATCGGTACCGATGCCGATGTCGGCGATCCCGAGAGCAACGGCGACGGCTGATCCAGAGCTGGATCCGCCGGAGACTTTCTCCCCGTCCCAGGCGCAGCGAACGGCGCCGTAGGGGCTGCGGGTTCCGACAAGCCCGGTGGCGAACTGGTCGAGGTTGGTCTGTCCGAGAATGATGGCGCCTTGATCCACAAGCCGTTGCACGGCCGTCGCCGTACGCACAGGGTGATAGGCGAACTCCGGGCAGCCGGCGGTGGTCGGAAGTCCACGAACATCGATGTTGTCCTTCACCGCTACGAGCATGCCGGAAAGCGGCAGGTCCTCGCCGACGGAGATGCGCTCCTCCACCGCCGCGGCATCGGCGAGTACATCACTGATCGGCCGCAATAGAATCCAGACTTCCGGCCGGGAAGAAGCGTCGATCGCAGCGTACGCATCGTAAACCTTCTCGGTCGGCGTAAGCGGCTTGGTATCAGAGCTAGCAACAGTTTGCGAGGTCATTCGACTGGTCTCCTATCAGCAGAAAAGAGGTGCGCGGGCGAGGTTATATGTGCCGTAATCAAATAAATGGCCCTGGCGAGTTCATGACAACGACAACCTCGTTCTCGTAATGCTTGGCGTTGTGTGGACTCCGCCGCTTTCTCATCAAGCTGTCGCGTTCATGCCGGCACAGCAACGCAGATGTTCGCACACTCGGAAGCCGCTTCCGAAGCCACCCGGGTGCGCCCGCTCGGTCAGCGGCCTTGAGTGTTTACGGCAAGTCCTTAGTCGGTTGAGGCCCGGCTCTGCCGCAGGCCGGCGGCCGTACTTAGGTTCACCGGACGTCTATGACCAGCTCAAACGCATGGTATCTCCTCTCGTGATGCGGTCAGGAAGACGCAGAGGTGAGATGTAAGTAACGCAAAATTTACTTGACGAAGCGTGACCGAAACCGTCAGTTCCTACTTTATCCACACGTGGACACAGCGTGGATTCGAGTGTGCATACAGGGGTGAATGTGGCTCCAGTAGCGTCCAAGAAGCCACGTGTTTCTCGTCGCGAACAGGTGTATGTCGAAATCCGGAAGCGCATCATGATGGGTGAGTTCGGGCCGACGACGCGGTTGTTTGAAGAGCGGATAGCCGAGGAGATGGGTCACTCACGGACACCCGTGCGCGAGGCTCTTATCCGCCTCTGGACCAACGGCATGCTCGAAAAGCGGGACGGCAGGTACTATCCCATTCTACCCGATCTGACCGAGCTTCGCGACCTTTATGAACTGCGCATCACTATTGAGCTCAGAGGTTTAACTCGGGTCATCGAGAGCGACGTGGCTCGGCACGACGTCCGGATACTCGAACAGTTGCGTGACCACTGGCGGGGCCTCGAGCTCTCACCGCCCGAGCCCGATCCTTCGTTCGTCGAGGCCGACGAATCCTTCCACCACGCCTTGCTCGCCTCGTCTTGAAATCCGGCACTCGTGAGTGCGCTGGATTCGGTCAACGAACGCATCCGCCCGATCAGGATGTACGACTTCCTCACCGAGGACCGCGTCCGCGACACCACCGTCGAGCACCTAGAGATCGTCGACCTCACGCTCGCCGGCAAGCTGCCCGACGCCCTGATGGCCTTGCGCAGGCACGTCGGAGAGTCATCGGAGGTCGTCGAGCAGCGCGCGGTTCGCGCATACACGCAGATGACCTTGCACCGAGCCCTGCGCTTGCCGAAAACCCATCCATGCAGGTCAGGCGGCATGCTCGTATGAGCTTCCCCCCAGAGCACGTCATCTGAGTTGACCTTGGGTCAACTGGGAAGATGTGCTTCGTGCCTGCACCTCACACGATCGAGTTCCGGCAGCGTGCCGTCGAGCCGGCCCGTAAGGGCGATAAAACGGTCTCTGCCCTTGCCAAAGACCTGGGTATCAGCGATTCCTGCCTGCGGAATTGCACCAGGCCGACACCGATGACAATGACCAGCGCCGACAACAACCACGGCACACGCCGAACAGCAGCAACCGTCGCCATGCCGCAGGGCTCGGTCCGAGTCTCAGAGACAACGTTCGGAGCTTGATCAAGTGGGAGAAGATTGGGAGACGATCACTTCCCCGAGCCTCCCTCAAGCTCCCTGAACGGACCTGATCGGAAGGCTCTGACCTGGCCTTTCTACCCGATCCCCGATGCCGTCGGAGTCACCGGCTGGGCTTACAAGCGAGGGGTCACTGGTTCGAACCCAGTATCGCCCACCCAGGTCAGAGGCCCTTTCCGGGCCTCCGCTCCCTCTCCCAGGAGATCTATTGCGAGAGAAGATCGCCAGAGGCGCTCCGGTGGCCAGATCCGAAAGGACCTGATCATCCCCGCGGGCAAGCGCAAGGGCGAGAACCCGTCCCTGGCCAGCATCTACTGGGCACTGGCCGAACACGAGAAGACCCAGGCCCATCCCGAGGCCGTCGAGCAGGCGCGCACCGAGTTCGCCGATCTGTCAGCCGCGCGGTGACGAGCGGCCCGCCGGATCAGAAGAGATCGGTCCTGCCGACACGCAAGATCGTCACCGGGCCTTCGGGCGTGGTCATCACCCGCAGGTCCTCGAGCGTGCTCGTCATCCGGCTCAGCCTGACGAAATCACGCCCGGACCAGGCCCCGGACCCGGAAAGCGGAAACCATGAATCCTCGAAAGGCCGTTCCCAGGCGGTACGGACCGTGAGCGCACTCGCCAGCACCAGCAAGGTCTCGGTGTCGAGCTGCACCGGCATGGACTTGATCAGCCCATCGGTCTGTTCGGCCGCCCAAGCATCGAGTCCCGACTTGTCCGCCTCCAGATCACCGGTCAGTTTTCCCTGCGCGTCAAGCGGCACCTCGTCGAGCCACGCCGGGTTCAGCGGCAGGTCCGCCCGGGTCCACAGACCCAGCGGCATCCGCGCGGCCGGCGATTCACGCAGCACGTCGAGCACCGTCCGGGCCGCCTGCGGCGCGGTGGCCGCGTCGACCCCGATCGCCGCCTCCAACTCCGCCCGACCCGGCCCCGTTGCCGCCGAGGTCAGGAACGCCAGCAGCGGCCAGACCCCCCGCTCCGGCAAAGACGGCCGACTCACCCGAACACTTCTCGGCCCACCTGGCGGTCAGCGCGTTCACCTCATTGATCATGGTCGGCATCGTTGCAAGCCCTGGCGGTCCCGTCTACCCGTTCAACGTGGAACTCGAATCCACCGAGGGCACGAGGGAGTCCGAGGCAGGGACTGGACAACTGAGCCGGCCCGGCAGCGATGTCAGCGATGGTCCATGATCTGCGGATGGGATGGAGCATCGGCGACGTTCCGACACCGGGCAGCCGCGTGTCGGTCAGGCCCCTGCTGTACCTGGACATCGACGGCGTGCTCAATCCGGAAGCACCGCTCAGCCCGAGCGGTTTCCAGAACTTCGGATCGGCCGGTTGACCGTACGGCTGTCCGATGAGCATGCCGGTTGGCTTGCCGAGCTGGCCGGTTGTTATGACCTGGTGTGGGCCACGACGTGGGAGGAGCACGCCAACCGGTACATCGGTCCGCTGCTCGGACTGCCGGAGCCATCAGGCCTGCCCCAGGGCTCACCCGCCGCCACGTCGACAGACTCCTGAAATGGGCCGGTGAGTAAGAAGTTGAGCCGGCGGCCCTCGTCATTACTGTTCACAGCGACACACTGTGTCTGTTGTTCTCCAGGTATGTTCCGCTCATGCTGAAGAGCTGGGCAGCCCAGAAGGCTGCGATCACGCAGGTGCTCATGCACGCGCAGGCGCTACCGTCCGACCACGATGACCAGCGGCTGGTCCTCGATGAGCTGTACGAGCTCAACGTGGGGCTGGTGGTTGAGGAGGCGTGTGAGTTGCTGTCGTCGCAGGACCTCGGGCAGATGACGCTCGGGAGCCAGCTCTTGAGCAGGGCGGTCATCGGGCCGGATCCCAAGTACCGGACACCCCGGGTAGCCCGATCAAAGCGCGTCAAGGATCTACTCGGTCACCTATGTCATCCCGGGCAGGTCCCACAGATCCTGGATGTGGCGCTGGGTCCGTACTCGGTGTTGTATCCGGGTGAGACCGATCTCTATTTCTCCCTGGTCGATCACTCGGACGCGATCGTACGACGGCGAGCCTTGTTGCTTCTTGTCGGTAAGACCAACCGGCTGATTCTCGACCGGGTGCTGTCCATCCTGATCAATGTGCTCGAGCATGAGCCGGATCCGAGCGTCGCGGCGAGCGCCATGCGGGACCTGATAAATATCAGTAAGAAGCGGGGCCTTGTTCGAGACAAGGTGGCCCGGAGACGGATAGAGCAGTGCCTGCGGCAGCACTGGAAGGACCCTCGGCCGGGTGTGCGGGTCAAGGCACTGGTGGCCGGCATCGGCGACCTACCCTCAGCGGCCGACCTGATGCTGTTCGCACGGGAGCTGGAAGACCCCGAGGTTCATTGGGAGTTCGTGCTCTGGTGCGGATTGTTCCATTGGGGCAATCCCGATGACGCGGAGCGGGCACAGGTCGTCAACGCACTGACCCGGCTACGTGACCAGGGCTGGGCGCGGCAGGTAGTGCCGGGTGAGTCCACCTCGGAGAAGGAACGCGCCGACATGCTCGATGAGGCGATTCACCAGGTCCAGCCCCCACCGCCCCTGACTGCGACAAGACTCCGAGCAAGATGGGAAGCACGTCGCAACTGAACGACCGCTCCTGCTCCGCGATGATCAGGTGAAGACGAGCGCGAGGGCATATCCGGCAGTGGCGGCGGCGATGCCGGCGGTCAGGCTGCCGAGGGCGTTGCCGGTGGCCTGGCGAACGGCTCCGTCTTCCAGCAGCCGTACGGTCTCGAAGGACAGGTTGCTGTAAGTGGTGAAGCCACCGCACAACCCCGTCCCGAGCAGCAGCATCAGCTGGCTGGGCAGGCCGTGGCGGGAGGCGGCCAGCAGGGCTCCCAGGACGAACCAGCCGATGATGTTGACGGTGAGGGTGCCCCACGGGAACACACCGCGAGCATGCCGCTGCCCCGCCAAGGATCACCAGCAGCGCACTCACGTGTTCTTCCCCCGCCTGGTGTCCCGCTGCCTGCCGACGTACCGGTAGACCTGCACGGGGTCCAGGATCACCAGGCCTTCGGTGATCAGCTCGTCCAGTTCATGGACGAACCGGGAGATCTTCTCCTCGGTGTCCACGATGATGATCGCCAGCGGAAGGTCATCCGACAGCGACAGGATCCGGCAGGTGTGGATATGGGAGGACGCCCCGTACCTTCGATACCGCGCATCACGCTGGCGCCGGCCAGCCCCATTGCGTGGGCTCGTTGCACGATCTCGGTGTACAGGGGCTTGTGGTGGAACTGGTCGGACTCCACGATGAAGATCGTCAACCGTTGCGCCGGTCCTTCTAGTCTCATCTTCTACTCCTTCCCCCCGGGCGGCTCACCGGTTGGTGTGGGAGTCGGTCTTTCGGGCTGGGGAAGGTGGCCGGTGGTGCGGGCCAGCCACCGCGCCTCGTGTTCCGCGTGGTCAGTTCCTTGACCTGCCGGGCGAGGTCGGTGTTGCTGGTCGCGAGCTCGGCCGCCTGCCGCTGTGCGGTCTCTGCGGCCTGGCGGGCGGCGGCGGTCTCGGTCTTGGCCGTGGCGGTGGCCTCGGTCAGGTCCCGGTTGGTCTTGGTCAGCTCCTTGTTCGCCGCGGTGAGCTCTTGTTGGTGGCGGCGAGCTCGGCGGCCCGGGCGGTCTCCTTGTCCCGTTCGGCCAGGGCGTGTGTGGCGGACGCGGCCGCGCCGGCGGCGGTCGCCTCGGCGGCGGCCTGGGCGCGCTCGGCCTCCCACTGCCTGCTCAGTTCGCCGTCCTGGCCGCCGCCGCCGAATACGAACTCGAACTCCGCGCCGAACGCCAGACCGAAGGAATCGCCGCCGCACGGCGCCGCCAAGCCAACGGCACCATGCTGCCCGGCAAGAAACACATGGGCCTGCGGGTGCCGATAAATCATCCGTGCTGGTCAGGCAGCATGTCTGTACTCGTGCAGGACACCGCCGAGTCGGTCGTGTCGGCGAAGGTCGAGGCGGCGACCGCCACAGATGACCACTGATCACGCCTCTGAAGAGGCCGGATGATTATTCGGCACCCGCAAGGTCGGTAAGACGGCAGGTCAGGCCGCGCCTACGCCCCCCGAAGGAAGGACAACGGACGTGTACGTCGCTGCGCTGGTCATCGGCATGATCTTGCTCGCGCTGGGGGCCGGGGGCGGTTTCCGGCTGCTGTTCGACCACGGCAACACCGGGCTGGTGGACTGGGTGCCTGGCGGGTTCTGGGCGCACCTGATCGCCTCTGTGATCATCGCCGTCGTCGGTGTGCTCCTGGCGGGCTGGGCTGACACTCAGCGGAAGAAGGCCGGATGAGGCTGGTGCGCTGGCCGCGCCGGCCTCGCTTGGGGCGCTGCTGGCAGCGGCGGCCTGCTCGGCGGAGCCCTCAGATGGCCGTCCCGCGGCGTCCAAGATCGGTGCTCGCCAGGTGTTCTGCGGGGCCTACGTAGTCGTAGCGCCGACCTCCCAGGTCGGGAGTATCGGTCATCGGGTCGCAGCCGCCTGGGCGACAAGGGCGGCGCAGATCCGTGGCACGGCCGTGCCGATCGGTTCGCGGATCACCTCGGTGGCGAGATGGTCGTACGGGGTGGGATCGCGGTTCACGATCACCAGAGTGGCGCCGGACTCCACCGCCGCCGCGCACAATCCGGCGGCGGGCTCCACCATCAGCGAGCTACCGACTGCCAGGAACAGCTGCGCGGCGCGGGCGATGTTCCCCGCCAACGACAGCACGTCCTGCCGACCTTCACACCTCCCAGGCCGTCGACGCCATGGTCACCGCCACCGCCCTCGCCGAAACCGGGCCCACGCTGATCGTGACCTCTGATGTCCCCCACCTATCGGCGTTGGTGAACGGGCGCGATCAGGTCAGCGTCGTCCACGTCGACAAGATGGGTCCGATCGAGGGTCTCTCGGCGGCAGGAGCCGATCCACCGCTCCATGATGATCGAGGGCGTGGTTGAGGTCGAGGGCGGGTTTGAGGCCGCGGGCGAGGACGCGGAGGCAGATGCAGACGAGAACAGCGTCTGCGTTGACGTCGCGGCTGAGGTCGAGGCCGCGGTTGAGGGCACGGTCGACGTAGAGGGTGCGGGCGAGGTCGCGGGCAAGGTCGAGGTCGAGGCGGAGGCCGCGGGCAAGGTTGCGGCAGAGGCAGAGGTGGAGGTCGCGGTCTGCTCCGCTCGTGTCCAGGAGCGGGTCATGTCCGCGTGCCGCACCGAGCGTGCCGCTTCTGGCTCTGTAGGTGGAGCAGGGAACCACTTGTTGGTGGAGACGGGCACCAGTTGGTCCGCGACGGCTGAGAAATGTCGATGGGTTTTGACAGCACTTGGCTACTGGTGTCCGTTGCCAATGGGACGAGGTATCGCCATCGAACCCGAGGCATCCGGAGACTTTTGCCAGCGGACTTGAGGCACAGGCCGATCTACCAGCGCCATCGTCGCCAAGCGAACTGTCGAGATGCCTCAGGTTCGATGGCAAGCGGTGGCGATCGGCGTTGCCACTCAATCTGAGGCACGTCGCATTGTCGCATCTCAGCACGGACCAGCACCGTCGTCATGCCTCAGGTTCGTTGGCAACGGACAACTGGGCCATGGTTCTGAGGACCGGGGCGAAGCCGTTGGGCCGGTCTTGGGCGGGTAGCGGGTCGACGTAGATGGTGCGGATGCCGATGGCTTCCCCACCGCCGTCGGTTGTGTGGTTGTCACCGACCATGAGTGTCTGGCGTGGGTGAATCCCCAGGCGGGTGCAGGCGGTGCTGAACAGGGCGGGGTCGGGTTTGCAGTGTCCTTGCTCGTAGGACAGCAGGACGGCGTCGAGGTGATCGGTGAGGGCGTGGGCGGCCAGCACCGGTCGTGGGTCCCAGCCGATGTTGCTGATGACGGCTGTACGGACTTCTGCTTCTTTCAGGACGGTCAGCGTGGGCAGCGCGTCGGGGTAGGGATCCCATGCGCGTGGGTCGGTCGAGCGTTGATAGAGGGCGTCGGTCAGTTCGGTCCACGGCCAGTCGGCATGTGTGATGAGCCCGGTGTAGGCCGCGTAGTGCGCTGCGGGGTCCAGGTCCCGCCGCTGCCATGCGGCACGAAGCCGATCGGGGATGTGCTGGGGAGGGCGGCCTCCCGGCAGCCCGCCTGCCTGCTCCAAGCGCAGCGCCCAGGATTGGAGCTCAGTTGCGGGAAGGGTGATGCCGCCGCCCGCCAGCACAGCGGCCAGCCAGCGTTCGGCGGGCTCTGCCCGCATGAGCGTTCCGGAGAAGTCAAACAGAACGGCGTGCACTGGCTCTGACATCATAGGCCTCGGAAAACAGCATAGTGCCCGCACTTTGACGATGCGGACACTATAGCATTTTGCCGAGGGAACCCCCCGCCGAAACGCCTCTGAAGCAACCACTCCACGCTACCTATACGCGGCAGCGTTCACCCTATGCAGGCTGCAAAAAATATGCAACTAGCGTCATCGTGACAGCAAGGGCAATGACGAAACAAAGGATGAGAAGCAGTAGACGTATGAATCGTCGCACCTTAAGTCTCCTTAGTGTCCCCAGCGGAGGCGGACTCCACCCCCAGGCCACACATCAATCCGTCCCCAGTGGTAGACCGTGATACCAATACCCTTGTGGACGATATGAACGTAGAAGTTACCCCCTCACGTCCATAAACAGCGTCGCGTTGGAGTCCGTGGCGTTATTGTAGCTAGCCGGGCTATTCCAATTTCCGCACCATTTATTTTCGAAGTCATAGCCGATGCTGGTTACCGTGAAACAGTCCGCTGCAGTGTAGGCCCATACGGTTTGTCCGTTGTAGCGAACATTCGCTTGGATCCTGTAGTCGATAGGGAGGCAAACCTTTAGACAAAAGTCCATTTGGACGTGCTTATGCTTGACAGGAAGACCGCGCCCATACGCACTGTTATCAATGATCGTTTGCTCGGCGCCAAGGTCCACCACATTGTTCCAGACGCATCCAGTTGGGCTAGGGGAAGTCTGTAGGATCCGCTTCGTTGAGCGCGGCACATTCCTCGTCTGATACCAGATCGTTGGAAGTCAGTGTGGTTGCAGCGCTTGTTGCAGGCACACTAGTCACGTCGGTAATGCTATTTACCGTGGTATTGCTGAGATAGTATCCACGCACCGAGATCTGAAAATTCACCGTGCCGGAGCTGTGATTGGTGACCGTTACCTTCCCGCCCACCCCTGAAATGGCACATCAAAGCCGTTTACGTTAATACCGTTCCCGGCGAATGTCACACTGGAAATTCCAGGATCGGAAATCCCTGCAGAGTAACGATTTGCCCAACCCTTTTGTGTTGAATCTTGTGCGTTGATATCAAGTGCTACAGCATCAATGTGGCCAAGTGCGCTCGCCACACTGGTAGCCGGATCAAGGGTCAGCGACGCTCCAGATGTGATGGCTGCCGTTCCCCCGCCGTCGACGCCGATGCCCTTGTGTGTGTCAACAACCTTCTGTGGCGTTGTCGGTACGTACTTAGAACCGGTGCCGTTTCCTCCATCTCCGGCATAGTAGCCCCGGAGAGTAATGGAAACGTCGATCGTGCTAGCCCCATGATTGGCGAGGGTCAGTTTTCCGGTGTTGCGTGCCCAGGGGGAAAGACGATGCAAGGCGTTCTCCTGAGTGAGGTGTCGCCTGAGTCAGCGACGACACCGGAACATAAGCACATAACAGGACGACTCGGATAAATATAGTGTAAGTAGGCGAAACATAGCACACACGCCGAGCTCGAAACTTTCAAGCGGCGTGGCGTTGTGACTGCTGGTCGTGTGCACCTCATCCCTGCGGGTGCTGAATAGCCATCTGCCCAGCTCAGGAGGCATACCTGTCCTCTTGGAGCGTGCCTGTGAGTGCCGAGAACGCTGTCTGAGCCTCCCCCCGTGGTGTGGACATCCTCGACAATGGATCTTGGTCCATGGTGAGGAGTTGTTCGTGGGGCGTGTGAGGCTCCAAAATGCCGATTCGGGTGCTGACCTGCTGGTTTCCCGGAGAGATCATGCGGTGATCGGGCAGGCTGGATCGCTATGGTGTGGTCGCTGTTGTACGGCCTGACGCGCAACACGCTGGGCGTGATGCTGCTGGGAATCCGCGGGGACGCGGCCAAGAACGTGGAGATCTTGGTACTGCGTCATCAACTGGCGGTGCGGCGCCAGGTGCACCGTCCCGCCCTGGAACCCGCCGATCGGGTATTGCTGGCCGCCCTATCGCGGATGCTCCCGTGGGCCCGATAGGCCGCGTTCGTCGTCACGCCCGCAACGTTGCTGCGGAAGCACCGGGACCTGGTCGCCAGAAAGTGGACCAGTGCAAGACGCCCGGACGGCCGCCCGTCCGGCGGGAGATCTAGGAACTGGTGTTGCGGCTGGCAGCGGAGAACCCGATGTGGGGGCACAGGCGCATCCGGGGCGAGCCGATCAGCCTGGCTACCAGGTCGCGGCAGCCACAGTGTGGCCGATCCTGCGGCGAGCCGACGCATCCTGGACCACATTCTTGCGCGCCAAGCGGCCGGTATGCTCGCCTGCGATTTCTTCACGGTCGATACCGTCCTGCTCCAGCGCGTCTATGTGTTCTTGCTCGTGGAGATCGCCACCCGACGCGTCCACCTGCTGGGCGCCACCCAGCATCACACCGGGGCGCGGGTGACGCAGCAGGCCCGGAACCTGCTGATGGACCTGGACGAACGCGCCCAGCAGTTTCGCTTCCTCATCCGCGACCGAGATGCGAAATTCACCGGCGCCTTCGATGCCGTCTTCGCGGCGGCCGGCATCATTGCTACGGACACCTCAGCAGACTCCGAAGGCGAACGCGTTCGCCGAACGGTGGATCTTGAGAGTCCGCCGCGAGTGCACCGACCGGCTACTGATCTTCTCCCAATGCCAT
>JAOPYO010000301.1 GCA_025964575.1 Actinomycetes bacterium
CTGGACGGCCCGCACAGCGTGGTCTGGGACGAGGCAGAGAACCGGCTGCACGCCCAGAAGGCCCTGCTCACCTGGCTCTTGGCTCACTCATGACGACACCCGTGACCAAGGCCGCCCGGCATGCGCGCGTCGTCGATCTGCTGACACGCAACCCCATCCACTCTCAGGGCGAGCTGGCCAAGCTGCTCGCCGACGAGGGCGTGGACGTCACCCAGGCGACCCTGTCCCGGGATCTGGTCGAGATCGGCGCGGTCAAGCTCCGCACCCATGACGGCTCCCTGATCTACGCTGTACCAGGTGAGGGTGGCGATCGCATCCGGCGCGCCCGCACCGGCGGCACCGAGACCTTCGACGCTCGGCTGGCACGGCTCGCCCAGGAACTGCTCGTCTCCGCGGAGGCCTCGGCCAACCTGGTGATCGCGCGCACCCCACCGGGAGCGGCACAGTTCCTCGCCTCCGCCATCGACCACGCCGAGTGGTCATCGGTTCTCGGCACGGTGGCCGGCGACGACTCGATCCTGGTCATCGCCCGCGACCCGCAGGGCGGCGCCGCGCTCGCCGATTCGCTGCTCAGGCTGACGGAACGACAGGGCCCATCACCGCCCGAACGACGAGGTTAGGGGCTTGCGCCCCCGCCTTCGGACCGTACTGAATCCAGACCTGAAGACCATAGGAGAGTCAAGTCATGAGCGAGCGTGTCGTTCTCGCCTATTCCGGAGGTCTCGATACCTCCGTGGCGATCCCGTTCCTTGCCGAGCAGACCGGCGCCGACATCATCGCGGTGGCCCTCGATGTGGGCCAGGACGGCGAAGACCTCGAGGTCATCCGTAAGCGCGCCCTGGCCTGCGGCGCCGCCGAGGCGGTCGTCGTGGACGCCAGAGAGGAGTTCGCCGCGGACTTCTGCGTGCCGGCGCTCCGGGCCAACGCCCTCTACATGGACCGTTACCCGCTGGTCTCGGCGCTGTCCCGGCCGCTGATCGTCAAGCACCTGGCCGCCGCCGCCAAGGAGCACGGCGGCACCGTCGTCTCGCACGGCTGCACCGGCAAGGGCAACGACCAGGTCCGTTTCGAGGCCGGCCTGGCCGCGCTCAACCCGGAGCTCAAAGTGATCGCCCCGGCGCGCGACTACGCGTGGACCCGGGACAAGGCGATCGCCTACGCGGAGGAGAAGGGCCTGCCGATCGACGTGTCGGCCAAGTCGCCCTACTCCATCGACCAGAATCTGTGGGGTCGCGCGGTCGAGACCGGCTTCCTCGAGGACATCTGGAACGCCCCGATCGAGGACCTCTACTCCTACACCGCCGACCCGGCCGCGCCTCGCGAGGCCGACGAGGTCGTGATCACTTTCGCCCAGGGGGTGCCGACGGCGCTGGACGGCCGCGCGCTCAGCCCGTACCAGGTCATCGCCGAGCTCAACACCCGCGCCGGCGCCCAGGGCGTCGGCCGGCTCGACATGGTCGAAGACCGGCTCGTCGGCATCAAGTCGCGCGAGGTGTACGAGGCGCCGGCGGCGATCGCGTTGATCGCGGCACACCAGGAGCTGGAGAACGTCACGGTCGAGCGGGATCTGGCCCGGTTCAAGCGCTCCGTGGACCAGCGATGGGGCGAGCTGGTCTACGACGGCCTGTGGTTCTCGCCGCTCAAGGTCTCGCTGGACGCCTTCATCGCCGAGTCGCAGCAGCATGTCTCCGGGGACATCCGGCTGACCCTGCACGGCGGCCGCGCCGTCGTGACGGGCCGGCGCAGCGCGGCGTCGCTCTACGACTACGATCTTGCGACATACGACACCGGTGACACCTTCGACCAGAGCCTGGCCAAGGGCTTCGTCGAGTTGTGGAGCCTGCCAAGCAAGATCGCAGCCAAGCGCGACCGCGACCAGGCCTGACCCCTTCCCTCCGTGATCATGTAATGGACTCCGAATCCATTGCATGATCACGGAGAAGCAGGGTGCGGCCGGGCGGCGAGTGGCGTAGAACGAACGTGGACCAGTAGGAAACGAGGAGAAGAGTGACCAAGGCACCGACGCGGCTGTGGGGTGGCCGGTTCGAGGGCGGTCCATCCGAGGCCCTGGCGCGGCTTTCTGTGAGCGTCCAGTTCGACTGGAGGCTCGCTCCCTACGACCTGCTGGGCTCCCGCGCCCACGCTCGCGTGCTCAACCGAGCGGGGCTTCTCACCGACGACGAGCTGACCAGGATGCTGGGAGCCCTCGACGACCTCGAGCAGGCCTGCAAGTCCGGTGAGTTCCGGCCGACCGTGGCGGACGAGGACGTGCACACCGCACTGGAGCGTGGCCTGCTGGAGCGGCTCGGCGCGCTCGGCGGCAAGCTGCGCGCCGGTCGTAGCCGCAATGACCAGGTGGCCACCGACCTGCGGCTCTATCTTCGTGACCATGTGCGGACCATCGTCTCCCGGCTGGTCGAGTTGGAGACGGCCCTGATCGGCCAGGCCGAGGCCAACATGGGCGTCGCCTGTCCCGGGATGACACATCTGCAACACGCCCAGCCGGTGCTCTTCTCCCACCAACTGCTCGCGCACGTCCACGCGCTGACCCGGGACGTCTCCCGGCTCCGTGACTGGGACAAGCGCGCCTCGGTGTCCCCGCTCGGCTCGGGGGCCCTCGCCGGGTCGTCGCTGCCGCTGGACCCCCAGGCGGTCGCCGCCGAGCTGGGCTTCGACTCGGCGGCGGCCAACTCGATGGATGCGGTCAGCGATCGCGACTTCGCCGCCGAGTTCCTCTTCGTGGCGGCGCTGATCGGCGTGCACCTGTCCCGTCTCGGCGAAGAGCTCGTGCTCTGGGCATCGACGGAGTTCCGCTGGATCGAGATGGACGACACCTATGCCACCGGGTCGTCGATCATGCCGCAGAAGAAGAACCCCGATGTGGCGGAACTCGCCCGTGGCAAGTCGGGTCGGCTGATCGGGCATCTCGTGGCCCTGCTCACCACCTTGAAGGGTCTGCCCCTCACCTACAACCGGGACCTGCAGGAGGACAAGGAGGGCGCCTTCGACGCCGTCGAGACCCTGCTGCTCGTGCTGCCGGCGGTGTCCGGGCTGATCGCCACCATGCGGGTGAACACCGAGCGGCTCGAGGCGCTGGCCCCGCAGGGGTTCGCGCTCGCCACCGACCTGGCCGAGCTGCTGGTCCGCCGCGGGGTCGCCTTCCGTGACGCCCATGAGGTGGTGGGCCACCTGGTCGTCTGGTGCCAGGTCAACGACAAGGACTTCGACGACCTCACCGACGAGGAACTGTCCACGGTCTCACCGCACCTGACCCCGGACGTCCGCGAGGTGCTCAACGTGCCCGGTGCGATCGCCTCTCGCAAGGCGTACGGCGGCACCGCCCCGGAGCGGGTCCAGGAGCAGCTCGACACCCTGCGGGCGATGGCCAACGACCATGCCGACTGGGCCGCCGGCGCCTGAATCTCTTTCCGGCTCGGGGGCCTGGTCTCGGGCTTGTTCTCGGGCCGCGAGGACGCACTCACGCGGCCCCGGTAGCGTATGGGCGTCCCCGCGGCATGGAGGAACGTACGTGAGTGATGTCCTGGAACGGGAGTTCTTCGACCGGTCGGTCGAAGAGGTGGCGCCCGCGCTGCTGGGCTGCGTGCTGTCTCGTACGACCTCCGAGGGAGAGGTCGCGGTGCGGCTCACCGAGGTGGAGGCCTATGCCGGACCTCTCGACGCCGCCTCGCACGCCTTCCGTGGCCGTACGGCTCGTAATTCGGTGATGTTCGGCCCGCCCGGTCACGCGTACGTGTACTTCACCTACGGTATGCATTTCTGCGTCAACCTCGTATGCGGCCCCGAGGGAATGTCCTCGGGCGTACTCCTCCGGGCGGGTGAGCCGGTGACCGGCGTGGAACTGGCGCGGGAGCGAAGGCCCCGCTCATCCGTACGAGACCTGGCCCGTGGACCGGCCCGGCTGTGCCAGGCGCTGGCCATCGACCGCGAGCTCGACGGTGCGGACGTCTGTTCGGACGGGGCGCTGCGGATCCTGGCGGGATCGCCGGTGGATCCCGCATCCATCCATCGAGGTCCCCGCACGGGGGTGAGCGGCGCGAAGGACACACCCTGGCGGTTCTGGATCGATGGCGAACCCAGCGTGTCCCCCTATCGGCCGCATGCGCCCAAGCGGCGCGCAACCCTTCTGGGCGAGGTCGACGTCAGCGGCCGATCGGCCGGTCGTTAACCGTTACCGTGATCGGCAGCCGATCAGGCACCCTGAGAGGGTCAGGGAAGAACGAGGAGCGAGGAAGATCACGTGACCGACATCGTCGATGAGCTGCAGTGGCGGGGGCTGCTGGCCGACACCACGGACGAGGAGGCGCTACGTACGGCGCTGGCCGCGGGACCGGTCACGTACTACTGCGGATTCGACCCGACCGCCCCTTCGCTCCATGTCGGCAACCTGGTTCAGTTGCTCACGATGCGGCGGCTGCAGGATGCCGGGCATTTGCCCCTCGCGCTGGTCGGTGGTGCCACCGGGCTGATCGGTGACCCCAGTGGCCGGTCGTCGGAGCGACAGCTCAACTCCGCCGAGGTCGTCGCCGGCTGGGTCGAACGGATCAAGACCCAGGTGTCGCGCTTCCTGTCCTTCGAGGGACCCTCGGCGGCCCGGGTGGTGAACAACCTGGACTGGACCGGCGCCATGTCGGTCATCGACTTCCTGCGGGATATCGGAAAGCACTTCCCGATCAACCGGATGCTGTCCAAGGAGGTGGTGGCATCCCGGCTCGAGTCCGGTATCAGCTACACCGAGTTCAGCTACCAGCTGCTGCAGGCGATGGACTACCTCGAACTGCATCGCCGGTACGGCTGTGAGCTGCAGACCGGGGGCAGCGACCAATGGGGCAATCTGACCTCAGGCGTGGACCTGATCCGGCGGGTGACCGGAAACCACGTCCATGCGCTGTCGACCCACCTGCTCACCAAGCCGGACGGCACCAAGTACGGCAAGACCGCGGGCGGAGCCATCTGGCTGGATCCGGAACTGACCTCGCCCTACGCGTTCTACCAGTACTGGTTCAACGTCGAGGACGGGGAGGTGGGCAAGCTGCTGCGAACCTTCAGTTTCCGTTCCCGGGAGGAGATCGAGGCCCTCGAGAAGGAGGCCATGGAACGCCCGGCGGCCCGAGCGGGACAGCGGGCGCTCGCTGACGAGCTCACCACGCTGGTGCACGGCGCGGAGGAATGTGAGCGGGTCATCGCCGCGTCCAGGGCCCTGTTCGGGCAGGGCGAGCTCAAGGAGCTGGACGAGCGGACGCTGGAGGCCGCGCTGGCCGAGGTCCCCAGGACCACGGTGCCCCCGGGTGAGCTGCCCCCCGTGGCAGAACTGCTCGCGGTGACGGGGCTTTGCAAGAGCAAGTCAGAGGCGCGCCGGGCCATCGCTCAGGGCGGGGCCTACGTGAACAACGTGAAGGTGACCGGAGAGGACGCGGCGCCGGCCGTGGGTGATCTGCTGCACGGCAGGTTCCTCGTGCTGCGTCGCGGCAAACGGAACCTCGGTGGGGTGGAGGTCGTCCCCTCTGACCGCTCCTGACCTAAGACAACGAAAGCCCGCTGAAATGCATCGGCGGGCTTTCGTCATGCCCGGGGAAAAAAAGGGGAGATCCACGACACAGTTCTGTCGGGAGCGGAGGAACGGTCGGGGGTTCTCGGCCCGAAAAGGCCTTGTGACCAGCGTGTTCGCAGGCCTTGATGGTCGATCGTGTCGATTTGACGCTGCCCCGGGATCGCCATAATGTTCTCCTTGCCCCGAGGGGATGCGGAACGCTGAGAGGCGGACGGCCCCGGGGACGATTTGCTCCTGAATGACACGGACTGAGCACTGCGAAGTCTGTGAGAGGATGGGGCACAGCCCAGACGGGATGCAGGACGCCGATTGGTGGCCGGCCCGAGGGACTCCTCCTGGTAGTGATCTTCGAGTGGTGTTGTGGTGCTCGGGGTTGGGTTGCTGGGTGGGCTGGGTTGGGTTTCTGTGTC
>JAOPYO010000329.1 GCA_025964575.1 Actinomycetes bacterium
AAAGATCAGCAACCGGTTTTCGTCCCGGGGCTGCAGGGGTGGGTGGGTCCTCGCCTAGCCGTCCGGCCGGTTCTGCCAAGGCCATGTCGTTGGACCGCCAGACGGCGGCCACAACGGCCAGGGTCACTGGCCCCGACCATAGGACGTACTGCGATCCTCGCGATCGTGGTGGCGCACCGCCCGGCTCGCCCCCCGGGGGCTAGCAAGGCGCCTCCAAGACGACTACTCGGCACGTTCACTAGATGAGTGATTCCAAGGGGTGCTGTGACCTTCAGTGATCGTAGGCGATGAGGGAACGGGCGACGGGCTGGCCGGTTTTGTCGTTGTGCCAGATCGCCACGGTCAGCGCCAGGATCCGCGGCAAGACCCGGATGATCACGCCATCGATGGTGCGCCCGCCGTGTCGTTCCAGGTCAAGCTGGCCTTTGAAAGTCTGGTTGATGGATTCGATGACCTGCCGCAGCGGTTTGAACAGGTGCGCGCCCCGACGTTCGGCCTCGCCCTTGCGAGCCGGACGCAGCAGCTCCAAGTCACTGTCGGTGAGAGCCTGCTCGAAGTCACGGCCGAAGTAGTGCTTGTCTCCGATGATCGTCTGGTGTGGGCGGGACGTCACCAGCTCAGGTTCGGTCTCGAACATGCCCAGCAAGATCTGGCGTTCGTCGGCCTTGGCGCCGGTCAACGCGAACGCGATCGGCAGGCCCGACAGTGTGCACAACAGATGCAGCCGCAGCCCCCAGAAATACCGGGAGTGACTGGCGCAGTACCCGTACTCCGCCCACCCTGCCAGGTCCGACCGCTTGGCCGTTTCCCTCGACCGCCCGCATTCGACCGGGGTGGAGTCGACCACCCACACCTCATCGGTCCAGAACGCGGTGTCGACCGCCAGCATCCGGATCATGTGCTTGACCAGGCCAGACGCGGCCCGAAGCCGCTTGTTGTAGCCGGACTGCAACGGCAGATACGGGAAGAGATGCCGCAGATCAGCGTGGGCGAAGCGAAGCCAGCGCCGCTCGGAGGTGTAGCCCAGCAGCGCCTGCATCACCGCTAGCGTCACCAACTCAGCATCACTCAGCGTGGGCGGGATCCCCACCGCCGGACGCCACGGAGCCAGCCTCGGAGAGGCCTTCACCGCGTCATCGATCTTGCAATACATTGCTGTTGCGAGGGTGTCTAGGTTGTTCGTCACACAACGATCATGGACACCCTCGCCCCATGTCCGCAGGAGATCCCTTGGAATCACTCATCTAGTTGGCCGGGATGTGGATCTGGTTGTCGGGGGTGGTGTGGCGCAGGACGACGGTGAAGGCGGGGACCAGGGCCAGGAGGGCGAGGCCTGCCAAGGTGGCGGGGAGGTCCGCGGCGGGGGTGAAGGAGAAACCGAGGACGTTCGCGGCTGTCATCGCGCTGCCGAGGGCCAGGATCGAGGTGCCTGCCCGGAGTCGCCATGGTTGGGGTGGGGCGATGAGCTGGGCGCCGAGGTCGGTGGCGATCCGGCAGGTCTGGACGGCGCCCAGGGCCAGTGCCGTCCACCAGCAGGCGAGCAGGCAGGACCGAAGGAGGGCCGGTGTAGTGGCGTTCACTCCTGCGTGCGCTGCGATCGCTACAGCCGCGCTCAGCGTCAGGGGGACGGCGAACCGGCGGGCCGCGCCGCGCAGCACCGCGGCAGTGACGCCGGCCATGAGGCGGGGGCGCGGGGCCACGAGGAGGAGCCCGACCATCATCAGGTTCGTTCCCATGGACAGGAGCTGGGAGTGTCCCACCTCCCGGGACAGGGGGGCGTCCAGCTCGGTGACCAGATGCGAGATGAACCAGCAGGTGGCCGTGAGGGTGATGGCCATCGTCGTCATCCGCAGCTGCCGCTGGGCGTGGGAGCGGGCCGGCCAGATCGCCGGATGCAGCCAGGTGTCGGCGATGCCGACGACGGTGTTCGGCCACGAACGCCAGCCCGCGTGGAGGATCTCGGCCTCCAAGTCGGGGCCCCACCGGTTCTTGAAGGACTCCGGATACATCCTGACCAAGATCCGGGCGTGGCTCATGCCGGCTTCACCCCGAGGCTGCGTAGCCCTACTCCGGCGACGTGCGCCATCGACCGGAGTTCGAGTTCGAGCATCTCACGGCCCTGGGGCGTCAGCCTGACCGGCCGCTGGCGGCCTTCACCGGCCAGGGGCTCGACCAGCTGCTTGCTCTCCAGGCGGGCGAGCGCGCCGTACAGGCTTCCCGGCGCGAGCCGCTTGCCCGTGAGCTCCTCGATCGCGCTGTTGATCGCGTAGCCGTGCATCGGCCCGTTGGCCAGCACGCAGAGCACCAGGGTCTGCGAGTCGTTGACCTGCATTGCTCTCCTTTGCCGCAGAAACTCTAGTACGCACCAAGTATTACCCGACCAGCCATGACTGTGTCAGCGGCTGGGTCGCTCAGGGGCATCGGCCTGCGGTTTAGAAGCGGCCAGCGCGATGAAGAAGGTGGCGAAGCCGACCACCAATCCGCTGACGGCGACGAGGCCGGCCCATTGGCCGGCAGTGCTCACCTCGTCGCGGTGGCCCATCAGAAGAGACCAGATTGAGTCGCGCATGAACGCCGCGGTCGGCATGGCGATCAGCCCGGCGATGAGCGCCCGGTAGGCCGCGCGCTGCCGCCTTCCCATGGGCGCTGGACGTCTGCCCGAACCATCTCTGGGGACGGCGATGTGCAGCACCGCGTTCGAGAGCAGGCAGAAGGCGAAGAAGACTCCGAAGCTCACGCCGACCACGGTCGCCATCAGCAGCGGATTCGTCCAGCTCTCGCTCACGACCACGATGGTCGTGTAGCCCAGGCTGGACACGACGCTGAGCAGGGCAGCGAACGCCACGATGTGGCCCCGGACGAATCCGATCGCCCCGCCCTCGCCGGACCGGAGCGCGGCGGGCAGGCGCGGGGCCACCCGGTCCATGAGGGCTTTCAGGTCGTCCAGCCAGTCGCCGTCGGAGCGTTGATCGCCCCGCGACGGCAGCTTCCGGAAGGCCCGCACCTGCAGCCACGCACTCAGCAGGGTCAGCACGCTCAGCGGCACCAGGCTCGCGACCAGCCAAGGCGTGTGGTGGTCCCACACCTCACGGTCTGCCCGCACGGCCACGGCCAGCCAGTCGGTGACCATCGTCGCCGCCACGAGCACCGTCCCCATGACCGACGCGCGAAGAAGCTGGTCGATCCGGAAAAGCGGCTGTGGTTCGCCGCCGCGCCGCAGCGACATCCGGACCAGCATCAGCAGGATCACCGCCGGTACGAGGAACAGGGTGAACGAGATGACGCCGTCGTACGGGTCGTTCTGCCAGGGGCTCCCGGCACGTACTGCCTTGTCCTGAGTGGTCACGTAGCCGAAGGCGACGAACGCCACGGCCAGGACGGCCGACAGCCACAGCGCCACCCGGACGGTCGGCCGGGCCGCATGATCGGCCGGGAGCATCTCGATCTTGCGGTCCGGCATTCTCGGCGACTCCTCAGCTGTTGACATCGCGGCGGAAGAAAAGACCCAGCGCGAGCAGGTCCAAGAGCACAAACGGCAGAGCGGAGTGGAGGGCGGCGCCCAGCGGCGTGCTGCCCTGGGCGAGCTTGCCCAGGGTGATCTCCTGGAGAACACCGCCCGGCAGCCACCTGTCCAGTTCCGCAGAATGGCCCTGCATCACCTTCTCACCGGGAAGGATCCATACGAGGGTGATCGTCAGAGCGACCGGCACCGAGCGCGTCAGAACCCCCACCGCATGGCCGAAGAACGAAAGGGCCGTGCAGGCGAAGGCGAGCTGGCCGGTGGCGACGGCCATGTCGCCGATGCTCGGCACGGAGCCGAACACGCCGCTGAGGGCGAAGGAGATCAGTCCCACGAGTACCGAGACGGCCACTGCGATGGCGACCGATCCGGCGAGCTTTCCGGTGAAGACCGATCGCCGTGACGGCTGGGAGATGAGCCAGGGCCGGATGGTCCCGGCGCTGAAGTCACTGGCCGAGACGACCGCCGCCCGCCCCATGAGCAGCGTGGCGGTGAAGATGCCGACCTGCTGGAACCCCCAGAGCGGGGTGTGGTGCTGTGGCCCGGCATTGGCCATGGAGAACAGCGTGAAGCCCACGCAGAGCAGGGCAAACGCGGCCGTCGACCGGTTGATGGAGCGGAGCAGTTCCGCGCGAAAGGACCTCATGACTGGGCTCCGGCGATGGCGAGGCGGAAGGCCTCTTCGAGGGTCGGGGTGATGTGGCTGAGCTCCACCAGGCCGATGCCGGCGTCCGCGGCGGTGGCGAAGACCCGGTAGGCGGTCTTGTCGGTGTCTCCTGTGTCCTGCGTGACCTGGATGCCCTCGGAGTCGAGTTCACCGTGGATCCCGCCGGCCTTCAGCAACTCCAGGAGCGTGTGGCCGGCATGCTTGTCCACCACCCTGACGCGCAGGCTCGGCGGACCGACGAAGGACGCGAACGGGCCGTCGTAGCGGATCTGGCCCTCGTGCAGCAGGGTCAGGGCGTCCGCGGTGCCTTCCAGTTCTCTGAGCTGGTGGCTGGAGACGACCACAGCCGTCCCCTCGTCGGCGACCCGGCGGATCAGGCCGCGCAGCTGGACGATGGCCTGGGGGTCGAGGGCGTTGGTCGGCTCGTCCAGCAGCAGCGTCCGCGGCGATCCGAGCAGGGCGATCGCGATGGCGACCCGCTGCCGGTAGCCCTGGGACAGCGTGCCCACCCGCTTGGCCAGGACGTTCTCGATCTGCGCCAGTTCGGCGACCCTCGGAATGTCGCCGGGGCCGGCGCCGGTGAGCGTGCAGTGGATGAGCAGGTTGCGCTGTACGGACAGCCCGCTGTACAGCGCCGGGGCTTCGATCATCGCGGACAGCGCGCGGCCGTTCGCAGTGTCGGCTACTGACACCTCTCCCTGGGTTGGTTTGATGAGCCCGGTGATGACCCGCATCAGGGTCGACTTGCCGGCGCCGTTGAGGCCGACCAGCGCGGTCACCTGGCCGAGGCGTGGGGCCCAGGACACCGACTCGACGGCGGTGGTGGACCCGAATTTCTTGGTCACGTTGGTGAGAACTACGGGGGCTTCGTTATCTACCACGCTCAGATAGTACACGACGCGTGCTACGCGGTGCGTGCTACGCGGCGCGTGCTAGTTGGAAAACTTCTCAGCCGTCCTGCCCGATCCGCCGGAGCGTGCTCGCGATCATGTCGAGCTGGGCCTGGTCGAGCTGAGCGAGCGGGAAGTCCTCCGCCACATAGCCGGTCCCTGAACCTGTGCTCTCGGGAGCGAGCACGGTGTGGATCTGATCGACGAAGGCGACCGCCAGCGCTTCGACGGCGGCGCGGCGATGCAGGTCCGGACAGAAGGTCCACGTCACCTGGAGCTGCCCTTCGGCCACGAGCGCGGTGACGTCCAGCAGGTACGGGCGGCGGTTCAGCGGGCTGACGGACTGCCCGGTGCCTTCCGGCGCGGAGGTGAACAGCGTGCCCGCGGAGCCTGCCCCGATCACCTGTCCGAGATAGTTGAAGCGGGTCGCCGGAGTCGGCGAGCCGCTCAGCTCGGAACGGCGCAGGATGCCGTACCCCAGGCCGTTGTCGTGCACGGACGCGAGGTGCTCCTTGACGTGCCGCAAGGTGGCGTGCGGCCCCTCCTCGGTCTCCAGCGCGACCGGGTAGATGGTGGTGAACCAGCCGACCGTACGGGAGAGGTCGACGTCGTCCCAGAGCTGTTCGCGGCCGTGCCCTTCGACGTCCACCAGGACGCGGCGGCGTCCGGTCCAGTCGGCCAGGGCGCGGCCCAGGGCGGCCAGCATGATCGCCTGTGTGGGCGCTCTGCCCGACGACCGCAGCAGCTCGCCGGTCGTCTCGGTGCTCAGGGCCACCGTGACCTCCTGAGTGTTGCCGAAGGTGTTGGCGGCGAGCCCGGCCTCGTCGTGCGGAAGGGCACCGTCCCGAGCGGACCCCAGAAGCTTGGTCCAGTAGGGAAGCTCGGCGGCGAACCGGCCGGCGTCCTCGGCGAGCCGCCGTGCCCAGAACTGGAACGACGTCGTCTTCGGCGGGAGGCTGATGCGCTTCCCCGCTGCGGCCTGCCCGTATGCGGTGGCGAGGTCCTCCAGGAGGATGCGCCATGAGACGCCGTCGACGCCCAGATGGTGTGCCACCAGGAGAAGCCGGTCGCCATTCGCGCCCAGCCTCGCGTAGAGCGCGTGCAGCAGGCAGCCGGACTCCAGATCAAGACTGGCCTGGGTCTTGGCTGCGAGCTCTTCGAAGGCCGCGCGGTCGGCGACGGTGATCGGCTGGGGAGCGGTCACGTCCGCGTTGTCCAGCATCCAGCCACCGTCACCGGTGCGCCGCGCACGCAGCCGGAGCGCGTCATGGTGCGCCACGATCGCCGCCAGTGCGGCCTTCAGCGGCTCCAGGTCCAGCGGCTGGTGCGCGCGTACCAGGATTTCCTGGTTGTAATGGTGGGGGGCGGGCTGCTCCTGGTCGAGGAACCAGCGCTGGACGGGGAGCGGGGGAACGGGGCCTGTCACCGTGCCCTGCTCGGCCTCGACCCGGGTGACCGGAGTGCTGATCGCGGCGGCGGCGAGGTCGGCGAGGACGGGATGCTGGAACATGAGCTTGGGGGTCAGCGTCAGTTCGGCCTGCGCCGCCCGGGCCACCACCTGGATGCTCAGGATGGAGTCGCCGCCGAGGGCGAAGAAGTCGTCGTCACGGCCGACACGCTCCAGTCCCAGCACCTGTGACCAGATGTCGGCGAGCGTCTGCTCGACCGGCGATCGAGGCGGGGTGAAGGCGAGCCGGTCGACGCCGGGGGCGGGCAGGGCGAGCCGGTCCACTTTGCCGTTGGCGGTCAGCGGTATCGCGTCCAGCGTGGTGATCGTCGCAGGCACCATGTACTCGGGCAGGTGCTGGGCACAGTGCTCGCGCAGGGCCGTACCGGGCTCGGCGACGACGTACGCGGCGAGGCGGACCGCGCCGCCGTCCTCGCGGGCCACCACCACGGCGTCGCGGACGGCCGGATGCTTGCGGATCAACTTCTCGATCTCACCCGGCTCCACCCGGAAGCCGCGCACCTTCACCTGGTGGTCAGCGCGGCCGAGGAAGACGACGGAGCCGTCGGCCAGGGTGCGCGCGCGGTCGCCGGTGCGGTAGATCCGTGCGCCGGGCTCGGCGCTGAACGGGTCGGGCACGAAACGCTCGGCGGTGAGGCCGGGCCTGCCGAGGTAGCCGCGGGCGACGGTGGCTCCGCCGATGTGGAGTTCGCCCTCGATCCAGACAGGGGCGCGGCGCATCTCCCCGTCCAGTACATGTGCGGTGGCATGGGCCAGCGGATGCCCGAGCGGGACGGTGTCGGCCTGGCGCGGCGAGCCGGGCGTCACCTCGTACGAGAGGACCCCTACCGTCGTCTCCGTGGGCCCGTAGTGGTTGAGGACCCGGCAGCTGGGCGACAGAGCCCGCACGGCGGCCACCAGCTCCCAGTCCGCCGCCTCGCCGCCGAGCACGAGGCACTGCGCGGGCAGCAACTCCTCCGGTCGCGGCGCCTCCAGCAGTGCCCGCAGGTGCGAGGGCACGATCTTCAGACAGTCGACGGGGTGCCGCCGCAGGTAGGCGCGCAGTGGTTCAGGGTCTGTCGAAACCTCGGCGGGGAGCATGTGGAGCGTGCCCCCGGTGCAGAGGGCGGCGAACACGGAGGTGTTGCCCAAGTCCGCAGCCACGGTCGAGACCATCGCGTAGCTTGCATCGCCGGGCAGCCCGAGGCGGTCGAGGATGCCGTCGAGATAACCCGCCAGGTTGGCGTGGGTCACCCCGACCCCTTTGGGGGTGCCGGTGGAGCCGGAGGTGAAGATGACATAGGCCAGCCGATCGCCGGCCGCCCCGGTCAGGTCGTCGCGGTCCCGAATGCCGATCTCCGCACGGTCGGCATCGAGGTAGACCGGGTCCATGCCGGACGTGGCGAGCCCGGCGTGCTCGGTCGTGGTGACCACCAGCCGAACTTGTGCCTCGTTCAGGATCAGCAGCCGGCGGTTCAGCGGCACGGACGGATCGAGCGGCAGATAGGCGGCCCCGGCCTTGAGGATGGCGAGCAGGCCGACGAGCAGCTCGGGTGAGCGGTCCAGGCAGAGGCCGACCGGCTGATCGGCGGCCGCGCCCATGGCCCGCAGGTGATGGGCCAGCTGGTTGGCCCGCTCGTTCAGTTCCGCATACGTCAGCGCCTGCCCGGGGGACCGGACGGCCGTACGGTGCGGAAAGCAGCGGGCACGCTCTTCGAAACGCCGGTGGACGGGGAGGCCGGACGGAGGAGTGAGCGCGGTTCGGGGAGGTTCCTGCCCGGCGTCCAACGGAATCGATGCGACCGTGGCCCGCCGTTCTGCGATCACGGCCCGCAGCAGCGACTGGTACTGCCCGGCCAGGGCGGTCATGTCCCGGCTCTGGCAGCTGCCGCGGTCGTACCAGAGGGCCAGCCGGATGGAGCGAGCCTCCTGAAGGCCGGACAGGCGGATCTGGAACCGGTCAGTGACTGACTCTGCCTCGTCGATCCACATGCCGCCTCGGCCGGGTTCGACGGCCCGCCAATCGAAACCAGCGACCAGGAAGGGTTTCGACAGCCGGGCCTCCCACTGCTCCCAGCCGAAGTATTCCTGGACGTCGGCCATGCTCTCCAGCTCCGCGTGCACGTGCTGAGCGAACGCGGCGAACGTGGTGTCCGCCTTCGACCCTGTGTAGGGCAGGTACTTCTCGTAAGCGCCGAGCGCCTCGCCCAGTTCCTCGGCCGTGCGATTGCCGTGGTGCACGCCCACGAGCAGATCGGCCGAGGGTGCCAGGCGGCGCAGGTACAGCTGCCAGCAAGCGAGGGAGATGCTGGCCGGATCGACGCTGAGTTCCTCGGCGAGCGCGTGCATGCCGTCCTGGACGTCGGAGTCCAGATCGAGGCGCAGGACCGCTGGTTCGAACGCTCGGGTGGCCTGCGCGATGAAGGGCAATTCCGGTTCGGACGGCCTGCTGGGCTGACGGCTCAGCCAGTAGTCCCGCTCCAGCTGAAATTCATCGGCGCTGAGGAGCTCGTCCTGCCACTGCGCGAAGTCCGGGTACTGGAGTGGTTCATCCGTCGGCTCATTCCCGTGGAGGTGAGCGATGAGTTCCGCTGCCAGGACGCGCAGGGAGATCGCGTCCGCGCACAGGGCCGGCAGCCGCAGGATGATCCGGTCGTCGTAGGGCGTGTTCGACACGTGGACCAGCACGGCGGACAGCGACGGTCCGCTTTGCAGGTTGAACGGGCGCTTGCGGATTGCCTCGCACAGGGCCGCATAACCAGATGAGAGCAGGCTCTGCACCTCCAGTGTGAAGGGCGTATCGGTGTCTGAGACCACCTGAAGCGGCGTATCCGCGCCCGCCGGAATCTGGAACGTGGTGCGCAGGACTTCATGGCGGCCCACGGTCTTCGCCAGTGCCTCGCGTAGGAGATTCTCGGTGACAGGCTCTTGCGCGCGTATGACACACCACGCGGCGTAAGCCTCGCTCTCCGCTCCCTGTAGTTTCCAGATGCGCCGCTGCTGCGGTGACAGGCGATATCCCTCAATGGCTGTCATACCGAATCCCTTGGCTCGCGGCGGGCGTTCTTCAACCGTTGCAGACTGGCCAAGGTGACCGTCTTACGGCGCTCCTGGCGCATCTGGTCTTCCGTCTCGGAGAGGCGGCGGTTCACCAGGGAGAGCCGCATGTCGGGCTCGGCGGCCACGATGCCGACCACCCGCTCGAAGGCCCTGGCCAGGCGGGCGACGGTCGAGGCCTCGAACAGGTCCGCCTTGTACTCGAACACGGCGCGCAGCCCGGCAGCCGATCTCTGCACGTCGAGGCGCAGGTCGTAGCGGGCCAGCTGCTCGGCCGGGCTGACCGGCTCAAGGCGCAGCCCGGTGAAGGCCTCGCCCATCGACGGCATCTCCTGCACCACGAACCAGGTCTGGAAGAACGGCAGGTGGGTGGTGTCGCGGTCCGGTGCCAGCTGGTGCACCACCTGCTCGAAGGGCACAGCCTGATGGGTGTATGCGCCGAGGCAGACCTCACGGGCCCGGCCGAGCAGCTCACGGAAGGTGGGGTCGCCGCCGAGGTCCAACCGCAGAACGAGGGTGTTGACGAAGAACCCGATCGCGTTCTCGAGCTCGGGCTGCGTGCGATTGGCCGTGGGTGTGCCGACCACGGCCTCGCCCAGCTGGAGTGTCTGGCCCAGCGAGACCGCATAGGCCGCGAACAGCGCCATGAAGGTGGTGACGCCGGCGTCCTGGGTCAGCTTCCGCAGCTCGTTGTCGAGCTCTGCTCCGAGCTGGACGGATGCCGATGCGGCGACGCTCGGTCCGGACGAACGCGGCCGGTCGACGGGCAGAGTGATGGGGGACAGGCCCGCCAGCTGAGTCCCCCAGTAGGCCAGCTCGGCCGCTAGGTGATCGCCGTCCAGCCATGACTTCTGCCAGGCGGCGTAGTCGCCGTACTGGATCGGCAGCGGAGGCAGGAGCGCCTTCCCCGAGGCCCGGTAGTGGGTCCCGAGCTCATCCAGCAGGACCCTGATCGACTCGCCGTCGGCGATGAGGTGATGCAGGCAGAGCGCGAGGACGTTCTCGTCCGGCCCGATCCGGACGATCACGACGCGCCAGAGCGGCCCGGCAGTCAGCTCGAAAGGCGTCTCTACGGTGTCACGCACCAGTCGTCGCACCGTCTCCTCCCGCGCGTCGCTGGGCAGGCCGCTCAGGTCGACGACCGGCATGCCGGTCTCCAGCCCGCCGGTCACGATCTGTCGCGGATCTCCGGGACCTACGTCGGAGACATGGGTTCGCAACACCTCGTGTCGCTCGACCACCGATTCCCAGGCGGTGCGGAAGGCGACCACGTCGAGTCGGCCGTGCAGGCGTACGGCTCCGGAGATGTGATAGAGCGGAGTGCCGGGTTCCCAATGCTCAAGAAACCAGAGCCGCTGCTGGGGAAAGGAGAGCGGTGGCGGCGCGGAGTCGTGCCGCGGTTGAAGCGGAGGGATCTCCCCGCCTTCCCCGGCCCGCCGCAAGGCGTCGATCTGGGTGGCCAGCTCAGCGAGGGTCGTGCGCTCGAAGATGACCCGCAGCGGCACCTGCACCGACAGGGTGGAGCGCAGGCGGGTCTGCAGCCGGGTGGCGTCCAGGGAGTGACCGCCGAGGGTGAAGAAGTTGTCATCCCTGCCGATGCGCTCCACTCCCAGCACCTGGGCCCAGAGCCCGGCCAGCAGCTCCTCAAGGCCCGGTCGCAGCGGCAGGTACCGGGTCCCGAGGTCACGGCGATCGATCTCCGGCGCGGGCAGGGCGCTCCGATCGATCTTTCCGTTGGGGTTGAGCGGCAGCCGGTCCAGGGCGACGAACGCCGCCGGGATCATGTAGTCGGGCAGCCGGCGGGAGCAGTGCTCGCGGAGGTCCGCCACGGGCGGCTCCTCGGCGACGACATATGCGATCAGGCGCTTGTCGCCCGGGGAGTCCTCTCGCAGCGTGACGACCGCCTCGGTCACGGCGGGATGGGCGCGCAGAGCCGCTTCGACCTCGCCCAGTTCGATGCGGTAGCCGCGGAGCTTCACCTGGTGATCGGTACGCCCGGAGAACACCAGGCGGCCGTCCGGATCGACCCGAACCAGGTCCCCGGTGCGGTACAGCCGTGCGCCCGGCGCGGTGCCGATGGGGTCGGGCACGAACCGCTCGGCGGTGAGCGCCGGCCTGCCTGAATAGCCATGGCTCAGCCCGTCACCGCCGAGGAACAGCTGGCCGACGGCTCCGGGAGGCACGGGCCGCCCGGCGTCGTCCAGCACGTAGGCGGTCGTGTTGGCGAGCGGAAGGCCGATGGGAACGGTCACCGCATCCTCTGGCACCGCGTCCACCCGATGCCAGGTGGCGAACGTGGTGCTCTCAGTCGGGCCGTACACGTGCAGCAGCCGCTGCGGCCCCGCGCGCAGGACCGCGCGGACCGCGCTCGCGTCCATCAGCTCCCCGCCGGTCAGCATCTGCCGCGTCGTCGCGAACGCGTCAGGGACCGCTGCGGCGAACTGGTGGAACAAGGCAGTGGTCATGAACAGCGTCGTCAGGGACTGCCAGCGGATGTAGGAGGCGTACTCGACCGGGTCCAAGGCACGCTCTTTGCCGACGACCACCAGTGCCGCGCCGTTAAGAAGCGCCCCCCAGATCTCGAAGGTGGCCGCGTCGAAGGCAGTGTTCGATGCGAACGCGATCCTGTCATCAGCGCGCAGGTCCACGTAGTCGGTGTCGCACACGAGCCTGGCGACGGCGCGCTGCGGAACGGCCACGCCCTTCGGCCTGCCAGTGGAGCCGGAGGTGTACATGACGTACGCCAACGCCTCGCCGCCGGGTATGTCCGGCTCGCTCGAAGCGCTGTCGACCCGGTCCGCCGGCTCGTCGAGGCACAGTGTCTTCAGCTGAGGCGGCAGGCTGGACCGCAGCGACGAGACCGTGATCACCACGTCCACCTGGCTGTCGGCCATCATGAACGCCAGCCGCTCAGGCGGGTAGGCGAGGTCCAGGGGCACGTAAGAAGCGCCGGTCCGAGCCACGCCCAGGAGCCCGATCACCAGCTCAGGTGACCGATCGAGGAACACCCCCACCCGCGCACCCGGCCGCACGCCCAGCCGGCGCAGGGATGAGGCAATTCGCGCCGAACGCTCAGCCACCACCGCATAGGTCAGCTGCCGTTCGCCGTCGACCAGCGAAACGGAATCCGGCCGCTTCGCCGCTTGCGCGGAGAACAGGGCGGCGAGGCTCTCGTGCCGGGGGTACTCGGTCGCCGTGCCCGTCCAGCCGGCGATCAGCTCGTCGCCTGCCCGGCCGGACAGCAACGACAACTCTCCGACCGGGCATTCGGGATGCGCGGCCATCTCCGCGAGCAGGTTCGCGAACGCCGTCAGAAGGCCCTGGGCGGCCTGCGCGGTGTAGCGCGCACGATCACAGATCAGCCGTAGCCGGAGCGGTTGCCCTGGGAGCACCACCACGGCCAGCGGGTAGTTGGACTGCTCCGTCGACCGCACTTGGTGGACGGCCACACCGTCGAAGTCGTCCTGCTCGCCGGCCTGGACCGGATAGTTCTCGACGACCACCAGGCTCTCGAACAGCGGAGTGCCTCCGGGCACGCTGCTCCAGCCATGCGCCTTCACCAGCGGCGTGTGCTCGAACTGCCGCAGCTCGACGAGCTCCTGCTGCAGGTCGCGCAGCCAGTCCAGGGCGGGCTGTTCAGGCCGCACCCGCGAACGAACGGGGAGGGTGTTGATGAACAGGCCGATGATGCCCTCGACGCCGGGAAGGTCCGGCGGGCGGCCTGCGACCGTCATGCCGTGGACGACGTCCCGCTCCCCGCTGTAGCGGCTGAGCAGCAGCGCCCATGCGGCCTGGACGACCGTGCCGAACGTCAGTCCGTGGTTCCGCGCGAGATCGTTCAGGTCGGCGGTGAGCCGCTCCGGCAGCTCGTGTTCTTCGGTGAGAAGCCCCTCGCCGGACAGGTTCCGCTCATCGGGCAGCGGCGTCGGTGCCGCGAATCCGCCGAGATACCGCCGCCAGAAGGCTTCGGGGGCGTCGGCACCCTGACGCTTCAGCCAGGTGATGTAGTCCTCGTACGGACGCACGGCCGGGAGCACAGCTCTCTCGCCCCGTCGCCGGGCGGCGTAGAGAGCGGTCAGCTCGCCGAACACCAACGGCACCGACCAGCCGTCGAGCAGCAGGTGGTGGTGCGTCCAGACGAACTGGTAGACCGTGTCGGCTAGGCGGAACAGGGCGAAGCGCAGGAGCGGCGGCTTGACGAGGTCGAATCCGCGGGTGCGCTCCTCTTCCAGGAATCGCGCCAACCGCTCCTGCTGAGCCGGTGGGGCTGCGCTGCGCCAGTCCTCCTCGGTCCACGGCACGTCCACCTCGGTATGGACCACCTGCACGGGTTGCGAGGTCTCCATCGAGTGGAACGACGTGCGCAGGACCGGGTGGCGTCTGACTGTCTCCTCCCAGGCCCATCTGAAGGCGTCCACGTCGAGCGCGCCTTCGAAGACGCAACTGACCTGTTCCACGTACACGTCTGCTTCTGGCGTGTAGAAGGCATGGAACAACATGCCCTGTTGCATGGGCGAGAGTGGGTAGATGCTCTCGACGGCTGAACCGGTGGTCGTCATGACGGGTTTCGACCTCTCACGAGGAGCTGAATCTGGCCAGCAGATCGCCCAGTTCTCCCTGGCTGAGTCCCGTGTCGGCGAAGTCGGCCGCAGTCCGGTCGCCGACTTCGGGACTCTTCCGGTGGTCGATCAGGGTGCGCAACACGTCGAGGCACCGGTCGGCCAGGGCTGCCAGGGTCGACCGGTGGTGCAGACGGTCGCTGTAGGACCAGGTGACGCGCAGCTCACCGGCCAGTACCATGGCGTCGATCTCCAGCAGGTAGGAACGGGGCGCGGACAGCGGATGGCCCGGTCCCTCGGACTCCTCGGCCGGTTCCCAGAGCCCCTCGGCCTGAAAGCTCTGATCGAACTGGCCGAGGTAGTTGAAGGAGATGGCAGCCGGCGGAAGGTCGGCGAGCCGCTGTGCGGGCGGGTCATGGCGGAGGAACCGCAGCAGTCCGTAGCCCAGGCCGGGTCCGGGCACGCGCCTCAGCCGTTCCTTCACCTGATTCACGGCGGCCACTGGATCGCCGGGCACCATCTCCAGCAGCACGGGGTGGACGCTGGTGAACCATCCCACGGTCCGGGAGAGGTCCAGCTGGGGGCCGACGTCCTCCCGTCCGTGGCCTTCGAGATCGACCAGCAGCCGTGGTTCGTCCATCCATTCCGCGAGCGCGGTGCCGACGGCGGTCAGGAGGATCTCGTCGATGCGGGCCCGGTAGGCGAGTGGCACCTCCTGGAGCAGCAGGCGCGTGTGCTCCGCGTCGAGCGCCACGACGACGGTCGCGAGGTCCGCACGGGTGTTGGTGTCCTGCAGAGCCTCTCCCTCGTCCGGCAGCAGGTCGAGCGTCAGCCCCGTCTGCATGCCGGCCCGCAGGGCGGTGAGCCAGAAGTCGGCCTCAGCGCCGATCTCGTCACCGCGAGCCCGGTGTTCGAGGTGTCTGGCCCAGTCACGGAACGGCGTGGTCTTCAGCGGCAGCGACACCGGTTCGCCCGCGAGGATCTGCGCGTAGGCGCGCTCCAGATCCTCGAGAAGGATGCGCCAGGACACCGCGTCGACCGCCAGGTGGTGGACGATGACCAGCAGCCGGGCCGGCCTGGCCGGTCCTGCGTCGAAATGCACGGCCTGCAGCAGGCAGCCCGCAGTCAGGCTCAGGGTCGTCTGGGCTTCGGCTGCGATCGCTTCCACTACGGCCGAGAGCTCGCCGGACGGCACCGAACGAAGGTCTTCGACCTGAAGCAGATGCTCCGGCACGTCCTCCATGCTCGCTTGCTCCTGCCGCCAGCCGCCCTCGTCCTGCAGGAATCGCAGCCGCAGCGTGTCGTGGTGCTCGACCAGTCGCCGGAGGGCCTTCTCCAGGACGTCCGTTCGCACGGGTCCGCGGGCCCGCAGCATGACCGCCTGGTTGTAGTGATGGGGTGTCTTGCGCTCTTCGGCGAAGAAGGCGGCCTGGATCGGGGTCAGCGGGACGGGACCGGTCACGATCCCCTGATCGGCGTCCCTGCTGCCTGCGGTCGAGGCCGGGACGGCCGCCGCCGCGAGTTCGCGCAGAGACTGCCGCTCGAACACCTGCCGGGGCGTCACCAGCCACCCTGCGGCTCGCGCACGGGCGACCACCTGCAGGCTGACGATCGAATCCCCGCCCAGGCCGAAGAAGTTGTCCTCCAGGCCGATACGTTCCGCTCCGAGCACCTGCGACCAGACACCGGCCAGTGCCTTCTCCGCAGGGGTCTCGGGCGGCGTGTGGTCCAGGGAGCCGACGGCTTCGGCGGCGGGCAGCGCAGCGCGGTCGAGCTTGCCGCTGACGGTCAGCGGCAGGGCGTCCAGCAGGACGATGGCGCCCGGCACCATGTAAGCCGGAAGCCGCTTGGCGGCCTCCGCCCGCAGCGCCTCCACCAGCCCGGCCGCCGGTGCTCCCTCGCGCGGCACGACGTAGCCCACGAGCTGGGGTTCGCCTGGCGCGGCCGACCGTACGATCACCACGGCGGTGCGTACAGCGGGATGGCCGCACAGAGCGGCCTCCACCTCGCCGGGCTCGATCCGGAACCCGCGGAGCTTCACCTGCTGGTCCAGCCGTCCGAGGAACTCGACTGTGCCGTCGGCCCGCCAGCGCGCCCGGTCCCCGGTCCGGTAGAGGCACTCGCCCGGCCGGCCGCTCAGCGCGTCGGGCACGAAACGCTCGGCGGTCAGACCGGCGCGGTTCACATAACCGCGACCCACCTGGGGGCCGCCGATGTAAAGCTCGCCGGGCACACCGACCGGGGCCGGCCGCCCGTGCCGGTCCAGCACGTAGACCCGGCTGAGGCCGAGCGGGCGGCCGATGGGAACGGGTGCCTCGTCGTCCTCGCCCTCCATGGTGCCGTCGAAGTACGTGCTGTCGATGGTCGCCTCGGTGACGCCGTAGGAATTGATGACCCGCAGGCCGGGGCCGCCGATGGCACGGACCCCCGCGTGGTCGCGGGTGTGCCAGGCGTCGCCGCCGGAGATCAGCACCTGCAGTGCGGGAAGGCGGGCCTCCCGCTCGCGGAGTGCGCTCACCAGATAGCGCAGGACCACCGGCACGAACTCGGCACAGGTGATCTGCTGCTCGTCCAGCCGTTCGGCCAGGGCCGCCGGATCGAGCAGGAGATCACGCGGACAGAGCACGAGGGTGGCTCCGGAACCGAGCGCGCGGGCCAGGTCTCCGGTGAACACGTCGAAGGTGGCGCTGGCCATCTGGAGATGACGGTCAGCCGAGGTCAGGTCGTAGGCGGGCTGCCACGCCGCCGCTGCGGCGGCGAGGTTGCGGTGGCTGATCTGCACGCCCTTGGGCTGCCCGGTGGAACCGGACGTGTAGATGACGTAGGCCAGGTTGTCCTGCTCCGCTGTGTCCGGCAGGTTCTCGGGGCTTTCCTCGGTCAAGGTCTCAGCGAGGCCGTCGAGAGCGAGAATCGGAACCCCGGGGGGCAGGGCGTCGTCCGGCCGATCGCACAGGATCAGGCTCGCGCCAGCATCGGCGAGCAGATGGGCCCGGCGCTCGGGCGGGTAGGCCTGGTCGAGCGGCAGATAGGCGCCACCGGCCTTCAGTACGGCGAGAAGCGCGACGAGCAGGGTGGGCGATCGGTCCAGGAAGACCCCAACCCGCACCTCAGGGCCGACGCCCCGTCGGCGGAGCAGGCGGGCCAGCCGATTGGCGCGGGCGTTGAGGGCCGAGTACGTCAGGTGGCTGTCCTCGCCGACGAGTGCGATCGCCTCCGGGGTGTCCGCCGCATGCCGCTCGACCAGCTGGTGGAGGAGGGGCTCAGCCGGCGCGTCGACGGCGGCCGGGTTCCAGTCGATCAGCAACTGCTCCCGCTCGCGGGGGTCCAGCAGGGTGAGCTCGTCCAGCGTCTGGTCCGGGTCGGCCGCCATTCCGGCCAGCAGGCGGCGCAACTGTCCGAGCAGCCGCCGGCAGGTATCCGGCGTGTACCGGTCGCGGCCGTACAGCAGGGACAGCAGCATGCGGTCGCCGGGGCCGACGCCGAGGGTCAGCGGGTAGTCGGTCTGTTCCTCGGCGTGCACCTGCTGGGCCTCGATGCCGGCCAGCCATCCTCCGGCCGAGTCGGCGCCCGGATGGTTCTCGAAGACGACGATGCTGTCGAACAGGCTCTGCCCGCGCGGCACCTCGCTCCATCCCTGCATCTGGACGAGGGAGGGATAGGCGAACCCGTGCATCTCCAGCAGCCTGGCGTGCAGACCTCGAAGCCAGTCGCCGACCCTCTGGTCCGCCGGGATGCTCGCCCGGGCGGGCAGGGTGTTGATGAGCAGGCCGATCATGGTCTCCACGTCGGCCAGTTCGTGCGGCCGGTCGGCCACCGTCATGCCGAAGACGACATCGTCCTCGCCGCTGTGCCGGCTGAGCAGCAGCGCCCACGCGGCGTTGACCAGCGTGCTCGAGGTCAGGCCGAGCCGTCTGGCCAGGCGTCCCAGATCCGTGGTGGCGGGCTCGGGAAGGCGGATCTCCTCGACGGCGTAGCCGGACGCGAGGCCGGTCCGTGGCATCGTCTCGGCGGGCAGTGGCGTCGGAGTGTGGAATCCGGCCAGGTGCCGCCGCCAGTAGACCTCCGCCTGCGCCGGATCCTGCCGGTCCAGCCACGCGATGTAGTCGCGGTAGGGCCGCGCGGGCGGCAGCGCGAGCGGGCTGCCCTGCGACTCGGCCTCGTATCCGGCGAAGAACTCCTGCACGATCAGCTGCATCGACCAGCCGTCGACCAGCACGTGATGGTGGGTCCAGATGAGCTGCCACAAGTCGTCGTCCAGCCGGACGAGGGTGAGCCGGAAGAGCGGGGCCCTGCTCAGCTCGAAGCCACTGGCGCGATCGTCCTGCAGGAGGGCTGACATCTTGGCTCGCTGCTCGTCCTGGCCGTGCTCCCGCCAGTCGAGCAGCACCAGGGGAGTCGGCACCTGCCGATGGACCATCTGAAGCGGACGCTCCAGGTCCTCCCAGTGAATCGACGTGCGCAGGACGGTGTGCCTTTCGATGACTCGCCGCCAAGCCGAGCGCAGCAGGTCCGGCCGTAGTTCGCCGTGCAGGCGGGCGGCCATCTGCACGACGTACGAAGCGTCCTCCGATGCGCGCAGGGTGTGGACCAGCATGCCCTCCTGCATGGGCGAGAGGCGGTAGACGTCCTCGATTGCCTCCGTGTTCCGGGCGAGCGCCGAGATGCGATCGCGGAACTCCTCGGCGAGCCGCAGCACGGTCTCGCGCCGGAACGCCCGCGTGGCGTAGTCGAATTTGATCCTGAGCTGCCCGCCGGCCACGAGGGCGCCGACTTCGAGCAGGTACGGGCGGGGGTTGGCGGGGGCCATGTTGGCCCCGGTCGGCTCGGTCGCCATCTGCCAGGGCTGGTCGCTCGCGAAGGATCGGTCGACCTGGCCGAGGTAGTTGAAGCACACCTGGGGGCTGGGCAGGGCCCGGAGCTCCGCTGTGGCGGGGTCGGTTCTGTGGTGGCGCAGGACGCTGTAGCCGAGACCGTTGTCGGAGATGGTGTGGATCTGTTGCCGGATCTGCTGGAGCGCGATGGCGGGCTGGGCGGCCAGGAGCGTGATGGGCCGGATGGCGGTGAACCATCCGACGGTGCGGGTGAGGTCGATGTCGTCGGTGAGCGGGTGGCGGCCGTGGCTCTCAGTGTCGACGACCACGTGCGGGTCGCCGGTCCACTCGGTGAGGGTCTGGCCGAGGGCGGCGAGCAGCACCTCCTGTGTGCTGGAGCTCAGGAGATCTTTGGTGGCCTCCGCGCCGAGGCTGATGACGACGGTGCCGGAGTCGGCGTAGGTGTTGGTGGCGGCCTCGCCGGGACTGTCCTGCGGCAGTGGTTTGGCGCGCTGGAGAACCTGGGTCCAGTGCGGGATCTGCTGGGTGACCTTCGGGTGATCAGCGTGCTCGACGAGATGCCGGGCCCAGGCCTGATACGAGGTGGTCTTGGCGGGGAGCTGGACGGGTTGGCGGGAGGCGGCCTGGTGGTAGGCGGTGGCGAGGTCTTCGAGGAGGATCCGCCAGGAGACGCCGTCCACGGCGAGGTGGTGGGCGGCGATCAGGAGGCGTTCGTCCTGGTCGTCGAGGGTGATGTGGACGGCGCGGAGAAGCCGGCCGCTGCTGAGGTCGAAGTCGTTTTGGACGCCGGTGGTGTCGGCGGTGGTCAGCAGCGCGGGTGAGAGATCTGAGGGTGGGGCGTGGTCGAGAGCGCCGTCCAGGACCCGCAGCCGCAGGGCGTCGTGATGGTCGAGTACGGCGTGCAGCGCGGTCTCGAGTGCCTCGGCCTGGAGCGGTTCGCTCGGCCGTAGCAGGATCGACTGGTTGTAGTGGCCGGGGACGGGCAGCTTCTGGTCGAGGAACCAACGCTGGATGGGGGGCGGCACGACCGGGCCGGTCACCGCACCCTGCTCGTCCGACGACGGGACGATCGTCGTGTCGCCGACGGCGGCGATCAGTTGCGCGACCGTCGTCTTCTCGAACAGGAGCTTGGGGGTGAGCGGCAGCCCGGCCTTCTTCGCAAGTGTGATCACCTGGATGGCGAGGATCGAGTCGCCGCCGAGGGCGAAGAAGTTGTTGTCCCGGCCGACGCGGGGCAGGCCGAGAACCCGGGCCCAGATGTCGGCGAGAGTCTGTTCGTCCGGTGTCTGCGGCGGGCTGTGGGGCATGTCGGAGTCCTGGCCGGCTTCCGGAGCGGGCAGAGCCCGCCGGTCGAGCTTGCCGTTGGGCATGAGCGGCAGCTCGTCGAGCTGGACGAAGGCCGCCGGGATCATGTAGTCGGGCAGGTCACGGCCGCAGTGCTCGCGCAGTTCGGCGCTCGTGACGCCGGCGTCGGAGGTGACATAGGCGACCAGCCGGGTCGTGCCGGGGAGGTCTTCGCGCAGGAGCACCGCGGCGCTGGTGATGGCGGGATGGGCGCGCAGGGTGGCTTCGATCTCGCCGGGTTCGATGCGGTAGCCGCGAAGCTTGAGCTGGTGGTCGGTCCGGCCCAGGAAGGCGAGCTCACCGTTCGGTTCGAAGCGGACGCGGTCGCCCGTACGGTACAGGCGCGCGCCGGGAGTGGTGCTGAAAGGGTCGGGGATGAAGCGCTCGGCGGTGAGAGCCGGCCGGTTCCAGTAGCCGCGGGCGAGCGCCGGGCCGCCGAGGAAGTGCTGGCCGGGGATGCCTGCCGGGAGGGCCTGCAGGTTCTCGTCCAGGACGTAGGCCCGGCAGTCGGCGATGGGCCGGCCGATGGTGACCGGGGTGCCCGGGTGGCAGGCGGTCATGGAGGAGCAGATGGTCGCTTCGGTCGGCCCGTACAGGTTGTGGAAGCGGCGGCCGGGCGCCCAGCGCTCGACCAGTTCGGGCGTGCAGGCTTCGCCGCCCACCGTGACGGTGGTCAGGGCGGGCAGGTCGGTGCCGGGGGTGGCGGCCAGCGCCGAAGGGGGCAGCATGACCGCGGTGATGGCCTGCCGGTCGAGCAGGGTGGTCAGGTCGGGGCCGGGCAGCGGACGGTCGGGGCCGGTCAGGCACAGGGTTCCGCCTGACGGGAGAGCCATGAGGAGTTCGAGGATGGAGGCGTCGAAGCTGAGGGACGCGAACTGCAGGACGCGGCTGCCTGGGCCGAGGCCGAGGCCAGTCGCCTGGGCGTGTGCCAGGGCGGCGATGCCGCGATGGGCGACCATGGTCCCCTTGGGGGTGCCGGTGGAGCCCGAGGTGTAGATGACGTAGGCCAGGTCATCCAGCGAGGTGCTGGGCAGCGGCTGATCGGTGAGATGGGGCCAGGGCCGGTCCAGGCGGATGACCTTGGCGGCGGTCGCCGCCACGGGAAGGCCGCCGTCAGTGAGCAGGACGCCGGCCTGGCTGTCGTCGAGCATGAAACTGAGCCGGTCAGCCGGGTAGGTGGGATCGAGCGGCAGGTATGCGCCGCCGGCCTTCATGACGGCGAGCAGGCTGATGACCAGGAGCGGGATGCGGGGCAGGCAGGCCGCCACCCGCACATCCTGGCCGACCCCCATGGCGCGCAGGTACCGCGCCAGATCGTCGACCTGCGCGTCCAGGGCCGCGTAGGTCAGCTGCTCGTCCCCACAGGAGACCGCCACGGCGTCCGGCGTTCGCACAGCCTGAGCCGCGACCAGTTCGTGCAGACCCAGACGGGGAGTCTCGGCTTCCGGCGGGTGGCTCCACACCTGCGTGATCTGGTAAATCTCCGCCGGAGACAGCCAGGTCAGCTCGCTCAGCCGTCGTTGGGGCTCGGCGGTCAGCGTTTCCAGCGCCGTCAGCAGCCGGCCGGTGAAGCGGGCGATGGTCTCCGGCGTGAACAGATCGGTGTTGTAGATGATGTTTCCGGCCAGCACGTCAGGGGTCTCGGTCAGCGTCAAGGCGAGGTCGAACTTCGCCGTGCCGTTGCCGGGTGCCGGTTCGAGCGGCCGCACCTCGACCCCCGGCCAGTCGATCGCCACCGCAGGCGCGCGCTGGTAGTCGCACCCCACCTGGGCGAGCGGGGTGTAGCTGGTGTCGCGAGCCGGGCGCAGCTCCTCGACCAGCTGCTCGAACGGCACGTCCTGGTGGGCATACGCGTCGAGGCAGACATCGCGCACCCGTGCCACCAACTGCGCGAAGGTGAGCTCACCGCTGACCTCGGTGCGCAGCACGAGGGTGTTGGAGAAGTATCCGATCAGCGGCTCGGTCTCGACCGTGGGACGGTGCCCGATCGGCGTTCCGACGACCACATCCCCTTGCCCGCTGTACCGGGCGAGTATCACATTGAACACGGCCAGCAGCGTCATGAACGGGGTGGCGCCGACGCGGCGGCTGACCCGGTGGACGGCCTGACGCACACTGTCGGGGACGTTGAACGCCCGGCTCGCGCCTTCGAATCCCAGCACGCGCGGCCGGGGACGGTCGGTGGGCAGTTCCAGCAGCGCGGGAGCGCCCGCGAGCTGCTCGCGCCAGTAGGTGAGCTGGCGCTCCAGCACGGGACCGCGAAGCCATGTCCGCTGCCAGAGCGCATAGTCGGCGTACTGGATCGGGAGCTCTGGGAGCGTCGCGGACTCACCGGCCACTTCGGCGTTGTACAGCAAGGTCAGCTCATGGAGCAGCAGCTCCAGCGACTGTCCGTCGGAGATGATGTGGTGCAGGCTGATGAGCAGTACGTGATCGTCGGCTGTCAGCCGCAGCAGGCGAGTACGGAGCAGCGGCCCCCGCGTGAGATCGAAGCGCAGCCGGACCTCGGCCAGGGCGAGGTGCCGGACCGTCTTGTCGCGCTCGGCTTCTGGCAGTCCGGTGAGATCGATGAGCGGGACGTCCACCGGTGCGGCCGGGACGACCACCTGCAACGGCTCGCCGGACTCGGTGGTGAAAACGGTGCGCAGCGCCTCATGACGCGCCGCCACCGTGCTCAGCGCCCGGGCCAGGGCGGTCACGTCGAGTCGGCCCTGGAGCCGCAGGCCACTGATGATGTTGTTGAGCGGACTGTCGGTCTCCCACTGCTCGAAGAACCAGGCGCGCCGCTGGGCGAAGGAGAGCGGCAGATCCTCGGGCCGGGCCTGCGGGACCAGCGGAGGCTGGTCGTGGACGGCCTGACGGGATTCGTCGACATGCCGGGCGAGGTCGGCGACGGTGGGTTCCTGGAAGAGCAGGCGGATCGAGACCTCCACTCCGAAGACGGCACGCAACCGGGCATGGATCTGCGCTGCGATCAGCGAGTGGCCGCCGAGGGCGTAGAAGTTGTCCCGGATCCCCACCCGTGAGACGCCGAGCAGCTGTTTCCAGATCTCGGCGATGACCTCTTGCGTCGGAGTTCGTGGTGGTGTGTAGGCGGTGTCGCGGCGGAGCTGTTCAGCGTCGGGGGAGGGGAGGGCTTTGCGGTCGAGTTTGCCGTTGGGGGTGAGTGGTAGCCGGTCGAGCCGGACGAAGGCGGCCGGGATCATGT
>JAOPYO010000333.1 GCA_025964575.1 Actinomycetes bacterium
AAGCCCGGGGCGGCCCCGACCAAGTCGGAACCGTATAAGGCACTGGCTTTTAACACGCTGTTGAGTTCTCAAGAAACGGACACACACCCTCAGGAACCCTTCCAGATCCCATCCGGGGCAACCCTTCAAACTTACCAGATGTTCACCGTATGTCAACCCGATCTTCCGAAGAAGATCCGACCACCAACGAAGTCCATCCAATTCCCAAAACGTCGGCACAGCAGGCAAAAGCCTGCTGGTCAACGACTTTGGAAAGGCACCCTCGGGCCGGCCACCTTGCGGCGTCCTGCATCCCGTTCGGGCGATGTGCTCCAGCTTACCTCAGACCTCACGGTGCTCGGTCCGTATCTTCCGGAACAGCTACCCCAGAGGCCGACCATCTCGCGACGTTCCGCATCCCCTCGGGCATGGAGAACATTATGGTGATCGTGGAACAGCGTCAAATCGGGACACATTGCCGACGCATTTCTCCCGGTCAGCGCCACAATCGTTCACGAGAGCGTCCAGTTGCCCGACCTATCGGCCCGACGTGGAACCGCGACTGTGCTCTCCCCATGCCGCACTGCACGAGGAGAGGAATCCGGGAATAGGTGAACTGAGCCCTCATCTTCGGCGTCTCATAGACATAGGGCTCAGGTGCGAACGGAAGTGATCGAGCCATGGCCTCTCCGGCAATGCGCCCCGGCGAGTACAGGGCCGCCCTGTCCCTACTCCCCCTCGAACTCGTGAACCGCGCCGTACGGCTCCAGCGCTATGTGCTCCGCAGCGTCGAGTGCGGAGCCTGCCGGGAGGTGGGTGAGACCGCCAGGCTCGCGCTCACCGCCGCTCGCTTCGATGACCTGCAGGCGGCGGAGACGTTGCTCTCGCTCGCCGAGCGCCGACTCGGCGAGAGCGACCATCTCGAGGGCTGCAGGCCCGTCCGGAGTCACCCGAAGCCGGCCGAGCCGATCAGGAAGAACCGCTCCCGCAGGAGCGTCCATGGCCAGATCGCGCGGTGGGCGGGCCACCACCCGCTCGTTGCCGCCACCGACGCCAGTTGGAAGCGTCACAGCACCGGCTACGGTTATCTCGCCACGGACGGCCGGTGGGGATTGCGCGGCTGGAACAGCGGCCGTACCGACCCGAGCGGCCCATCCAAGGTGCTCATCAACGAACTGCGTGCGGTGGAGTTGCTCGTCGCAACGATCGACGACCCGAGCGCCGAGCTCACCCTGCTGGTCGACAGCACCTCGGCGCTCGCGTTCCTGGGCCGGTGGCAGCGCGGCGTCGTCACCTCCATGCCCGAGGGGTACGACCTGCGCACGCGCACGACCGGCGCGAAGCCGACCCTCGTGCGGCTGGCCGAGCGCGTCGCGGAGATGCCAGGCCTCCGGCCGGAACACGTCAGGAGCCACTCCGGGCACCTGCTCAATGAGGCGGCCGATTCGCTCGCCTCGCTCGGGCGCCGCCGCGCCTCTCAGAAATTCGACGTCCGTGCCCGCGCGCAGGACCTCGTGGAGTCCTTCCTGCTGGCCTGGCACCAGTGACGTGTTTCAGGCCGTGGCGGGGGTCGCGCCAGAAGCCCGGTCCGGGGCCTGTTCACGATTCGCAGGGTTACCAGCCCCTCAGTGGGAAGGGGAGGGCCTGCACGGCGGGCGCCGTTCATTGAGAGGTCTGTGATGCCGACAAGACGGCAGTGTGTTTCGACGGTGGTGGCCATAGCGGTGCTTACAGCTGCCGGGTGTTCGTCCGGGGTCGGTGGTCTGGGCAAGAAGGCGTCGGCCGTGCTGATGATCACTCCGGTCACGGGAACCCGGCAGGTCTCCCCAGATGCGGGGGTGTCCGTGAAATCCGCCCATGGGAAGATCGGCCGGGTGGTCGTCACCGCTCCCGGAGGAAGCTCGGCCGAGGGGGAGCTCGCACCTGACCGCGCCTCGTGGCATACAAGGTGGACCCTGCGCCCTGCCACCACCTACACGGTCAGCGCGCAGGCGACCGGCGATGACGGCAGGCAGATCAGCAGCCAGGCGACCTTTACCACCCTCACTCCGCCGCACACGCTGGACAGTGGCATGTCACCGCTGGCGGGCGAGACGGTCGGTGTGGGCATGCCCGTGCAGCTCCTGCTGTCACGAACCGTGGGCACCAAGCAGGGCAAGGCAGCGATAGAACGCTCCCTCGAAGTTCGGATGTCCCAACCCGTCGAGGGAGCCTGGAGCTGGGTCGGCGACCAGGAAGTGCAGTACCGCCCGCGCGACTACTGGCCGGTCGGGGAGAAGGTCAAGATCACGTCACACCTGGCCGGGGTCAAAGCCGGCGACGGGCTGTGGGGCGGCAAGGACCGGACGATCGATTTCACCATCGGCCCCCGGCATATCACCAAGGTCGACGCAAGAACACACACGGCCACGGTGACCAACAGCGGGAAGGTCGTCCGGACGATCCCGGTCAGCCTGGGCAGGCCCGGCGACGACAGCTACTCGGGGGTCATGATCGCGCAGGAGAAGGCAGCCGACATCATCATGGACTCGGCCACCACCGGCCACCCTGGCGAATACCGCATCCCCACCAAGTGGAACGTCCGCATGACCTACAGCGGGACGTTCTTCCATGCCGCTCCCTGGTCGACCGGCGCCCAGGGCAACTCCAACGTCAGCCACGGCTGCGTCAACGCCAGCCCGGAGGACGCCCGCTGGTTCTTCTATTTCACCCACCGGGGTGACGTCATCGAGGTCAGCGGGACCTCACGGAAGCTGCAGTTCGGCAACGGACCCACGCCGTGGGCGAAGTCCTGGGACGAGTGGCGGGCCGGCAGCGCGGTGGGCGGCCCGGCCGCGTCACCCGCCCAGCCCGCGACCACCGCTTCTCCGACCGGTTGAGCGGCGGGTCAGCGGAGACCGATGGGGGTGTAGTCCCGCTCCGGCGGGCCGATGTAGACCTGGCGCGGCCGACCGATCTTCGTGGCCGGGTCGGCCATCATCTCGCGCCACTGCGCGATCCAGCCGGGGAGCCGGCCGATCGCGAACAACACGGTGAAGGCGTTGGCGGGAAACCCCAGCGCCTTGTAGATGACGCCGGTGTAGAAGTCGACGTTCGGATAGAGCTTGCGCTCGATGAAGTAGTCGTCGGCGAGCGCGACCTCTTCCAGTCGCATCGCGATGTCCAGCAGTGGATCCGACTTGCCCAGCAGTTCCAGCACCCGCCCGGTGGCCTTCTTCACCACGGCCGCCCGCGGATCGTAGTTGCGGTAGACCCGATGCCCGAAACCCATCAGTTTGAGACCGGACTCCTTCGACTTGATCCGGGACACGAATCCGTCCACGTCGCCGCCGTCGGCCTGGATCGCCTCCAGCATCTCCAGCACCGCCTGGTTGGCACCACCGTGCAACGGGCCGAACAGGGCGTTGACGCCGGCCGAGACGGACGAGAACAGGTTCGCCTGGCTCGAGCCGACGAGACGCACCGTCGAGGTCGAGCAGTTCTGCTCGTGGTCGGCATGCAGGACGAACAGCATGTCGAGGACCCGCACGATCTCCGGGTCGACCTCGTACGGCTGCGTCGGCAAGCCGAAGGTCATGCGCAGGAAGTTCTCGACGTAGCCGAGAGAGTTGTCGGGGTAGAGCATCGGCCGCCCGATGGAGGTCTTGTAGGCGTACGCCGCGATCGTCGGCAGCTTGGCGATGAGCCGGATACTGGAGATCTCGACCTGCTCGGGATCGAACGGATCGAGGCTGTCCTGATAGAAGGTCGACAGAGCGCTCACCGCCGAGGAGAGCACCGCCATCGGGTGGGCGTCCCGGGGGAACCCGGAGAAGAAGGCCTTGAAGTCCTCGTGCAGCAGCGTGTGGCCGCGGATCGATTCGACGAAGTGCTCGAGCTGGGTCGTGGTCGGGAGTTCGCCATGGATCAGCAGATAGGCGACCTCGACGAAGGAGGATCGCTCCGCGAGGACGTCGATCGGGTAGCCCCGGTAGCGAAGGATGCCGGCGTCACCGTCGATGTAGGTGATCGCGGAGGTGCAGGACGCAGTGTTGACGAAGCCAGGGTCGAGGGTGACGTACCCCGTCTCCTTGAGCAGGTGGCCGATGTCGAGACCAGCGGGCCCCTCGGTCGCCGCCCGCGCCTCGAGGGGCATCCGTCCACCCGCATGGTTCAGCTCAATGTCAGACATCGTCTTCTCCGCTCTCCCCCACACACTCCGGCCGGCGGCCTCATCGATCCGGGGCCGCGTGGCCAGTCTGCCGGACGTCCTCCCCCCAGTCACCCTGACCGACACGAGATCATCTCAATCTCTCGGACGAGGGTCGTCTCCTGTTCCCGAGGCCGGGCCGCCGTCAGCGCTCCGGTGCGGACGCGCCGGACACCCGGGTCACGAAGGCGACCAGCTCCTCCGGGCTCAGACCGACCAGCTCGGCGCGGTGCACGGCCATGAGGAGCAGATGCGCGACCATGTCACCGCCCTGTTCGGCCGAGCCGTACCACTCCCAGAGCCTCTCGAAGCCCAAGTCGTTGAGCTCGGTGCCGAGCCCGTACCGCTCACGGACCTCGGCGACCACGCTCGCGATGGCCTCGAGCCGGGTGGGGCCGCGCCGCAGGCAGTACAGCCCGGCGTGATAGTGGGAGTCGTACCAGCGGCAGCCCGCGGGGGGATCGTCGCGAACCTCCTGGTACGCCTCCGGCGGGCGTTCCGTGTCGTACGAATTGAACAGCAGCAGGAACCCGAAGACCTGCCGGCCCTCGGGGTCCACCAGCCGCAGCTCGAGGTCCTCCCGCTGTTCGTGACCGCGCAGACCCAGCTGTTCGCCGAGCAGTTCCCGGAGCCGGAAGTCGGCGTACCGCGGGTCGTCGACCCGTACCTCACCGACCTCGGGCAGGGTGGCCACCCATGCGTCGCCGGCTTCGCTGACCGTGGCCGTGTACGCCTGCTCACTCATGCCGCTTCCTCGAGGATGTGACGATCCGGATTCGATCCATCATGGACCGTCACCGACGCCGGATGGCGGACGAAGGCCGCGACAGTCCGGAACGCGCTCAGGCACGGGCCCCAGCGGCGGCGCGTTCACCGGCCAGGCGCCGGGTCTCCGGCGAGACCGGAGCGGCGAGTATCGCGGCGCGGCAGATGCCGCCGGCCGGGTCTTCAGAAGGCCGGGCGGGATCATCGCCGCCATCGTGGCCGAGCACGTGCCGGAGGTGGACGACCGCCGCCATGGCCTGCTGGACCGGTACGTGGGGGCGGGCGCGCCAGACGGCCGCCGCCTTCTGGTGGGCAGGTGCCCGGACGGCCAATTGTTAGAATTCGACCTAACAGCTTGATTCGGACATAGGAGTCAGAACAGCGTGCAACCCGAGCAGATCGACCCGGCCCTCGTGGACTTCTCGGTGCTCGCTGCGTGGATGGACGGCGAGGGCCTGCCCGGCGGCCCGATCGAGAACGTCGAGGAGCTCGGCGGCGGCACGCAGAACGTCCTGATCCGGTTCCGGCGGGGCGGCGGCGACTACGTTCTGCGTCGCGGACCCGAGCACCTGCGGGCCAAGAGCAACGACGTGCTCCGCAGGGAGGCCCGGGTGCTGGCGGCGCTGGACGGCACCGGGGTCCCCGCACCCCGGCTGCTCGCCGCGTGCCTGGATGAACAGGTCATGGGCGGTGCGGTCTTTTATCTGATGACCCCGATCCAGGGCTTCACCGCGACGGTGTCGCTGCCGGAGCTGCACGCGGGCGACCCCGCAGTGCGGCATCAGATGGGCCTGGAGGCGGCCACGGCGCTCGCCTCGCTCGGTGCCGTCGACCATGTCGCTGTCGGGTTGACGGACTTCGGCCGGCCGGAGGGCTTCCTCGATCGGCAGGTCGGGCGGTGGATGGCCGAGCTGGAGTCGTACGGCTCGCTCCCCGGCTACCCCGGACCGGAGATCCCGCAGCTGCAGAAGGTCACCGCCTGGCTGTCGGGCAACCAGCCCGCGTCCTGGCGACCAGGGATCATGCACGGCGACTATCACCTGGCCAACCTGATGTTCGCCCTCGACGGGCCGCAGGTGGCCGCCATCGTCGACTGGGAGATGTGCACAATCGGCGATCCACTGCTCGACCTGGGCTGGCTGCTGGCCACCTGGCCCGACCGCGCCGACGAGAGCACCGGATTCGCCGGGCCGCTGGGGGAGGCCGGTGGGTTGCCCTCCCCCGCCGAAGTCGTCGCCGCCTACCGCGAACGCTCGGATCGCGACCTGTCGGCGATCGAGTGGTATGCGGTGCTCGCCTGCTTCAAGCTCGGCATCGTCCTGGAGGGCACCCACGCTCGAGCGTGCGCGGGCAAGGCGCCCAAGGAGACCGGCGACCTGCTGCACTCCATCACCCTCGGTCTCTTCCGTCGCGCCGAGGACTTCATCGCGAGTTAAGGCATGTTCCGCTCGCGACGGACGAGATCCACGGGAGACGCCCTCGATGGGCGGCCACCTCACCAGCCACCCATGGCCATCCGGGTGAGACCACGGGTTCACGGCCGTCGCCGAGCCGGTCATGCGCCCCGGCGGGCCTTCAGCCTTGCCCAGATGACCTTGCCGCCGTCGACCGGCCGGCATCCCCAGTCGTCGGAGTAGGCCTGAACGAGGAAGAGACCACGGCCACTCTCCGCCATGAACCGGTCTTCCTCGATCACCGGGAGAGCTGAGGAGTCGTCCCAGACCTCCACGATGAGCCCTCCGTCCTTGGCATAGAGCAGGAGGGTGATGGTCTCGGCGTACCGGATGCTGTTGGTCAGCAGCTCACTCACGATCAGCGTGGCGTCCTGCTTCAGCTCGGTCAGCCCCCATTGTTCGAGGGCCGCCATCGTCAGCTGCCGTCCCGCCGGGACGGCCACTTCGGTGGGCTTGAACGCCATCGCGTAGTACGGAGGTTCTTCGTCCCGGCCAGCGTCCATGAATATCCGGCTGTTCAACCCTCTCCTCATCCCGGTGCTACTCCAGACCGGGAGTTTCGCCCAAGAGGTACTGCGGGCCGAGTTCGATCAGCTGGTCGTGGACAGGATGGCGATGGTGGTCACGTGGAGCCTGGCGGAATCGCGGATAGTGCGGCGTGGTCGTCCCATCGAATGCTCTCCCTCGATCGCATACCGAAGAATCACCAGGACGTACGCACCTCTACGGGATCTGGTTCATCGCGTCTTCCGCGAATCCGTGACCCGGTCCGCCCCCACCGGCTCGAGCCGGATCTTCTGCAGGTTCCCCGCAGGGGCACATCCTCGATGTGCAGTCCGACGTAGGCGGCGGTATGGCGCTGCTCGTCGTAGTAGCCGTCGGCCTCCGCCGTTCAATGAAACAATCTAGCAAACTTGTCTCACACCCTTTTGGCCCGGCTTGGAACTGTTTCGGATTCGGGAGAGACCGGCGGGCGGCTTCGTGCGACGCTGATCCGGATGCGGCCCGCCCGGGTATCCCGGCCGCCTCACTGACCGGGACGGTGATGTGGCATGACCTTGTCCGATCACGAGTCGGCGTTCGCCGACTCCGGACCGCGACGGATCGAGCTGGTGCTGCTGGGTGCCGCGGCGGGTCTGGTGAGCGGCCTGCTCGTCGGAGCCCTGATGGCCTCGCAGACCATGTTCGCGGGCCAGGCCATGGGCATGGTCCCGGGTTGGGCGCTCTTCGCCCTCTACGCGATGCCGACCGGTGCCCTGCTCGCCCTGGTCGTGGGCCACCGGCCGCACGGGGTCGCGGTGGCGGCCTCCGGCGGGCTGCTGCTCGGACTGCTCGGCTGGCTGGCGTGGTATCTGACCCTGGACCCGCTGCTGCGCGGGCACGCTCCCACCTGGTCGGCCGCGGCGGCCGGCGAGACCTACCGCGAGCTGGTCGGAGATCTCCTGCACGGCACTCTGGCCGGCGTCCTTTTCCACTCGCTGGTTCAGGGCCGCGTCGCGCTGAGGGCCGGGTCGGGCCGCGCCACCCCTGCCGCGGCTCCCCCGCAGCCGCGGCCCCGGGTGGTCATCGTCGGCGGCGGCTTCGGCGGAGTGAGCACCGCACAGCGGTTCGAGCGGCTCGCACTGCGCGGTCACCGGGTCGACGTGACGTTGGTCAGCGACTCCAACTTCCTGCTGTTCACGCCGATGCTCGCCGAGGTGGCCTCTGGGGCGCTCGAGGCCCAGCACATCAGCGCGCCGGTCCGGGCCGCCGCGACCCACACCAGGTTCCGGCGCGGAGTGGTCGAGGAGATCGACACCGAGCGCCGGGTCGTGCGCGTCGCCACCGGCTCGGCCGAGCTCGAGACGATGGCGTACGACCATCTCGTGCTGGCGGTCGGGGCGGTCCCGCACTTCCTGGACCTGCCCGGCATCGCCGAGCACTCCTTCACCCTGAAGAGCCTCGCCGACGCCAGCGGACTGCGCGACCACGTCCTGGCCCTGCTGGAGCGGGCCGATCTGGAGCCGGACGCCGAGGAGCGGTCGCGGCAGCTCACCTTCGTGGTGGCGGGCGGCGGCTTCGCCGGGACCGAGACCGTCGCGGAGCTGTTCGACCTGGTGCACGGGGTGCTGCACTACTTCCCGGGCATCCACCCGGACGAGCCGCGCTTCGTGCTGATCCACTCGCGCTCGACGATCCTGCCCGAGCTGTCGGAGGAGCTGGGCCGCTACGCCCTGGCGAAACTCCGGGCGCGGGGCATCGAGTTCCGTCTCGGGGTCCGGGCGGCCGAGGCCACCGCGCAGGACGTACGGCTGAGCGACGGCGAGCGGATCGCGACCCGTACCTTCGTGTGGACGGCGGGCAACCGGCCCAGCCCGCTGCTGGCCGCGCTGCCGGGCGAGCGGGGCCGGGGCGGATCACTGGTCGTGGACGCGGCCTTCCGCGCGGTGGGGATCGACCGGGTCTGGGCCATCGGCGACTGCGCGCAGATCCCCGACCTCGACGATGACGGCGCGCCGTTCCCGCCGACCGCGCAGCATGCCCTACGCGAGGGGAAGGTGGCCGCCGACAACATCGCCGCCGTGCTGAAGGGGCGTAAGCCGAAGGCGTTCCGGTTCCGTACGATCGGGATCTTCGTGGCACTCGGCCACCGGACCGCCGCCGGGGAGATCCGCGGCCGGCGGTTCTCCGGGCTGGCGGCGTGGCTGATGTGGCGCGGCATCTATCTGGCGAAGCTTCCAGGGATCGAGAAACGAGTGCGGGTGCTCTTCGACTGGACCCTGGATCTGGCGTTCCCGCGCGACATCGTCGTCACCGCGCCACCACCGCACTCCCCCAGCCTGTCGGGCGCTCAGACAGGTGAGGCGTCATGATGGCGCTCAGGCAGGGCGCGGTGTCCGGAGCGCTCGCCGGGGTGGCGGGCGGGCTGGTCTTCGGCGCGGCCATGAGCTCACTCGGCACCCTGCCCACCGTCGCCTCGATCGTCCGGGCGGACTCGCCGTACATCGGTTTCGCGGTGCACATGACGATCGCGGCACTGGTCGGCGCCGGGTTCGGGCTGCTGGTGGCGCATCAGCGGGCGCAGACCAGTGAGCTGCTGTTCTGGGGACTGGTCTACGGCGCGTTCTGGTGGTTCCTCGGCCCGCAGACCCTGCTGCCGCTGCTCCTCGGTAAGCCGGTGGCGTGGGATCTGGCCAGCGCCCAAGCGCTGCTGCCCAGCCTCATCGGGCACCTGTTCTACGGTGCCACCACCGCCGTGGTGTTCGTGGCACTGCGCCGTGACCCGGCCACCAGGGCCCATTGGCACCCGTGGACGCTGGTACGCGGACTGCTCGCGGGGGTGGTCGCCGGCGGCGGCCTGCTCCTGCTGTTCGCAGCGGGGGCCGGGGCGCCTCCCGGCCGGACGCCCAGCGCGCCCGGCCTCGGTTCCGGGGTGTCTCCGGGCTGGCTGCCCGCCATCGCGGTGGTGATGGGGCTCGGCTACCCGCTGGTGTTCACCGGCCGCCCGGAGGGCACCGGTCCGGCTCTCGTCCGCGGCACGGCGTACGGGTTCCTGTGGTGGATCGTGGCGGGCCTCACCGTTCCGCCACTGCTGCACGGTGCCGCGCTCGACTGGTCCCGGGCCGCCGCCGCCGAGGCGGTGTCGCGGCTGCCCGCCTACGTGCTGCTCGGCGCCGGCGTCGGCGCGGTGTTCACCTGGCTGGGGGCGCTCTCCCGCGGACTGTTCGTCGACGACGTCCGGCTGCTGCACGAGGAGGGCGCGGGTGCCCGCGGGCTCCGTGCCACCGGCTATGGAGCGGCGGCCGGCCTGGTCGGCGGGCTGATCTTCGGAGCCGTGTGGGGCGCCGTCGACAGGCTGTCCACCGTGGCGCAACTGGTCGGGGCCAGGGGCACAGTGACCGGCCTGATCGTGCATCTGGTGATCGCCCAGATCATCGGGGTCTCCTACGCGCTGCTCTTCCGGCGTCGCAGCTTCGACCTGGCGTCCGGCCTGGGCTGGGGCGTGTCCTACGGGTTCTTCTGGTGGGTGTTCGGCGTGCTGACGCTGCTGCCCGTGCTGCTCGGCGACGCGACGTGGTGGACCGCCCCGGCGATCGCCCGCGCCTTCCCGTCATTGGTCGGACATCTGGCGTACGGGGCGGCACTAGGGGTCGTATTCCAGCGGCTGGAGAACCGCGAGAACCCCTGGTGGGTCACGCGCAGCCAGGTCGAGGCGGAGCGGGTCGCCGCCCGGAGGGAGCAGACCCTCGGGTCGGCTCCGGCGCTCTGGATGCTCACCGTCCTGATCGCGCTGACCATTCCGCTGCTCGTCAGCGGCTGACGGCGAACCTCGCAGAGGCGCTCACAGCGAACTCGTAGGTTCGCCCCATGTTGCCCACAGGCCGATGCCCTCAGATTGTTCTCCGTCCGGCAGTTGACCTATGGAGAGACAACGTGCGCCTACGGCCCCGATCGACCGCGAAGATCCGCCTGCTCGGCGGTGCGACCGTCCTGCTGCTCATGGCCGGTTGCGGGAATGGTTCCGCCACCGCCAAGCAGGCCGCGTCTCCGGGTGCGACCTCGGGCGGCTCGCGGGCGGCCTTCAACGACTGCCTCCGCAAGAACGGGATCACCCTGCCGAGCGGTGGTCCCGGTGGACAGCCCGGCGGACGGCCTTCCGGCGGCGCCGGGGGTTTCCAGCAGTCGATGTCCCCGGAGCAGCAGAAGGCCTTCGAGGCGTGCCGATCGCTCATGCCCAACGGCGGAGGGTTCGGGCAGAACAACTCCGCGATGCAGGCGTTCCGGGCCTGCCTGAAGACTCACGGGGTCACGCTCCCCGCAGGCCGTGGCCAGCGTCCCACCGGAACTCCGGCTCCAGGCGCCACTCCGGCACCCAACGGCGGTCAGGGGCCGGGCGGCGGACCCGGCAACGGCCTGCGGGGGCTCAAGACCTCGGACCCGAAGGTGGCCGCGGCGGTCAAGACCTGCCGCCCGTTGCTGCCCACCGGCGCCCCCACCCCGGCTTCCTCCTGACCCCTCCCGGTCACTGTTTGGGCAGCCAGCTCACGTGGCCGGCGAGGATCACGGACCCCACGAAGGCGACCGTGTCGATCAGGGCATGCGCCACCACGAGTGGCATCACCCTGCCCCACCGGCGGTAGAGCAGGCAGAAGATGACGCCCATGACCACGTTGCCGGCGAACCCGCCGATCCCCTGGTAGAGGTGGTAGCTGCCGCGCAGCAGAGAGCTGGTCGCGACCGTACGACCCCTACTCCAGCCCAGTGCGGTGAGCCGGTGGACCAGATAGCCGAGGACGATCGTCTCTTCGACCACGGCGTTCTGGATCGCCGAGGCGACCAGCACCGGAATCCGCCACCACACGTCCGACAGCGCGGACGGCACGACGGTGAGGTTGAATCCGGCCGCCCGGGCGGCCAGATACAAACACAGCCCCGACCCGCCGATGGCCGCGGCGACGAGCGCGCCCCGGCCGAGGTCGCGGGCCTTCTGGCCGAGGGAGAAGCCGAGGGTGCCGCGCAGCGACCCACCGCCCCTGGCCAGCAGATGGGCGACCAGGGCCACCGGCACCAGCGCGGTGACGATGGAGAAGACCTGCCAGGCCAGCCCCAGCCAGGGCCTGCCCGGGGCTTGGTCGATGATCAACCGGGCCGTCTGCCTGGCCAACGGCCGTGACTCGGTAACCGAGCCGATGAAGGAGATCAGCGCTGAGACGCCCGAGGCTCCGAGCGAAAGGGCGAGGACGAGCACGACCTCACGGCCGAGCACCCGCCGGTCCACGGGCTGCGGCTCCATCACATCCTGGGTCACACCGATGATCGTGCCATCACGGTGGGCGGGCCGGGCCACCTGGGGGTCTGATCACACGGCGGGGCGGCTACCGTGAACGGAACGGGCCTGAGGCCGGGTACATCACTGGGCATTGAGGGATGGGAGTAGTGACGCGGGTGAACACAGCCGAGGGGCAACAGGGCGACCAGAACATCCCGGGGTCGCTGGCCCGGGTGCTGGCGGACGTGGCCGCCGAACGGGCTGCCCAAGACGCGATGTGGGGGCTCCAGGAATTCCCTGACGGCACCGGGCCCGAGCGGACGGCCGCCGCCGAGCAGGCCAAGAGCGCCTGCCGCGACGCCTGGACCCGAGGTGAGCTGACCTGGCGGCACATTCTCACCGAGGAGTTCTTCGAGGCCCTCGCCGAGTCCGACCCGCGGGCACTGCGCACCGAACTCCTCCAGACCGCGGCGGTCGCCGTCAAGTGGATCCAGTCGCTGGACCGCCGCCACGGGTATGTCCGTCACAGGCCGCGGCGGGCCGGCGGACGACGGGAGAAGCTCGTCCGGGACGGTATCCCGGGCCTCATCCGCTCCGCCGGTGGCGAGCCCCGCGTGCGCACCGCCGCCGCCGGCGAGTACCACGGGCTGCTGCGCACCAAGCTCTACGAGGAGGCGGGCGAGTACATCGCGAGCGGAGATCCCGAGGAGCTCGCCGACCTGCTCGAGGTGGTGCACGCGCTGGCCCGTACCCACGGGGTCGATCCGGCCAGGCTGGAGCGGCTGAGGGAGGGCAAAGCCGACGAACGGGGCGGGTTCGCCGGGCGCCGGGTCCTCGGTCTGCCCGGGGAGCCGCACGGTGAGGTTCCGGCGCTCGTCCGGCACAGCGTGCGGGCGTTGCTGCTGGACGGCGACGAGCTGATCCTGTTCCGCCGGACGAGGCCGGACCGCGATCTCTACTGGACCACCCCGGGCGGCGGGATGGAGACGAGCGACGCCGATCCGGAAGCGGCGCTGCGCCGGGAGCTCGATGAGGAGCTGGGCGCGGTCGCCGGGGAGCTGCGGCAGGTGTTCGTGCTCGCCGAGCAGACACCGGTGGGCGACTATCTGCACACCTTCTACGCCTGCCGGCTGGTGTCGATGGATCTGAACCGGCGGCACGGTCCGGAGGTCGACAATTCCTCGCGTGGCCGCTACGACGCCGAACGGATCCCCTGCACCCCCGAGGCCATCGGCGCGATCAACCTCCGCCCGCACTATGTCGCCGACTATCTGCGGGCACATGCCCTGGAACTCCCCGCGCTGCTGCCCGAGGAGCGCTGAGCCATTCCCGAACGGAGCCGGGCCTTGCATGTGATCGAGATCAAGAACGCCGAGCTGATGTCGGTCCTGCAGGAGCGGCTGGCCGAGCTCGGCATCACCTTCGGTGCCATCGTCTCCCTGATCGGCGCCGTCGACTCGTTCACGCTCTCCACGATGCCCAAGAGGGACGCGACCAGGGAGATCATCACCGAGTACCGGCAGCCGGCCGAGATGAGCGGCTCGGGAGAGGTGGTCAACGGACTTCCGCACATCCACGCCACCATGGCGATCGAGGGCGACAAGGCCGTCTCCGGTCACCTGCACAAGGCCGGTGTAGGGACCTGGTTCGCACACGTGTACGTGCTGCCGATGGATCGATAGAAGCCGATCACCGCCGCGTCCTCCGGCCGGGTTCGGCCGCGACAATCAGGCGCTTGGGCTGAGGTCGGTTTCATCGCTAACCTGCGAGCATGTCACGCCACCGTACGGATCCAGGGGCCGGTGGCCGGCTCGCGCTGACCGTGGCCGCGATCGCAGCCGTGGTCGCCCTCGCGGGGGTCGGCGGCTCCGCACTGTTCCTGGCGCTCACGTCGGCGCCCCAGCGCTCCTCTCCTTCGACGCTGATCCCCTCGACGTCGAGCAGCGCGGCGGACTCCTATGCCCGGACGCTGACGGTGAAGGTCACCGGCCGGGAATGCCATGTGTTCGTCAGTGTCCCCGGCGGTGAGGTGCTGATCGACCGGACTCTCCAGCACGGGGAATCGATCCGCTTCGACGATCCGCAGCTCGCGGTGGTGCTGAGCGACGGGGGCGCCGCCGAGGTCCACGTCAACGGTGCCCTCCAGCGGCCCGGAACGCCCGGTCTCCGCCTGGAGTTCGAAGTCTCGAAGACGCCGCCTCAATCCTGAGCTGCGGCGCAGCGGCTCCCGGCGCGGCGTCAGCCGATCGGGGACACTCAGTCGCCACAGAGGTCGGCCGAGCATCCGGCGGGCGGCTGGCTCTGGGCTGCGAACCTGCGGGCGCCGGGGCCTTCGTCACCGAGCTCGTCCCCCGGGTTGGAGAGCCTGCAGCGCTGCAGGGACAGACAGCCGCAGCCGATGCAGTCGGTGAGGTCGTCACGCAGCCGTTGCAGCTGCAGGATGCGCTCATCGAGCTCGGCGCGCCAGCCGGCGGACAGCCGAGCCCAGTCGGCCCGCGTGGGAGTGCGTCCCTCTGGCAGCAGGGCGAGCGCCTCCCGGATGTCGTTCAACGGGATTCCGACCCGCTGGGAGAGTCGGATGAACGCCACCCGGCGCAGGACATCACGGGTGTAGCGGCGCTGGTTGCCCGCCGTACGCCGGCTGCCGATGAGCCCCTTGGACTCGTAGAAGTGCAGTGCCGACACCGCGACCCCACTCCGCTCGGCGAGCTGCCCGACGGTGAGTTCCCGATGGTCCAGGGAAAGCCTCGGCACGTGGTCCCTCCACTCTTGACCTCAATCGCGCTTGAGGTTCCATGCTAGATGCATGAGCCTCAACGACATCGAACGCGAGTATCTGTCCACCCAGCGGCTGGGCCGCCTCGCGACCGTCGCACCGGACGGCACCCTGCAGAACAACCCGGTCTCCTTCCGCTACAACCCCGAGACCCGCACGATCGACATCGGCGGGCACGGGATGGGAGCCAGCCGCAAGTTCCGCAACATCCAGGCCGGTGGCGAGGTCGCCTTCGTCGTCGACGACATCGTCTCCTTCCAGCCCTGGAAGGTCCGTGGCCTGGAGATCCGCGGCCGCGCCGAGGCGCTGGCGGACCAGCCCCCGCCGATGCCGGGCTTCAGCGGCGAGCTCATCCGCATACATCCGCGGCGGGTCCTCGCCTGGGGCCTCGACCCGGCCGTCCAGGGCATGCAGAAGCGGACCGTCGAACCCGCACTCTGACGCCGGCCCGGTTCATCCACTCCTTACGGAGGAGCCGCCGGGCGTTCACGGTGCCCTGGGTACGCCGTTGAGACGAATGGGTACTCCTCCTTCGGCAGGAAGCACCGCTCTTCGTTCGGGGCCAAAATGGGGATCAGGACGGTGGCGCATCCGCCCCCGCCCGGATGGGAGCCCTATATATGGATCAGCTCGCCCGTACTCGCGCCGCCGCCGAGACCCGCACCTGGCCACAGTCCTTCCACGACCGGCTCACCGCCCCGCTGCCGGGCTGGCGGGACTTCCTGCGAGTGGCCGTGCAGGGAGGACCGCGCCCTTCCAAGGAGGCGCTCGCCGACGTGCCGAACCTCCCGGTGCGCCGTTCCGGGCTTCCCACGGTCACCTCCGCCCAGACCGCGGTGACCTGGGTCGGGCACGCGAGCTATGTCGTGCAGATCGGCGGGCTGGTGGTGCTGACCGACCCCGTCTGGTCACGCCGGATTCCGGGCGTACGGCCGCGGCTGACCCCACCCGGGATCGACTGGCACGAACTCCCCCCTATCGACGCCATCGTGATCAGCCACAACCACTATGACCATTTGGACGGCCCGACCCTGAAGCGGCTGCCTCGCGACACCCCGGTGTTCGTGCCCGCCGGGCTCGGCCGCTGGTTCCGCAAGCGTGGCTTCCAGCGGATCAACGAGCTGGACTGGTGGGAGTTCGCTCAGCTGGGCGAGGTCACCTTCGACTTCGTGCCCGCGCACCACTGGAGCCGGCGGACGCTCACCGACATGTGCAGGTCCCTGTGGGGCGGCTGGGTCCTGACCGCCGCCGACCAGCGGGTCTACTTCGCCGGGGACACCGGCTACGGGCACTTCTTCACCGACATCGGCAACCGGTATCCCGGCATCGACCTCGCACTGCTGCCGGTGGGCGCGTTCGAACCCCGCTGGATGATGCGGGACTGGCACACGAACCCCGAGGAGGCCGTCCAGGCCTGCCTCGACCTCGGCGCCACCCGGATGGCGACGATGCACTGGGGCACCTTCGTGCTGAGCGCGGAGCCGGTCCTGTCCCCCGTCGAGAAGGCCCGGCAGGCCTGGGCCGAGACCGGCCGCCCCCGCGCCGATCTGTGGGATCTGGCCGTCGGCGAGTCCCGGGTCATCGCCCCGGCTGACGCGCTGCGAGGTGACCCCGCGGAGCAGTCCGGCGGCTGATCCCCCTGCACCAGGCGTACGGGTCCGTCGCCCTCAGCGCGGCGCGATTCGGCAACCGTTCAACAGGGCGAGTCTGCCGCACGCCCCAACCGCGCCGGGTCGCCCACTCCGCTGAGCAGGCGTGCGGCGAGCATGACCTCTGTCGACGGGGCGAGACCGGCCGCCGCGCTGGCGACGCCGAAGATGGTCAGGCCGGCGAGGAGCATGGGCTTGCGGCCCCAGCGGTCGCCGATCGCGCCGAGCGGCAGGAG
>JAOPYO010000357.1 GCA_025964575.1 Actinomycetes bacterium
TTCGCGTTTGACGACGAGGAAACGCAGTCATGCACACCCTGATCCAGGAGATCGAGACGGCCGCGATGCGTGCCGACGTCCCGGCGTTCCGCCCGGGCGACACGCTCAAGGTGCACGTACGTGTCACCGAAGGTAACCGGAGCCGGATCCAGGTCTTCCAGGGCGTGGTGATCCGGCGGCAGGGCGGTGGCTCTCGCGAGACCTTCACCGTCCGCAAGATCAGCTACAGCGTCGGTGTGGAGCGGACCTTCCCGCTCAACAGCCCGTCGATCGACCAGATCGAGGTCGTCACCCGCGGCGATGTTCGTCGCGCCAAGCTCTACTACCTGCGTAATCTGCGCGGCAAGGCCGCGCGCATCAAGGAGAAGCGCGACTTCTGAGTCGGCCCCCTTGGCATCGTCGAACGCCCCGGTCCGCCCTTGCGGCGGACCGGGGCGTTCGACGATCCGGTTGCTCCGCGCCGGGCGTATCGTGACCTTGCTGGTGAACGACACGCTCCCAGGGGAAGTCCCATGCCGCTTGCGGCTATAGGCTCAAGTGGATGATTGACGATGACCAGGCGGTGGGGGGCCGGTCGCTGCGCCCGGTGGTGCGCACGCCGTGACACCCGAGGATGATCGGAGAGACGTGCGTTCCGAGACCGAGGGCGCACTGCCCGACGAGAAGCAGCCGGCGACCCCTGGTGAGCAGGGTGTCGAGTCCGGTGCTGCGGCCGAGTCCGGCGATTCTGACGCTTCTGCCGATGAGTCTCCAGGGACCTCCGGAGGCTCGGGCAAGTCGGGCAAAAAGGGTAAGAAGCAGGGGTCCTTCTGGCGCGAGCTCCCGGTGCTGATCGGTGTGGCACTGGTGCTCGCCCTGGTCATCAAGGCGTTCGTCGTGCAGGCGTTCTACATCCCGTCACAGTCGATGGAGAACACGCTCAAGATCGGCGACCGGGTTCTCGTCAACAAGATCGTTTACCACACGCGCGACAGTCACCGCGGCGACGTCGTGGTCTTCAACGGGCTGGACTCGTGGGACCCCGAGGTGACCTTCAAGGAGCCCACCAACCCCGTGAGCAAGGCGCTGCGCGCGGTCGGCAGCGCGTTCGGTGTGGTCCCGGGCGAGAAGGACTACATCAAGCGGGTCATCGGCGTCCCTGGCGACCATGTGAAGTGCTGTGACTCCCAAGGCAGGATCACGGTCAACGGTCACTCGCTGGACGAGACGTCCTACCTCTACACCGACCCTGTGACCAAGCAGCAGAACGTGCCCTCTGATAGGCCCTTCGACGTCACCGTCGGCAAGGGCCGGTTGTGGGTCATGGGCGACCACCGCGAGGTTTCCGCGGACTCGCGTGCGCACCTGGGCGACCCCGGCGGTGGGACGATCCCAGCGGACCGGGTGATCGGCCGGGCCTTCGTCGTGGTGTGGCCTGTCGACCGCTGGAAGACGCTGCCGATTCCGAAGACCTTCGAACAGCCCGGACTGGCGGATGCGGCCCTTCCCGCGGCTCCACTGGCACTCGGCTTCGCAGGGGCGCTGCCCGTCACCTGGCTGCGCCGCCGCCGCTTCCGCCGCTCTTCGCTCTAACCGGTCTTCTCGGTTTCGCGGGTGCTAGGTGGCGGAGTGGATCGATAATGGCGACCTGAACGCGAATCGAAGTCGCGTGCGCCGGGTGGACCTGTGCATGCGTGTGTCTCGGCTGCACCTTTGCCGGCCCCGGTGTGGCGGGTGTGGCCCAGCACCAGCGTGAGGGAGTTCTCCGGGATCTTCCGGTCCTCCAGGGCGGTCGCGAACCAGAACGCATGGAACGCCCGTTCCTCTCCGTACGCGTGCGTGTCGTGGGCGAGGCCAGGTACCCGGCGGGTGGTTATCCACAGAACGTCATTCATCTACCGGAGGCCGGATCGGCCAGGCACCGTCGGTTCCGGAGGTGAGGCGCATGAACGCCCCGATCAACCCCAAGACCCCGTGTCCCAAAGACGTCCTCGGCCGCCGCGGCGAGGCGGCCGCGGCCCGCTATCTGACCCGGCGGCTCGGCTGGACCATCCTCGACCGCAACTGGCGTTGCCGCGACGGTGAGCTCGACCTCGTCGCCTACGACGGATACCGGCACATCGTCTGCGAGGTGAAGACCCGCTCGAGTCTGGCCTATGGCACCCCGGCAGAGGCGATCACCACGGTGAAGGCCGCACGGTTACGACGGCTCGCCGGGCGCTGGGCGGACGAGCACGGCGTCCGCGCGGCCTTGATCCGAATCGATGTGATCGGCCTCGTCGCCATCGGAACCGGAACCGGAACCGGAGCCGGAACCGGAGCCGCAGGCGGGGCCAGTGACGAGGACCTCGACGGGTTCGCGGTCGACCACCTCCGGGAGGTGTGCTGACCGTGGCGCTCGCCAAGACTCGTTCCGTGGCTCTGGTCGGGGTCAGTGGCCACATGGTCGACGTAGAGGCGGCCATCACCTGCGGAGTACCCGGTCTGCACCTGGTGGGACTGCCGGATACCGCGCTCAGCGAGGCGCGCGACCGGGTGCGCGCGGCCATCCTCAACACCAGCGAGAACTGGCCCAACAGGCACACTACGGTCAGCCTCAGCCCGGCCAGTCTGCCGAAACGTGGCTCGGGCTTCGACATCGCCATCGCGGTGGCGATACTCGCGGCAGCCGAGGCCGTACCTTCGGGGGCGTGCGCCGATCTGGTGATGATCGGCGAGCTGGGCCTGGACGGCCGGATACGAGGCGTACCCGGAGTGCTTCCCGCGCTGCTGAGTGCGGTGGAAGCGGGCTACGACACCGTGGTCGTGCCCAAGGCCAACGCCGCGGAGGCGGAGTTGGTGCCGGGACTGAGAGTGATCGCTGTAGGCACACTGCGCGCCCTGCTGTGCCATCTGCGCGACGAGCCACCTCCGCTCCTCGAGGCGGAGGACGACGACCCGCCGCCCCCGCGGGCCGACGGCCTGAGCGGTCGGTCCCGGTCCCGCCGTGGCACCACCGACCTGGCCGACGTCCGTGGCCAGGCGGACGGCAGGCGGGCTCTGGAGATCAGCGCGGCGGGCGGCCACCACCTCTGGATGGCCGGGCCCCCCGGCTGTGGCAAGACCATGTTGGCCGAACGGCTGCCCACGCTCCTGCCACCGCTGGACCGCGAGGCCGCGCTGGAGGCGACGGCGATCCACTCGGTCGCGGGAACACTGCCCTCGGGTCAGCCCCTCATCGAGCGGGCACCGTTCTACGCGCCCCACCACAGCGCCACCCGGGCCGCCATAGTGGGCGGCGGCAACACCCGGACGATCCGGCCCGGCGCGGTGTCCCTCGCCCACAACGGAGTCTTGTTCATCGATGAGGCCCCCGAATTCGATCGAGGAGTTCTGGACGCTCTGCGCCAGCCCCTCGAGGACGGCGAGGTGTCCATCGACCGGTCCGGGCTCAGCACGCGTTTCCCTGCCCGGTTCACTCTGATCATGGCCGCCAACCCGTGCCCCTGTGCGGCGGCCAAGACCAGGGAGTGCATCTGCACGCCGGCGTTGCGCAGCCGCTATCTCGGAAGGATCTCCGGCCCACTGCTCGACCGCATCGATCTCAAGCTCACCCTCGAACCGGCCAACCGCACCGAACTCCGCTACGACCTGGAGGCCGCCGAATCCAGCGAGGTCGTGGCCGCGCGGGTGCTGGAGGCGCGGGAACGGGCGCTGAAGCGCATGGCCGGTACGCCCTGGCGGGCCAACTGCGACATCCCTGGGCCGGACCTGCGCCGCCGGTTCGCGCCGCCGCGCGACTCGATGTGGCCGGTGGACGACGCGTTGATGGAGGGCTCCCTCAGCGCCCGCGGACTGGACCGGGTGCTGAGGGTGGCCTGGACGCTCGCCGACCTGGGCGGCCGCGACGCCCCCGCCGTCTACGACGTCAGTGAGGCACTCAGGCTCTGGAAGGGGACGAGCTCATGACCGTGTCCGACGACGAGCGGCTGGCCCGTGCCATGTTGTCCTACCTCGCCGAACCCGGAGACGGCCTACTGGGCAGGCTGGTCGCCCACACCGGGCCGCTGGGCGCACTGGAGGTCGTGAGGTCCGGCCGGCCCCCTGCCGGGCTGGTCGGTCGTGAGCGGGACGAACGCCGGCTGGCCGAGCGTCTGGCCGGCTGGCAGGTGCGGCTGCCGACCGCCGATCCGGAGGCCGACCTGTTCGTCTGTGAGCGGCTCGGCGGGCGGATGATCTGCCCCGGAGACCCGGAATGGCCCACCCAACTCGACGATCTCGGCCACAAGACGCCGTACGCGCTCTGGCTGCGCGGCCCGGGCGATCTGCGGTACGGCTGTCTGCGCTCGGTCGCCGTAGTGGGGGCCAGGGCCGCCACCGACTACGGCAAACGAGTGTCCTCGGAACTGGCCGCGGAGCTCACCGACCGCGGCTGGACGGTGGTCAGCGGAGGTGCCCTTGGTATCGACGCCGCGGCCCACCGGGGTGCGCTGGCCGCCGACGGCCCGACCGTGGCCGTGCTGGCCAGCGGGATCGACGTCGCCTATCCGCCACGCAACGAGGTGCTGCTCGCCGAGATCGCCCAGCGGGCGCTGCTGATCAGCGAGTGGCCGCCGGGGACGACCCCGACCCGGCTGCGCTTCCTCGTCCGCAACCGGGTGATCGCGGCACTCACCAGGGCCACTGTGGTGGTGGAGGCGGATCTGCGCAGCGGGTCGCTCAACACGGCGAAGTACGCCCGCCAGATGAACCGGCCGGTCCTGGCCGTACCCGGACCGGTGACCTCACTCATGTCCCGGGGTTGTCACAAGTGGCTGCGTGAGAACCTGGCGACCTGCGCGGCGACCGCCGCCGAGATCATCGAGTCCGCCGGTCGAATCGGGGCCGACCTCGCTCCGGAGCAGCGCGGACCCATCCTCCCCCGAGATCACCTCGATCCCGAGTCCCTGCTGGTTCTCGACGCGGTGCCCGGCCGTACCGGGGCCGGACCGGCTCAGATCGCGGTGGCGGCCGGGATCGATATCAATACGGCGAGGAGCCGGCTCAGCCTGCTCTCCGCGGCCGGCTTCGTCGAGCGGTGTGAACAGGGCTGGAGACTGCCCCGCAAACGAAAGCAGAAGGAGGCCTCCTGAAACCCACCACTCCCTCCGTGATCACGCGGTCCGCGCTGCGTCGACAGCGTGATCACGGAGGGCCGGGCGGATCAGCTGCTCGGGAGCTCGAGGTCGCTCTTGGCGAGTTCCTCGACGTTCACGTCCTTGAAGGTGACCACCCGGACGTTCTTCACAAAACGCGCCGGACGGTACATGTCCCACACCCAGGCGTCCTGCATCGTGACTTCGAAAAAGGTCTCGCCGTTGTCGGTGCTGCGCACCTGCAGATCCACCGAGTTGGTCAGATAGAAGCGGCGCTCGGTCTCGACGACGTACGCGAAGAGACCGACGACATCGCGGTACTCCCGATAGAGCTGCAGCTCCATCTCGGTCTCATATTTCTCGAGATCCTCTGCACTCATGATCGCAATTGCCTCTCCAGGCCCCTGGCTCTCCCTCTCACCGGCTCAGACAACGCCTGCCTGTTCGGTGACTCCCTCGAGAGCTGCGCCATATTCGTCGGTCCCCCCGACGGCCTCTGATTCATTCTCCTGCATACCGCCCTCCACCGCTCGCTGCCCGGCATCCCACGCCCGTTCCACGTCCGCCGGTGCCACGTCCGCCGGTGCTCCGTTCAGCCGGGCCACGTTCACGAACGAGAAGCGATGCTCGGGGCAAGGCCCGTGCATCGCGAGTGTCGCCGAGTGTCCCCGGGTGACATAGCCCTTGTGCACGTTGAAACCGTACGCCGGGAACCGATCGTGCAGTTCGACCATCAGCCGGTCCCTGGTCACCTTCGCCACCACAGAGGCCGCGGCGACACACGCCGCCACCTGGTCACCCTTGATCACCGCGAGCGCGGGAACATCCAGTCCCGGTACCGGGAACCCATCGCTGAGCACGTAGGCCGGGCGGGTCGTCAGCCTGGTCACGGCACGCCGCATCCCGGCGATGTTGCATCGGTGCAGGCCGATTCTGTCGATCTCATGGCAGGGGATCACCACCGCGCTCCAGGCCACCGCCTTGGCCACGACCTGCGCGTAGATCTCCTCCCGGCGCTGCGGGCTGAGCAGTTTGGAGTCCGCGAGACCTTCGATTTCTCCGCGCCGGTCGGGCCGCAGAATGACCGCGGCCACCACCAGCGGGCCCGCACAGGCCCCGCGCCCGGCCTCGTCCACGCCCGCGACGAGACCGAACCCGCCATGCCCCAGCGCACGCTCGAAACCGTACAGTCCGGCGTCGCGCCGAGGGGTGAACCTCGGCGGCCGACGCACGCTCATCACCCAACTCACGTTCTGCAGCGTACGTCGCGAAACGCCCCTCGCGGAGCTGTTCCCCCAGAGCGAAGAGCGGCGGAGGCGATGGCGGCGCAGCGAGTGTCAACGGCGGCTGAAATCCGGGCAACGCCGAGATCCATAGGCCAAGGAGGTCGTCTGCCAACCGGGCACCGGACTCACCCAGCGAACTCGCTGTCGTCTGGCGCACGAGACCATTGCCAAGACCTGGGTGTCTTCATCGACGCGTGTTCGGCGGCTGTAACGACCGTCTGCCAGTTGATCTGCTCGCACGCGATCGGGAAGTAGCGTGGTGGTCATGACCTCCGGGGAGCCACCGCCTGTGTTCGCCGCCCTGCTGACCGAGTACGAGCGGCATCTCACGGTGGAGCGCAGTCTGTCGGCCCACACCGCGCGGGCCTACCTCGGAGATGTGAGCGACCTCCTCGGCTACGCGGCGACGACAGGCGTGACCGGACTCGCGGAGCTCGATATCGGCGTGGTGCGGGCCTGGCTGGCCCGCCAGCACGCGCTGGGCCGGGCCCGGGCCACGCTGGCCCGCCGCACGGCGGCGGTCCGCACCTTCACGGCCTACGCCCACCGCCGCGGTCTGCTGTCCCATGATCCGGGTCCGCTGCTCGGCACCCCCAAGCAGCTCAGGACGCTCCCGACCGTGCTGCGCCGGGACGAGGCCGCTGCTCTCCTCGACGGTGCCGCCGAGACACCGGAGGGGGATACGGACCCGCAGGCGCTGCGCGATCAGGCGATCCTCGAGCTGCTGTACGCCACCGGGATCCGGGTCGGGGAGCTCTGCGGGCTGGACGTCGACGACCTCGATCTGGACCGCTGTACGGTCCGGGTGCTCGGCAAGGGCGGCAAGGAGCGCACCGTCCCGGTCGGGGAGCCCGCCGTCCGGGCGGTCGAGGACTGGCGGCGGCGCGGCCGGCCGGCCCTGGCGACCGGCGGCAGCGGCCCCGCGCTCTTCCTCGGGGCCCGTGGGGGCCGGCTGCATCCCACCAGCGCCCGCCGGATCGTGCACGCCCGCATCGCCGATGTCGAGGGCGTACGCGATCTCAGCCCGCACGGGCTGCGGCACAGCGCCGCCACCCATCTGCTCGAGGGCGGCGCCGACCTGCGCAGCGTCCAGGAGATCCTGGGGCATGCCTCACTGCAGACCACCCAGCTCTACACGCATGTCACGGCGGAACGGCTCAAACGCACCTACGAACAGGCCCACCCCCGCGCCTGACGCCCACCCTGATCGCAGTGGGGTGGAGGTCATCCGTATCGGCGGCGTCTGCGTTCTCGGGCCAGGTCGATCACGCCCCGTGGGGGTCTTCGGCGCACCGGACGGCGCCTCCACACCAGCACCACGGTGAATGCCAGCAGCATCCCGGCCACGAGGCCGCCGCTCGCCTCCTTGATCCCGCTGGAGGAGCCTGCGAGGGACAGCGCGGGGTCCGAAGCCTGTCCGCGCCCCGGTCGGGCCGGCCCGCTGGAGAGCTGGGGGGCCCGATCATCCACGGTTCCCGAGTCGTATGGCATGGGGGTGACAGGGTGCGGATCATGCCCGGCGGGGGGAACGCCCCACACCGGGAGCAGCCGTACCTGGACGGGGCGCAGCAGTGACAGCGGATCGAGATAGCCAGAACCGCGCAGCAGCCCCCAGTGCAGGCACGGCCGGAGCCCGCAGTGGCCGGGCAGGTTCTCCACGACTCCGATCCGGTCTCCGGCCGCGACCCGCAGACCCGGCCTTACCGAGGGCCGCACTGGCAGATAGGTCGTTCTGAGCGTCGAGCCGTGGGTGATCGCGATTACCCCCCGGCCTGCCAGCCGCGCCGCGTACGAGATCAGCCCGGCGCCCGCCGCGTACACCGGCTGCCCTGCCCGCGCCTCCAGATCCACGCCCCGGTGTCCCGGTCCCCAGGGCAGAGCGGGCGGCGAGAACCCCCTCAGGACCTGGGGCTTGGGTTGTAACGGCCACCGCCAGGAGGCGTCTGGGACCGTGGACGGGCCATTGAGCAGGCTCAGGCAGCACACCACCATCGTCACCACGTTCATGTCACGCAGCCTGACCCGTGGGAAGCGCCGGACGCCATCCTCCGGCGCGATTGTGGATAACCTCACCGGGCCCGTGGTCGGCCGATTCCACGACCTGACCGGTCATCCCATAGACTCATGGGACGGTCGTAGGGGGGTTCCCCCACCCACGGCCGAATTCACGCGCCCGCAGGCCACCGACTCCCAGAGTCAACGGGGCACATCTCTCGGTCCGTCGCAGAGCGGCGGCGGGGTGTGTCCGGGTGCAACAGGTAACCGAGATATGGCCCGGATACGGGTCAGACAGGAGAACACGGGCTATGGCACCCGTCGTCACCATGCGCCAGATGCTCGAGAGTGGTGTGCACTTCGGCCACCAGACTCGGCGCTGGAACCCGAAGATGAAGCGCTTCATTCTCAC
>JAOPYO010000378.1 GCA_025964575.1 Actinomycetes bacterium
TCGGCGACGATCGATGGCAAGCCGTATGCGCGGTTGCGTGATCCGTTGCGGCAGGTCGGTGCGCTGTTGGAGGCGCGGGCGGTGCATACGGGCCGTAGTGCCTACAACCATCTGCTGTATCTGGCTCCGCAGGGGCTTGCGCGTTCGCGGGTGGATGCGGTGCTGGAGTTGGTGGGGGCGCGAGCTTCCAGCTCAGCCAGCTGACCATCTGTGTCCTTGGCGTGCTGGTGATCACGAGTGAGTACTCGACTGGCACGATCAGGTCCACCCTGCTCGCCGTGCCGACGCGGCTGCCGATGCTCGCCGCCAAGTCCGTCGTCCTCGCCGCGCTCATTTTCGTCGCCACCGAGGCGATCGCCATCGCATCGTTCTTCCTGGGCGTGGCGATCCTGCACGCCAAGGTACCGGTGTCTCTCGGAGATCCGGGAGTGTTGCGGGTGATCCTCGGCATGGGCCTCTACCTCACCATGCTCGGCCTGTTCTCGATGGCGATCGGCGGACTGTTCCGGAACACCGTGGCCGGGATCACAGGCGTGATCGCCTTCGTGATGGTGCTCCCCGTGCTGAGCCAACTGCTGCCAGGCAGCCTGGTAAAGCACGTCCATGTCTACCTGCCGACCGAGGCCGGGAGGCTGGTCGGCCAAGCGCACCAAGGGTCCGGCGATCTGCTCTCCCCATGGCAGGGCTTCGGGGTGTTCTGCCTATGGACGGCGCTGTTCCTCGCTTTCGGCGCCTTCGCCCTCAGACGCCGCAACGCCTGAGCCGCCTCTGAGCCCCCTACCCGAGCCTCTGCTCGGGTAGGGGGCTCTACCCGGTTCAGTCCTTCGATGGCCTGGGATCGGCATCGATCATGTCGGGAGTGGATGGATGCGCCGCGCGTCGGTATCGGTCGGCCAGCCTGGCCATGTAGTCGATGAGCTGGGGCGGTTCGATGACGTCGAAGTCGACGTCGAGCAGGCCCAGAATGACCACGATCACCCCGAGTGAGTCGCCGGCGAGGGTCAGCACACAGCTGTGTTCGTCGATCGTCTCCAGCAGACCGTTCGTCCGGCCGGCGACGACCTCGGCCGGCGCGTGCACCCGCACCCGTGCCTGGTACGGCCACATCGTGGTCCCCATGCGGCGGGAGACGTAGGTGACGACGTCGCCGTCGGGCGGGTCCCGGGGAACGCACTTCGGGCCGGTCGGCGTGCGGGGCCGGATCCTGTCGGCCCGGAAGATGCGCCAGTCCCGCCGGTCGACGTCCCACGCCACCAGATACCAGCGCCGACCCCAGCTCACCAGGCGATGCGGCTCGACAGTGCGGACGCTGTCCGCCCCGTCGTGGCCGGTGTAGTCGAACCGCAGGCGCTCGTGGTCGCGGCACGCGGCCGTGACGGTGGTCAACACGCCGATATCAACCGTCGGGCCGGTCCCTGGGACCGCGACGGCGTAGGTCTGGAAGGCGTTGACCCGACGCCGCAGCCGCGACGGCAGCACCTGTTCCAGTTTCGTGAGGGCGCGCACCGAGGTCTCCTCGATCCCCGCGATGCTGACGGCGGCGGCCGAGCGGAGCCCCACCGCGACCGCCACCGCCTCCTCGTCGTCGAGCAGCAGCGGCGGCAGCGCCGCACCCACGCCGAGCCGGTAGCCGCCCGACACGCCCGGTGTCGCGTGCACCGGGTAGCCGAGGCTGCGCAACCGTCCCACGTCACGCCGGACAGTGCGCACCGCGACACCGAGCCGCTCGGCCAGGTCGGCGCTGGCCCAGTCCCGGCGGGCCTGGAGCAACGACAGCAGCCGGAGCAGGCGGGCCGAAGTCTCCAACATGCTCATAGCCTGCCAGCTATCGCGGCCCGAAACTGGCCGCGATGGCTGACAGCGTCACCGTCATGGACAACGACATCGAGATCCGCCCATTCCGCATCGAGGTTCCCCAGGCCGACCTGGACGACCTGCGCGACCGGCTGGCCCGCACCCGCTGGCCCGACGAACTGCCTGGCGTCGGCTGGTCGTACGGCGTACCGCTCGACCGGTTGAAGGAGCTGGCCGGCTACTGGCGGACCACCTACGACTGGCGCGGGTACGAGGCGAGACTGAACGACTTCCCGCAGTTCACCACTACCATCGACGGACAGAACGTGCATTTCCTGCACATCCGCTCACCTGAACCCGATGCGCTGCCGCTGATCCTCACCCATGGCTGGCCGGGCTCGGTCGCCGAGTTCCTGGACGTGATCGGGCCTCTGACCGATCCCCGTGCGCACGGCGGCGACCCGGCCGACGCCTTCCACGTGGTCGCCCCGTCGATCCCGGGTTACGGATTCTCCGGGCCGACGACCGCCACCGGCTGGGATGTGCGGCGCATCGCGCGGGCCTGGGCGGAGCTGATGCGCCGCCTCGGCTACGAACGGTACGGCGCCCAAGGCGGCGACTGGGGTGCGCGGATCTCTCCCGAACTCGCGAGGATCGACCCGGCCCACGTCGCCGGTCTGCACGTCAACGCGTTCCTCGCCTTCCCGTCCGGGGACCCGGCCGAGACGCAGAACCTGAGCGAGGTCGAGCGGGCTCGCCTGGAGGGGCTCGGCCGGTGGAATAGCGAGCGATCGGGCTACGCGGCGATCCAGAGCACCAGGCCGCAGACTCTGGCGTACGCCCTCCTCGACTCACCGATCGGCCAACTCGCCTGGAACACCGAATGGTTCGACGACTACGGGTACCACGTCGGTGCGGTCGGCCGGGACGCCATCCTCACCAACGTGACGCTGTACTGGCTGACCGGCACCGCCGGATCCTCGGCCCGTCTCTACAAAGAGGGGGCCGCCACCTGGGGCCGGAAGGTCGAACTGTCCACCGTGCCGACCGGAATGGCGGTCTTCCCCGGGGACTCCACCATCCGGCCCTTCGCCGAACGCGAGCACACCATCGTGCACTGGTCGGAGTTCGACCGCGGCGGCCACTTCGCCGCGCTGCAGGCACCGGACCTGCTGACCGGTGACATACGCGAGTTCTTCCGCCGAATCCGCTGAAGAATGCCGTGTCGTTTACCCTGTCGACACGCTGACCGAACACCGCCCGCACCTGGGCCGTCCTCACCGGTATCCAGGCAGGAGCAGATCATGGTTGAGAACCGGGACGTGTTCGGCAGGCCGTCACCGGCGCCCGACCTGACCGTGTCGTACGGGCCACACCCCGACCTGGTGGCCGACATCAGGCTTCCCCCGGCCACGGCCGGCCCCAGGCCTGCGCCGCTGCTGCTGCTGTGGCACGGCGGATTCTGGCGGGCCGAATACGACCGGGCATATCTGGGGCCGATGGCCTCCGATCTCGCCGGGCGAGGGTTTCTGGTGGCCAGCGTGGAGTACCGGCGGACCGGTGGCGGCGGGGGTTGGCCGACCACCTTCACCGACGTAGCCGATGCGGCCGACGCGGTGCCGGCACTGATCGAGCAGGCCGTACCAGGCCGGGTCGATCAGTGCCGGGTCGTGTACGCCGGGCATTCGGCCGGCGGGCACCTCGCGGTCTGGGCGGCGCTGCGCGACCGGCTCCCGGCCGGAGCACCCGGCCGGTCTCCGAGCATTCCGCACGTGACTGGGGTGCTGGCGTTGGCGCCGGTCCTCGACCTGGCCGCCGCCTATCGGCTGGGGCTGGACGGCGACGCCGTCGGCGCGCTACTCGGCGGCAGCCCCGAAAAGGTACCTGGGCGGTACGCGGCCACCGACCCGGCCGCGCTCGGCGCGCCGGCACCACGGGTGGTGCTGGTCCACGGGGATCGGGACGAGCGGGTACCGCTGGATATGTCCCGCCGGTACCAGGCGGCGGCCAGAAGCCGGCTGGTGGAGTTGCCCGGCGCCGACCACTTCGCCGTGATCGACCCGGCATCCGCGGTGTGGCCGGCGGTGCTGGATGCACTGAACCTGCTGGTCGAGGGCTGAGCCTCGGAGAGTACTGCTGGGGCAGCCCGGTCTGATCCCGGGTTGCGCGTCCAGGCTGGTGGGAGCGCCTCGATAGCGTTGATACCGAGGTGACCGCTCATGACCGACCCGACCATGCCCGCCGACGAGACCGCCATTGACGACGTGCCGGTCGGTGAGTGGCTGGCCGCGCTGGCCTCCGACGCCCCGGCACCCGGCGGGGGCGCAGCGGCCGCGATGAACGCCGCCATGGCGGCCGCCCTGGTGGAGATGGTGTGCAACCTGACCACCGGCAAGGCGAAGTTCGCCGACCACGACACGCACATCACCCGAATCCGGTCCGATGCCCGCACCACCCGCCGCCGCGCGCTGCAACTGGTCGCCGACGACGCCGACGCGTTCACCGCGCTGATGGCCTCCTACCGGATCCCCAAGGACCGGCCCGGCCGCGCCGAGGCCATCCAGTCCGCCACCGAGCACGCCGCATCCGTACCCCTGCGGATCGCATGGACCGCCGCCGAGGCCCTCGACCTGGCCGAGGAACTACCCGGCCGGTCCAACCCGAACGTGGCCTCCGATATCGGCGTCGCCGCCGCCAACGCCGTGGCCGCCATCCAGTCCGCCGCCCTCAATGTCGAGATCAACCTGGAGTCCCTCACCGACGACAAGACCAAGGCCCGCATCGCCGGCGAGCTCGCCGAATGCGTCCAAGCCACCGACCAGCACCGAATCCGCCTGCTGATGGCAGAGGTGCGAAAGGCGATGGACCAGTGACCCGCCTGTCATGGAGCAGGGTTCGAGCCGGCCGTGAGCGCAACCCTCGGCGACCCCTACGCGGCGCTCGCCCGCGTCGCCTCCGGCTGGGCGGTCACGCTCGTCCCCGATCTGGTCGCCGACCGTCCCGACTCTCCCACGTCACGTATCCCGGTCAACGCGTCGGCGCTGCTTCACCGGACCACCGTCGTCACCCGGCTCGGCGCCGTGGACGCCCTCGATCCAAGTCTTCCTGGACGAGCTTCAGACCCTTGCCGACCAGCTCCGCATCGGTCGTGACGATACCCGCCCTGATCGGGTGAGGTTGATCCGGCGGCGCGGCCACCCGATTCCCAGCTTGGCGACACCCGGCTTCGGCAGCACGTCCACTACCGGTATTCCACGCAGCTCTAGGTCACACTGAGTCATCACTTGCTCACAAACCCTCGGTGATGATCAACGGACTCGAAGGTCTGGAAGAAGGGCCTTGCCTGTGCTGCGGAAGACCTTGCCCGCACTGCCACCTCTCGTCGCGTGCGCCGCGATGTTGCTCGCAGGCGCCGCTCCGGCGGCCGCGGGCCCTCCGACGGCCATGCGGTTCACCAGGATCGATCACATCTCGCCCGGGGTGTTGTTCCAGACGTTCCGGACGAAAACCTCACATGGCACGGCGCTGGGCTACCTCCTGGAGGTCGACCTGGGCAACCCGCATGTCTCCGTCGACCTGCTGCACCCACCCGCCGTCGCAGCCCGTAGAACGGTTACCGACATGGTCAACACCCAACACGCGCTGGCAGGCGTCAACGGTGATTTCTTCAACATCCACGAGAGCCACACCGGAGTCACCCCGACCGGATCCGCCAACGGTCCGGAGGTGGCCGACGGCCACGATCGCAAGGGCGCGGTCCCCAACGGCCAACGCTTCGGTCCGGCCCTGCCGGCCGGAACCTCGACCGAGGACGTCATCGGGATCGGCGTGGACCAGGTGGCTCGGGTCGCGAGCCTGCACCTGGCCGGAACGATCCGGGCCGGCCAGACCAGATTCGACCTGCGCGGCCTCAACCAGTACGCACTGCCCGTCGATGGGATCGGGGCGTTCACCAGCGATTGGGGGACGATGTCGCGGATCCGGGCGACCTGCGGCACCGACACCAGGCGCGGCGCCCCGTGCAGCGCCGACATCGCCGAAGTGACCGTAGCGCGCGGCATGGTGACCCACGTCGGCGACGCGATCGGCGAGGGTGCGATCCCCCCGGACACGACTGTTCTCGTGGGCCGGGAACAGGGGGCCGACGCGCTGCGCACCATGCGACCGGGCGACCTGGTCAGCGTCGATTATCACCTGGCCTCGGACCTGCCCGGATATCACCTGACCTCGGACGTGCCCGGGCGATTCCAGTTCGCCGTGGGCGGATACCCGATCCTGCGCAACGGACAGCCCCTGACCGACCTGGACACCGTGAGCGCCGCGCCGCGCACCGCCGCCGGAGTGGGCCAGAAGGGGCAGCGGATGTACCTGGTGGTGGTCGACGGCCGCTCGGAGAAGAGCGGCGGCGCGACCATCGCTGAGCTGTCCGCGCTGCTCAGCCGGCTGGGCGCCGACGACGCGGTGAATCTCGACAGCGGAGGTTCCTCAACGTTCACGCTACGTGAGCCAGGCCAGTCTGCCGCGACCGTACGGAACAACCCCTCCGACGGCAGTGAACGCGCGGTCGCCAATGGGATCGGCATCTTCATCCGGCCCTGAACGTCCCTGTCCCTGTCACGGTATCCGCGCTGGTCGGCGTCTCTGGTCGAGCCTCCGGCCGTGTGTTCGTTGCGGGGATCGGCTTACGGACTGGCCGAGCGCCGCACAGACGTCCCCTTCGTCAGCAGTACGGCGAGCGCCTTGACCAGGTTCGCGGCCGCTACCGCATGGCCGCGTGCGTTGCAGTGGATGCGGTCGCCGGCGAAGATGCCGGGGTCGGCGGCAAGCGGATGGCTGTGGTTGTCGACGTGGGCCCCGCCGTGTTCAGCCGCGATCCGGCTGGTGAGCGCGTCCAGCCGGTCGAAACGCTCCGCCATCGGGCCGGCGTAGGGTCCGCGCAAGGTCGAAGAGCCCGATGGTGACAAGCTGCGCGCCTTGGGCGACGAGCGGTCCGACGATGGCGGTCAGCTCATCGTTGAACCGCTCTTCGTCGAACGACCGTCGCAGAGCATCGTTGCCCCCGGCCGCGACGATCGCCAGATCAGGCCGGAGTTCCAGTGCGGAGCGCAACAGCCTGTCGCGGATCTCGGCGGCGCGCAGATCCCGCTCTCCGAGATTGTGATAGCTGAACGACGGGTGCACCGCGCCGAGCGCCTCGGCAACGCGCGCAGCGGCATCCAGGTCGCGGTAGCCGTCCAGTGGCTCCCGTATGCCGGCGGCGACACTGTCCCCGAGGACGACGAGGCGTCGCCATGGAGCGGAGCGCATCAGCGTCGCCGATTCGGCGGGCCACCAGCAGTACGGATCGTGCCTCTCGCGCAGGTGGGTGATGTCTGTTTCCATGGTCATGCTCCCTTCGCAAGGCTGGTCTCGGCGGGCGCCGTCGCGGGTACGGGCACGGGGGCCATGAGGATGAGGCGGGTGCCGACCGCCGCGGCGGCGAGGCAGGCCAGTGCGCAGAAGAGATAGACGTGCGCGAAAACAGCCGCACCGCCGCCGGGAGCACGTCCGGCGAGGAGAACCGTGAGGACGGCGACCCCCAGCGCACCTCCCACCTGGCGCGCCGCGATGTTCAAGCCGGTGCCGGCCGCGAAGCTCGGCGGCGGCACCGAGAACGCCGCCGCGCTGGAGACACCGACGCTGACCGCGCCCATCCCCGCGCCGCCGATGAGGCCCGTGGGGAGCCAGACAGCCAGGAAGTGCGGCTCTGTGGGGAGCCACAGCGCGAGCACCCCGCTGGTGGCGGCGAGCACGAGCGCGCCGATCACCGTCAAAGTCCGTGGCGAAGGCCGCCGTGCCAGGCGGCCGACGGAGATGCCCACACCGGCTGACGCGATGGCGCCCGGAGTCATGGCCAGACCCGCCTGAAGCTCGGAGTAGTGCCACACCTCGGTGAGGAACAGCGCGCCGAGCAGCAGCGACGCGTACAGCGCGGCTCCGAAAAGCGCCGAGACGACGTTCGCGCTCGCGTAGGTACGGCTGCGCCAGAGGCTGATCTGTACCGCTGGTTCGGCATGCCGCGACGAGCGTACGAGGGCAACGATAACTGCCGTCGTGCCGCCAAGGAGGCACACGAGCGTCGGGCTCTGCGCCCATCCCCAGCTCTGGCCCTGGGTCACGCCCAGGACCAGCAGAGCGATCCCGCCGGTCAGCAGCGCGGTGCCGGTGACGTCGGGCAAGCGCGTCCGGGTGGTCGCGACCGTTGGTAGCCGCAGCGCGAGCCAGCCGAGAAGAGCCCCTGCGGGCACGTTGACGAAGAAGAGCGAGCGCCATCCGTACGCGTCGACGAGGACCCCGCCCAGGGCCGGCCCCAGCGCCGCCGCCACCGAGGCGGCGGCACTCCATAGGCCGATCGCGCTCCCCCGCCGCGCCGCGGGAGTGTCGGCCAGTACGAACGCCAGCGAGGCGGGCATCAACGCCGCCGCTCCCACAGCCTGTATCGCGCGGGCCACCAGCAACAGTCCGAACGTCGGGGCGATCGCCGCCATCAGGGACGCGACCGTGAACACCGTGACCCCCACGGCGAACAGCCGGCGGCGCCCGAGCACATCGGCCATCCGCCCGGCCGGTGCCAGCAGCGCAGCGAGCAGGATCGTATAGAGGGTCACCACCCATGACAGCGACGTCAGATCGACCCCGCCGAAGTCACGGGCCAGGGCGGGCACGGCGAGGTTGGTGATCGTCACATCGAGAAACGCGAGGAAGGATCCCCCGCAGGCGAGCAGCAGCGGGAGACAGTGCGGTGCGCGGACCGGAGGTTCCGCCTCCGAATGGGAAAGGATCATGGGAAGCAGTTCAGCAGCGGATACCAGGTGAGGTCTGGCGAGTTTGCGACCGCATCGGCGCCGGGGTCGACGATCAGGGTCATGTCGGATTTTCGCTAGCACAGAAGGGTGGCCACGGGCGATGCTGTCGGTATGCATGACGACGTGGACCGATGCATACGAGCCGTGCAGTCCAAGGACGCCCGGTTCGACGGCTGGTTCTTCGGCGCGGTGATCACCACCGGCATCTACTGCAGGCCGAGCTGCCCGGTGGTGCCGCCCAAGATCGAGAACATGCGCTTCTATCCCAGCGCCGCCGCGGCACAGCTGGCAGGGTTCCGGGCGTGCAAGCGTTGCCGGCCCGACGCCAGCCCGGGCTCGCCGGAGTGGAACCAACGCGCCGACGTCGTGGCGCGGGCGATGCGCATGATCGCTGATGGGGTCGTCGACCGCGACGGTGTGCCTGGCCTGGCCGCACAACTCGGCTACAGCACGCGGCAGATCGAACGGCAGTTGCTCGCCGAACTCGGAGCGGGCCCGCTCGCGCTGGCACGGGCACAGCGGGCCCAGACCGCCCGGCTGCTGATCGAGACCAGCACCCTGCCCATGGGCGACGTCGCCTTCGCCGCCGGGTTCGCCAGCATCCGGACGTTCAACGACACCGTGCGGGAGGTCTTCGCCCTGACGCCGACCCAGCTACGGAATCGCGTCGCCCGCGGACGCCCGGCGGCCACCCCCGGGGTGTTGTCGTTGCGGCTGCCATTCCGGGCTCCGCTGTGCCCCGCCAACCTCTTCGGCCACCTCGCCGCGACCGCCGTACCCGGGGTGGAGGAGTGGCGCGACGACGCCTACCGTCGCACCCTGCGCCTGCCACACGGCCATGGCATCGTCACCCTGCGCCCGCTGCCCGACCACGTCGGCTGCCAGCTGGCCCTCACCGACCTCCGCGACCTCTCCACCGCGATCAGCCGATGCCGGCGTCTGCTCGACCTCGACGCCGACCCCGTCGCCGTCGACGATCTGCTCCGCGGCGACCCGGTGCTCGCCCCCCTTGTGGACAAGGACCCCGGCCGCCGGGTGCCCCGCACCGTCGACGCGTTCGAGTTCGCGGTGCGCGCGGTGCTCGGGCAGCAAGTGTCCACCGCAGCGGCCCGCACCCACGCCGCCCGGCTGGTCACCACCCACGGCGAGCCGATCACAGACCCCGGCGGAGGCCTCACCCATCTCTTCCCCGGTCCGGTGGCGCTGGCCTCGCTGGATCCGGCGGCGCTCGCCCTCCCCGAGGTGCGCCGCACCACGCTCACCAGGCTGATCGCCACCCTGGCCGCCGACGAGATCGACCTCAGCGTCGGAGGTGACTGGCACCGAGCCCGCGCGCAACTCTCGGCCTTGCCGGGACTCGGACTCTGGACCGTCGAGACCATCGCGATGCGCGCCCTCGGCGACCCCGACGCCTTCATCCCCACCGATCTCGGAATCCGCGTCGCCGCCCGCGAGCTCGGCCTCCCCGTCACCCCGGCCGCACTCACCCGCCACGCCACCGCCTGGCGGCCCTGGCGCGCCTATGCCGTTCAATACCTCTGGGCCACCGGCGAACACCCCATCAACCGCCTACCCGCCGCCTGAACTCCCGTTCCGGCCAGACCCGCGCGAAGGACCCCGATGACTTTGGTGGAACACAGGACGCATACCGTGGTGGACAGCCCTGTCGGCCCGCTCACCCTCGTGGCGGTCAATGGGACCCTCGCCGGTCTCTACATGCATCGGCAACGGCACCGGCCCCCGGCGGAGACCTTCGGTGAACCCGACACCGAACCTTTCGCCGAAGCCACAAACCAGCTGCGGGCCTACTTCGACGGGCAGCGAACCGACTTCGACCTGCCCATGGTCTTCGCCGGCACTCCATTCCAGCAACGGGTATGGACCGCCCTGCGAGACATCCCCTACGGCGAGACGATCACCTATGGTCAGCTCGCCGACCAGATCGGGCAGCCCACCGCGGCCAGGGCCGTGGGCCTGGCCAACGGCAAGAATCCGATCGGCATCATCGTGCCCTGCCATCGCGTCGTGGGCTCCACCGGCCACCTCACCGGCTACGGCGGCGGCCTGCCGACAAAGCAGCACCTGCTCGACTTCGAGCGAGGTGTCAGCGGGGCCTCTCTCTTCTGAATCGGCCGGGCTGAGGCCTGCGGCCCCGGTTGGCAGCGAACACAACACCGCGAGGGCGGCACACCAGAGTGGGTACTGGGGCAGTGCGCTCATTCGGAGGGTGCGTTATTCCGCGCCACCACCTCGGCGCCATCTCGCAGTGCGAGGGCGGTGCGCGCATCCGCGGGGAAGTATGCCTCGATCGCGATCTCTTCGAGCGTGATGTCGTAAGCGGCACCGAACGTCGTGATCGTATTGAGGAAGCTCAGGTCGATCCCTCGATGCCGGATCCGGATGGGCAGGGCGATGTCGGCCGGGTCGGGTGGCTCGAGCCTGTCGGGAACGCCATAGGAGACGAGTTCGGCATAGAGCTCGCTCAGCTGGGGATCCCCAGTCCGCTGAACCTGCCGAGCCAACCGTGGCAGCAGGAATCCCCGCACCTGCGCCAGGTTGAGCAGACGGGGTGCGAACCCGTCCGGATGCAGGCCCAGGCGCATCATGTTGATCGGCGCGCCGGGCGATCAGCGCGGCACCGCGGTCGTCGACATCTGGCGGCTGCGGGACGGACTGATCGCCGAGCACTGGGACGTCGTCCAACCTGTGCCAGAGCCAGCGGAGATCCCCAACGGAATGTTCTGAAGCGCCAACCTGACCTGCGATTTCGGCCTTAGCCGATCAGGTCGAGTGCTGCATCAGATGCAACCCGCTCAGTTCACTGGGGCAGCGCGCTTATTCCGGAGGTGCGGTATTCCCTTGGGTCGGCCGGGCGCGGTTGTCCGCGCGGAGGGCGGCGATCAGCCACTCGAAGCTGGGAACGGCCGCCGGTTGCGGCAGGCGGCCGTTGATCGCCAGTAGCTGCCAGTACCGCTCCACCTGGGCGTCGACGAACGTCTCCCTGAGCAATGGTTCATGTAGCAGATAATCTAATAGCAGACGTACTTGGTAGGCTTGCCACATGACCATGAGCGCGCCCACCCGAACGGTCCCAGACCTGTCCTACCTGCTGACCCATGCCAGCCACGTGCTGGCGACCCAAATGACAGCGGCCTTCACCGAACTCGGGATCACGCCTCGTGGGTACTGCGTGCTGTTCCACGCGCTGGAGACGGAACGGACGCAGATCGAGTTGGCGGCGATTGCCGATCTGGACAAGACCACGATGGTGGTCACGGTCGACGAACTGGAGAAGGCGGGGCTCGCAGAACGCCGACCGTCGAGCGTGGACCGCCGGGCCCGGATCATCGCGGTGACCGATGCAGGTCGGCGGGCCGTAGACGAGGGGACACGGATCGCCGATCGTGTGCATCGCGACGTGCTCGACGCCCTCCCAGAGGAACAGCGCGGGGTGCTCATGGACGCGCTCACGCGACTGGTCGGGGGACACCTGTCCACCCCTGTGGAGTCCGGGCGGCCGGTACGGCGGGCTCGACAGAAAAAAAGTTAGGTCCACAATAGATCGTCTATAACAAAACTATCTGCTACGGTCTCTCTTGTTGCTTCATCGACGCAGGAGACGACCCCATGCCCCACAACGCACCTCCCGCATCCCGCTGGCTGGCCCTCGCCGTGCTGTGCGCCGGAATGCTGATGATCATCCTCGACGGCAGCATCGTGACCGTGGCCCTGCCGGCTATCCAGCACGACCTGGGCTTCTCTCCCGCCAACCTGACTTGGACCGTCAACGCCTACATGATCGCCTTCGGCGGCCTTCTGCTGCTCGCCGGACGGCTTGGCGACCTGATCGGCCGCAAGCGCATGTTCATCGCCGGCCTGGCCCTGTTCACCGCCGCGTCACTGGTGTGCGGGTTCTCCACCAGCCAGGAAATGCTGATCGCCGCGCGATTCGTACAGGGCATCGGCGGGGCGGCGACCTCCGCGGTCAGCCTGGGCATGATCGTCACGCTGTTCCCTGAGCCGCGCGAGCGAGGCAAAGCCATCGGCGCCTTCAGTTTCGTCGGCGCCGCCGGCGCCTCGATCGGACAGGTGCTCGGCGGGACCCTCACCCAGGCCCTCAACTGGCACTGGATCTTCTTCATCAACCTGCCTCTCGGCGTCACGGCCATAGTCCTGGCCGTACGGGTGCTGGAGTCCGACCGTGGACCCGGGCTCGGCGCAGGAGCCGACGTCCTGGGCGCCTTCCTGGTCACCGCCGGGTTGATGCTCGGCGTCTACACGATCGTCGAGACCAGCCGCTACGGCTGGGGCTCAGCACACACCACCAGCCTCGCCGCCCTCGCCGCCGTCCTACTCGCCGCGTTCGTTGTGCGGCAGGCGAAGGCCGCCGACCCGCTGCTGCCGCTGCGCATGTTCCGCTCGCGCAACGTCTCCGGCGCCAACCTCATCCAAGTCCTGATGATCTCCGCCATGTTCGGATTCCAAATCCTCATCGCCCTGTACATGCAGAACGTGCTCGGCTACGGCGCCGCGCGCACCGGCCTGGCCATGCTCCCGGCAGCCGTGATGATCGCGGCAGTGTCCCTCGGCCTCTCGGCCCGGCTAGCCGTCCGCTTCGGCGAACGCAACGTCCTACTCACCGGACTCGCCCTGCTGGTCGCGGCGCTCGGCCTGCTCACCCGCCTGCCCGTCCACGCCGACTACACCGTGCACTTGCTGCCGACCATGCTGCTGATCGGCGGCGGCGGCCTGGCACTCTCGGCAAACACCACCCTCGGCATGTCCGGTGCAAGCCCCAGCGACGCCGGAGTCGCCTCGGGGCTGTTCAACACCACCCAGCAGGTCGGCGGCGCCCTCGGCGTCGCGGTGCTGACCACCCTGGCCACCGCACACACCAAGGACCTGCGAACCGACGGGCACACCACCGCGTCGGCGCTGACCGGCGGCTTCCACCTCGCGTTCGGCATCGGTGCGGGCCTGCTCGCCACCGCATTCATCCTCGCCATCACCATCCTGCGGCAGCCGAAGGCCTCAGCACAGCCGGAGACCACGGCCGAAAGCGATCAGGCCACCACGGAGCCCGCATCCCCCGCCGCGGTATGACGCACCGTTACCTCAAGTACCTCAAATGGGTAACCAGGCAGAACATAGGAGCTGACCACATGCCTCAGACAGTGAAGGACGAGAACACCTACGGGCCGGGCAGGGGTCCTGGGCCTCTGGCTCTCTCAGATGACGAGCTCGCGCAGCTGCTAGGCGCTCACCGGATGGGTGCCCTGGCGGTGAACAAACGCAACGGCCACCCGCACCTGTCGACCGTGGCCTACGTCTGGGACGCGACGGAACGCATTGTACGAATCAGCACGACGGCCGACCGTGCCAAGGTGCGCCAGTTGCGAAGAGACCCCCGAAGCGCCCTGTACGTCTCCGGTGGAGACTTCATGTCGTTCGTCGTCGCCGAGGCCGAGGCCGAACTCTCGGCGGTGAGCACGGTGCCTGGGGATGAGCCCGGGCGGGAACTACTCGGCATGCGGCCGGCCTTCGACCGGCCAGAGGACGAGGCCGCCTTCCTGGAGAACATGGTCGCGGACCGGCGGATGGTGATCAGGCTCCGTGTGTCCCGCCTGTACGGCACCGCCATCGACCTGCCTTTCGGCAAAAGGCCCGGGTAGAGTGCCAGGCTTTCACTGGCGCTCTACCCTTTGACCTGGTCTTCAGCAGGTGACGAACCGGTGAGGGCGGCGCGTTGAGGAACGCATTGCTCGCTGAGT